>CAZJPA010000041.1:0-17504 GCA_964547755.1 uncultured Sphingomonadales bacterium
TGAAAGACCAAATCTGCCCTCCTCAGGCGGCCGCGAGCGCCTTGTCCACGGCCCGGGCCAGAGCGTCGGCGGCCAGGCTGCCCAGGATCGTCAGCAGCAGGGCCGGCGGCAGATCGGCCGGGGGCATGCGGCGACCGGTGGACAGGGCGAAGACGGTGTCGCCGTCGAAGGGGGTGTGGATCGGGCGAATCCGGCGGGCGAGTCCGTCATGCGCCATGATCGCCACCCGCTTGAGCGCCGCCTTCTTAAGCGCGACGTCCGTGGCCACCACAGCGATGGTGGTGTTCGTCGCTAGCAGCGGCGCCTTGGGCAAGGAAAGGCGGTCTTCACGCCCATCATGGCGCGAGCCGAAGCTGTTCACGGCCACAGCGGCGCCCACCAGAAGTCGGACTGGTTCTGTGATCGCCAGACTCGCACTCCCATAGCCGCCGTCCCGATCGCCGGCACGCGCACCGGTGCCGGCACCCACGCGACCGCAACGATCGCTGTGCGAGACGCGGGCGAGCGCCTGTCTGCCCAATTGGCGATAGGGATTGTCCCCCTGCCAGGCTTTGTCGCCGCCATTGGCGAGATCGAAGAGGATGGCCGCCGGCACCACCGGCACCGGGCGCGGGGCGATCGCAAGCCCGATTCCGCGCGCGGACAATTCCTCGGTCACCGCGTCGGCCGCCGCCAGTCCGAAGACGGAGCCGCCGGAAAGCACGAGAGCATGGACCACATCCACCAGATTGACGGGGTCGAGTGCATCCGTCTCGCGCGTGCCGGGCGCACCGCCGCGCATGTCCACAGCCATGCGGGCACCGTCCGCCGGCAGAAAGACCGTGGTGCCCGAGCGCAGCCGCTTATCCTCGGCATGGCCCACGGCCAGTCCCGGCACGTCGGTGATCAGATCGGTGGCCCCGGGTGCGGTGGCGATCTCCATGATCCCGCCTTTCTCCTTACCCTCCGCCGCCTCCGCCGCGGATGGATGGGCCTGCCCATCCTCCACATCGGCAGGCATGATTCCTGATCATGCCCCCTTTTCCTGCGAATCGTCGAGGCTATAGTGGGGGCCGTCGTCATGCGTCCATCATTGTCGGGAGGAAGAGTCGTGTCTGCCCGCCGTCGAACCCTGCTGCGTCTGAGCGTCATTTTCGGGATTGGCGCGTTGCTGATCTCGGGCCGTCCGTCTTTGGGCGATGAGGGCGCCAAATGGGCTGAGGGCGACGAAATCCTGGTGGCCGCTGCGCATCCGGCCGCCGTGAAGGCCGGTTTTGCCGTGTTGGAAGAGGGAGGCACGGCGGTGGATGCCGCGATCGCGATGCAAGCGGTGCTTTCGCTGGTCGAGCCGCAGTCTTCCGGTATCGGCGGCGGCGGATTCCTCCTCTTCTATGATCGCAAAAGCGGCCGGGTGACCGCCTTCGACGGGCGGGAGACGGCGCCGCGCGCCGTGGACGAGACGCTCTTCCTCGATTCCGACGGCAAACCCATGGCCTTCATGGACGCTGCGTTGGGCGGTCGCGCCGTCGGCGTGCCGGGCGTCATGCGGATGCTGGCGCTCGCCCATCGCCGGCATGGGCGGCTCACCTGGGCGCGGCTGTTCGCTCCCGCGATTCGCCTGGCGGAGGAAGGTTTCCCGATCAGCCCCCGGCTTCATGCGGTGTTGGCCCGCCATGCGGCCTTCTTCCGCAAGCGCGGCATCACCGCGCCGGCGCAGTTGGGTGAGGCCGGTCCCTATTTCTTCACGAAAGACCTCAATCCCAAACCGGTCGGTACGATCCTCAAGAACCCGGCCTATGCGCGCAGCCTGCGGCTGATCGCCGAACGCGGGGTGGCGGAATTCTACACCGGCAGCATCGCTCGCGACATCGTCCGCGCCGTGCGGGAGAATCCCTTCTCGCCGGGCCAGATGACGCTTGCGGATCTGGCGGCTTACGAAGCGGTGGTCGAACCGCCCCTGTGCGCGCGCTACCGGGTCTATCGATTGTGCGCGATGGGTCCACCGTCTTCCGGCGGCAGCACGATGCTGGCCATGCTCGGGATTCTGGAGGGATTCGACCTTGCGCGGATGCGTCCCTGGGGATTGCAGGCCGTTCATCTGTATGCGGAGGCCAGCCGCCTCGCCTATGCCGACCGCGACCGCTACACCGCCGACGCCCGGTTCTATCCCGTGCCTTTGCCCGGTCTTATCGACAAGGACTATCTGAGCCGGCGACGCCAGCTCATTCGGTTGGATCATGCGATGAAGACGGTCACCCCGGGCCACCCGCCGGGCGCAAAGGACGCCGGTGCCGGCACGGGGCCGGACCATCCCTCCACCAGTCATCTGGTGGCCATCGATCGTGCAGGAAACGCGGTGACCTTCACCACCACCGTCCAGATCGCCTTCGGCAGCTTCGTGATGGTGGACGGCTTCCTGCTCAACAATCAGCTCACCGATTTCGACTTCAATCCCCGCGACGAGCGGGGACGTCCCGTCGCCAACCGTCCCGAAGGCGGCAAGAAGCCGCGTTCGTCCATGACCCCGACATTCGTCTTCGGGCCGCAAGGGCGGCTCGTGATGGGAATCGGCTCGCCGGGCGGCAGCCGGATCATCAGCTATGTCACCAAGACGGTGATCGGCGTGCTGGATTGGCAGATGCCGATCGAACAGGCGATCGCGGCGCCCAATCTGCTCGGCCGCGGCGAGACCCTTGCGATCGAGAAAGGCTCCGCCCTGGAAGCGCTCGTGCCCGCGCTCGAAGCGATGGGCCACCGGATCCAGCGCCGAGAGATGGTCTCGGGGCTGCATGGTTTTACGGTGCGCTACGATGCGGAAGGCCGTCCCCATTACCGCGGCGGCGCGGATCCCCGTCGCGAAGGGATCGTGCGCGCGCGTTAGAGCGATAGACCGGAAACGGCCGGCCGGCCTTGTCTCGCCAGCACGCTGGCGGTTCTGCCATCTTGGCGAAGACGGAACTGTCGCGCATCGTCTGCCCGTACTCTTCCTCCTCGTCACCCCCCCTGCCCTTCCCTTCGTGCCACCCGGCCTTGCAACTATGGATGACGGATGGCCGATGACCGATGAGGCTCATCCCTCGGCCGTATCGGACGGGGCGGCGGACGGGGCGGGATGCGTCTGTTCGCCAGATGCGCGGCCGCCCGCCTCGACCGCCGGCAGGCGGAAGGCGAAGACGGTGCCGGTCGCCCCCGTGCGCTCCAACCAGACGGTCCCGCCGTTCATGCGCACCAGCTCGGCCACGATCGCCAATCCCAGGCCGACACCATGGGTGGACCCCTTGAAAGGCACGAACAGATGTTCGCGGGCCGGCTTCGGTAGGCCGGGACCGGTATCGGCGACCTCCACCACCACCATGCCGCGAGAATCCGGCCGCGCGGAGACGGTGAGCGTGCCCTGCTCTTGCCGCCTCATCGCTTGGACGGCATTGCGGCCGAGATTGAGCAAAATGCGGAAGAGATGGTCGGGATCGGCAAACAGCCGGCAAGCCGGCGGGACGCGGTTCCGAAAGATGATCCGGCCGCCGGCCGCTTCCATGGGGTCGCCCGCAAGGCCGAGTGAGACGGCCACCTCATCCGCCAACGCCCGCAAATCTACCGCTTGCGGCGCCGGCGGCGCCTCTTCGGCACGGCCGTGACGAAGCGTCCGTTCGGCCAGGTCGAGCGCCCGGTCCACGGCGCGCAGCAGCCGACTCGACAGTTCCTTGACGGTGGGATCGTCCACCAGCATCAACCGCTCGGACGACAGCTGGGCTGTCGCCAGAATGTTGCGCAGGTCGTGCGAGATCTTGCTGACGGCCTCTCCCAACTCGGCCAGATGCCGCCGCTGCTTGAGCGCCCGTCTGAGCTCATGCTGAAGATGGGCGAACTCTCCTTCGGCGACGCCGATCTCGTCGCTGCGCGCGCTGGGCACCAGCGTGCTCGCCGGATCCTCCGGCGCCTCGCGAAAGCGGACCATGGCGCGGGTCAGCCGCTGCATCGGCCGAACCATGAGCACATACAGGCTCGCAAAAACCAGAGCGGCCGTAGACAGAGAAATGATCAAGGAAAGCAGAAAGATGTTGCGTGAATAGGTGACCATCGCCTGGAACAGCTGCCCCTCGCGCATGACGATGGCGAGCGACCCGCCCTCCAGATTGATGGCGTGCGCGCGCACCTCGATGATCCCGCGCCCGCGTCTGGCCAATGTCGCAAAAGCATCGAGGATGAGATCGAGCGCGCCTTCTCCCCGCAGATCGTATCGTGCATCGATCGCCCCGATTTCTTCGAGCGCCAAGGCCATCTCGGGCCGACCGGGGAGATTGAGACGGGCGGAGAGGACGTCGATCGTGCGCAATATCCGGCCCGCCGTCTCTCGATCCGGCGCGCTGGACGCCCCGCTGCCATGAGCCGCCAGCACGGCCACCTGGGCGCTGGCGAGATGCTGTTCCAGAAACATCCGCCGGAAATTGGCGATCGAGGGCAGATAGACCGCCACCTCCACCAACATGATGGAAGCGATCGTGATCACCAGCAGGCGACTCGACAGGCTGCGGCGCAGAACCGCCGTCGGTCCGCCTTGCACCCGGTCTCGGCCCTCTTTGTCCCGCATCCGTCTTCCTAGAACAGACGTCGCAGATGCCACCAGCTCCGCAATACGCGACGCAAGGCGCTCCCCTCAAGTCTGCTGCGCATAGCCGCAGTCGCAAGCTTGCGATTCATCTCTCCATAGGACGGATAGGGCCAGATCCGTCCCGTCAATGCCGCAAGGGAACGGCGTCCGCTCAAGACCTCGCTCCAATCCGCCATCAGCTCGCCCGCCCATGGTCCCACGGCTGCCATGCCCACCGGCCGTCCTGCGACCGTGACCAGCTTCGCGAAACCCGTGGCCCGGCCGTCGCAGACAGCCCGGTCAAGATCGGCAAAGTCGGATCGGAAGACCCGGACACGGCCACCGTGCTCGGCCCGGGCCGCCTCTTCGTTCATACCGACAGCGGCGACCGGAGGATCCGTATAGATGACCCGTGGAATCCAACGAAAATCCGCCCTGACCGGCCAGCCTGTCAGCAACCGCCGCACCAGCACGCCGGCCGCATAGCCGGCTGCATGCGTGAACTGCGGGGCGGCGATGCAGTCACCGAGCGCGAACACGCGGCGATTCGTCGTCCGCAGGCCGGCATCCACGGCGATGAAGCCGTCCCGGGTGATGGCGACGCCCCCCGCCGGCAGGTCGAGCGCCGTCAAATCCGGCCGCCGGCCGGTCGCGACCAGCAGTTCTGCGCTTGTGACCGCCTCTTCTCGCCCCGCCTCGTCTTGGACGGTGATCACGATACCGCCGCCGTCGCCGGCGCGCACGGCCCGCACACGCACCGATTCCCGCACATCCACGCCGTCTTCGGCCAGCCGCGCCCGCAAGACGGCCCGCAGCTCCGCGTCGAAGCCGGGCAGCAGCTCGCCCTGCTCGAACACCACGACGCGGCTGCCCAAGCGGGCGAAGGCCTGGGCGAGTTCGACCCCGACCGGTCCACCCCCGAGAACGGCCAGGGAGTCGGGGATGCGGTCCAAGGTGAAGATCGTCTCGTTCGTGTGATAGGCAACCGCGGCAAGCCCGGGAATCGGCGGCACCACCGGCCGGGCGCCCACCGCGAGCACGATGCGTCGCGGGGTGAGAATACGATCCCCCACAGCAATCCGACGACGATCGAGAAACCGCGCCTCGCCGGTGATCACCGTCACCCCCAGCGCTTCGAAGCGGGCAGGCGAATCATGGGGCGCGATGCGCGCGATGGCCTCACGCACATGGGCAAGGACGGCGCGGGCTTCGATGCGGGGAGCCGAATAGGTGATCCCGAGACCGGCCGCCTGCCTGCCCGCGACGGCCTGCTGCGCAGCCGCGATGAGAGCCTTCGAGGGCACGCAACCGGTGTGCAGGCAATCGCCGCCCATCCTCGCCCGCTCGACCAGCGTCACGCGCGCTTCCAGCATCGCCGCGGCCGCCGCCACCGACAGACCGGCGGCACCTGCACCGACGACCAGGATATCGGGATCCAGCGCCATCTTTCGTTTCACACCCATCCTCTCATCCCTTGGCGACAGCCCCTCAACCAACGACCGGATCCCACACCGACCCCGATCATGAGCATAGAAATCCTGAAGAAGCAGATCGAGCATGTTGGACATGTCAGACCTGCCGCGATGCCCTCGCGCGCCGGAACGAAAAGGAGATGGCCCTGACGTTTACGGTTCCGACCCGTCGCCTCGCCCGGAGCCCCTGTCGGCATCGCCATTTTCCCCCAGGAGAGCGCGAAAAGGGGCCCATTGCTGCAGAAACACCGGCAGAACGGCCAGAAGCGCGAGACCGAACAGCGGCAACAGGATATGCGGCTGCATGAGCACCCGACCCGGTTCGAGAATGTCGCCGTTCGCGATCGCCTTGGCCGCTCCCGCCCCGATCGCCACATAGACCAGGGTCCCAGGCAGGATGCCCAATACCGTCGCCAGTATGTAGTTGCGCAGCCGCATGCCCAGGAAACCCGGCACGACATTGAGCACCCAGAAGGGAATGATCGGTATCAGCCGCAACGCCAGAAGATAGAAGAACTCGTTGCGGCGAAACCCCTTCTGGAAGCGTCTCAGCCATGGTCCGGCACGCGCGCGCAGAGCCGTCCCGAAAGAGGTGTGGGTGGCATGAAAGACAGCGGTGGCACCCAAGGTCGCGCCGACCGTCACCCCGAGGGCGCCCAGCCAGCCGCCGTAAAGCGCTCCGGACGCCACCGAGACCACGCTCATCGCCGGTATGGAAACCGCCGTGCCCAGAGCATAGACCACCACGAGCACGGCAAGAGCCGCCGCCGGATGCAGTCGGACATACTGGCGCAGCTCCGCAAAATGCGTGGTCAGGGCTTCATAGCGCAAATACTCTCCCACGCCCGATGTCATGACCACGGCGCCGGCCACGATCAGCAGGAGGATGGGCCAGAATCGCGACAGGCCCTTCGGTCTGATCCGGTTGCCTTCTGCCACCCGTACTCCCATTCCACATTCATCCATTCATTCTAGCCCGAGCCGTGTGCGCTGTCCCGCAAATCGGAGCGTCATTGCCGCACGCTCCTTGTCCTCAGGTTCGGTCCATGACGGGAAAAGATTGCCGACTCAAGGGCTCAAGATAAATCACACGAAATTGTGAATATTCGTGAGCCGCCGGCCGTCGCGGGCCGCCTTCTCTTCGCCTGAGGGATCGTTGACAAGCTGGATGCGAAGCGCTAATCGCGGCATCGGCCGTCAGCCCCACCGGCAGCAAGCCGGGCGTGGGGTGATGCGTGTTGGAACGAGATGTGTATTGGAACGATCGTCTTGTGTGGAAGCGATCGTGAAGCCGTGCCTGCCGTCGTCGGACCAGATCGCGCCATGTGCGCGCGGCGGCCATGATGCCAAGGGAGAAGACCGAAGATGAAGCGGACCTATCAGCCGAGTCGACTCGTGCGCAAACGCCGGCATGGCTTTCGTGCTCGGATGGCGACCAAGGCCGGGCGGCGGATCATCAAGGCGCGCCGGGCCAAGGGCCGCAAGCGTCTGAGCGCGTAAATACGGAGCTGTCGGCCCATCCATTCCAGTCTTTGTCAGCGGGACGCAAGCGGCCCGAGGCATCCGGTGGGGACGCGGCGCGCGGGAGCCGGCATGTGGGCAGGATGGGTGATGCGTGAAAGCCTTTCATGGAACACATGCGGGACCGTGAGTATGGCGAGCCCGTCGCCCTTCGCCCGCTGAAGCGGCGCAGCGAGTATCTTGCGGTCCAACGTGCCGGTTTGCGGGTGGCGCGCCCCAGTCTCGTGCTCCAGGCCGCCCGCCATCTGTCAACGGAGCGAGCCGGGCGGGCCGGTCAGGACGACGGGATCGGCGTGGGTTTCACGGTCACCAGACGCACCGGCAAGGCGGTGGTGCGCAACCGCATCCGCCGGCGGCTCAAAGCGGCGGCCGCGTTGGTGCTGCCCCGCGAGGGGCGGGCGGGCATCGATTACGTCCTCATCGGCCGGCGTGGCGCGCTTCATCGTCCCTTCGCCGGCATTCTTCGGGATCTGCGCTCGGCGACAAGAGCCGTCCATCGTTCCTTGGATCGGGACGAACGGCAGCCTGGATCCCGCCGGCAAGCGGGCGTTCCGCATCTCACACAGCAAGGTCTCACCCGGAAAGGCCGCAGCGATGGGAGATGAACCGCGGCCCCAGACATTTCCGTCCCGTCTGGCACAGACCGCCTTGCTGGCGGTGGTGGCGGGCTACCGGCATGTCATCTCGCCTCTGCTGCCTATGAGCTGCCGCTATCAGCCGAGTTGCAGCGCCTATGCCGAGGAGGCCATTCGCCGCTTCGGCCCCTGGCGCGGTGGTCGGCTGACGCTCGCACGCCTCTTGCGTTGTCACCCCTGGGGCGGCTACGGCTTCGACCCGGTTCCCGACGGACCACGCAAAGCCGACAGGCGCGCGTCCGACAAGTGAAATGCGCAACAAGGGGAAAGTCGTTCAGGCATGACCGAAGAACAGCGCAATCTCGTCGTCGCCATCGTGCTGACGATGCTGGTGCTGATCGCCTATGATTATTTCTTTATGCCGAAACCGCAGCAGAAACCGGAAGCGGACGCAGGGGCGCCCCACAGCGAGCAGACGCCCCATGCGCCCTCGGCCGGCGGACCGATGGCGGCGGCGGGCTCGAGACAACAGCCGCTTTCTCTCGAAGAGGCGCTGGCCGCCAGCCCCCGGGTGAAGATCGCAACCCCCCGGCTGTCCGGCTCGGTGCGGCTCAAGGGCGGGTTCATCGACGATCTCGTGCTCACCGACTATCGCCAGGACGTGGACAAGAATGCGCCGCCCGTCCGCCTGCTCACGCCGGCGCAGACGGCGCGCGCCTACTATGTAGGCTTCGGTTGGACGGATGCCGGCGGCACCGAAATGGCCACGCCCGGCCCCGATACGCTCTGGCAGGCCGACGGCGACGTCCTGACCCCTGATCGCCCCCTCACGCTGACCTGGACGAACCCGCAAGGGGTCACCTTCATCCGCCGGATCGCGGTGGACGAAAACTATCTCTTCACCATCACGGACACGGTGAAAAACCCGCTCGATGTGCCGCTGGTGTTGGCGGGCTACGGCCTCATCCAGCGTCATGGCACGCCCAAGGTCCAGGGCTACTATATTCTGCATGAGGGTCCATTGGGCGTGTTCAACGACAAGCTGGTGGAAAAGAGCTACAAGGATCTGGCGAAGGACGGCGACTTCAGCGATCGCACGGTCTCCGGCTGGCTCGGGATCACGGACAAATACTGGCTGGTGGCGCTCATTCCGGATCAGACGGTGCCCTTCAAGGGCCGTTTCCTCCGTCGTGGAACGGAGAGCGCGCCTCTCTATCAGACCGACTTCCTGACCGAGCGGACCGTCGTGCCGGCCGGCGAGAGCAAGGCCGTGACCACACATCTGTTCGCCGGCGCCAAGGAGGTGCATCTGATCGAGTCTTACGGCGAGCGCTACGACATCAAGCTCTTCGACCGCGCGATCGACTGGGGCTGGTTCATCTTTCTCACCAAACCGATCTTCTACACGCTCGACTGGCTCTACAAGCAGACGGGATCCTTCGCCATCGCAATCCTGCTGCTGACCGTTCTGGTGAAACTGCTGTTCTTCCCGTTGGCCAACAAGTCTTACCATGCGATGGCGCGGATGAAGGCCGTCCAGCCCAAGATGAAGGCGCTCCAGGAACGCTACAAGGACGACCGGGAACGTCTGCAGCGCGAGATAATGGAGCTCTATCGCAAGGAGAAGGCCAATCCGGCTGCGGGTTGTCTGCCGGTGCTGGTGCAGATCCCGGTCTTCTTCGCCCTCTACAAGGTGCTGTTCGTGACCATCGAGATGCGCCATCAGCCCGGCTTGTTCTGGGTCCAGGATCTTTCGGCGCCCGATCACTTCACGATTCTCAACCTCTTCGGTCTCATCCCCTGGGACCCGCCGGCCTTTCTGGCCGTCGGGCTGTGGCCTATGTTGATGGCGGTGGCGATGTTCCTGCAGCAGCGGATCAATCCACCGGCCGCCGAACCGATCCAGCAGCGGATCATGATGGCGATGCCCTTCGTGTTCATGTTCATCATGGCGCGGTTCCCGGCCGGGTTGGTGATGTACTGGACATGGAACACCATCTTATCGGCCATCCAGCAGTGGGTGATCATGCGGGAGGACATGAAGCGCAATGCCAAGGCCCGCCGCGCCTGACGAGCCGGAGGCGAGAAGAAGGCTGCACGCGCTGGGCGCACGGTTGTTCGCCGGTGCCTGCCGCTTCGATCGCGCGGTCACCACCCTGGCCGATCTACCGGATGGCGACGCTCCCGAGATCGCCTTCGCAGGACGCTCGAACGTCGGCAAGTCCGCCCTCGTCAATGCGCTCCTCGGTCGTCGCGCGCTTGCCCGCAGCTCGCAGACGCCCGGTCGCACCCGCGAGCTGCATTTCTATCGTCTAAGCGTGCCGACGGCGGTGCGTGAGGACCCGCTCGCCACCCGGTTGCCGCCCGCCATCACCATCGTCGACATGCCGGGTTACGGCTATGCGAAGGCACCGAAGAAGCTGGTCAAGGCTTGGAACACCCTGATCACCGCCTATCTGAAGGGCCGGCCGCAGCTTGTCCGCGTGCTCCTGCTGGTCGATGCCCGCCACGGCCTCAAACCCAATGATCTTGCGGTCCTGGACATCCTCGACGAGGCCGCCGTCTCCTATCAGATCGTCTGCACGAAGATGGACAAGCTTTCTGCATCCCAGCAGCGTGCGCTGGACCACCATCTTGCCCGTCGTCTTGCCGGCCGCCCGGCCTGTCACCCGGTCCGGCACATGACGAGCGCGGTCAAAGGTGACGGCATCGATGGCTTGCGCGCGGGCCTGGCCGCCTTGCTGCTGGGATACGACGAGCCGGCGTCTGTCGCCGGAGAGGCGAAGAGCACCCTTCCCCGGCAGGAGAGGGAGGAACGCAGGAAGAGCGGCGATGAGGAGGGATGAAGACAGCCGCAAGCGCGACGATGTCGTCGTCGTGGGTGCCGGGTTCTCCGGCCTGCATGCCGCGGCCCTGCTTGCTGATCGCGGCTTCGCGGTCACGCTGATCGAGGCCCGCGAGCGGGTCGGCGGCCGGGCGGAGCTGCACCGCTTTCCCAATGGCGATACCGTCGATGTCGGCGGTCAATGGATCGGGCCCGGGCACGACCGGATGTATCGACTGGTTTCGGATCTCGGCGCGCGCAGCTATCCCCTCTATCATGCGGGCGCGCGCCTGCTGAAGCTGGGAAACCGGGCAAGACGCTATCGCGGTCTGATCCCGCCGGCCTCGCCATGGGCCCTGATCGCGCTGGAGCTGGCCTTGCGGCAGTTCGAACATATGGCTGCCTCGCTCGATCCCGAGGCCCCCTGGCAACACCCCAAAGCACCGGTCTGGGATCGGATGACGGTCGCGGAATGGATGCGTCGGCATCTGCGCAGCCGGACGGCCCGACGGCTGTTCACGATCGGTATCGGAGCCGTGTTCGCCACGACGCCTGAAGAGATCTCGCTGCTTCATGCGCTCTTCTATGCCCGCGCCGCCGACGGCTTTCGCGGCCTGCTCGAGGTGGAAGGCGGCGCCCAACAGGACCGGGTCTTCGGCGGTATCGCGGATCTGGCGGAGCGCTATGCGGCGCGCTGTCGCCGGATGGGCGTGCGGCTGCTGCTCGGTGCGCCGGTGGCCGCGATCGTCCACGACCACGGCGGCGTGCGCGTGCGCATGGACACCGGAGAGGTTCTCGCCCGCCGTGCGATCCTGGCCCTGCCTCCCAATCAGCTGCGTCGGATCCGCTTCGACCCTCCCGTGCCGGCGCGGCGCGACCGGCTCTGGCAGCGCATGCCGGCCGGCCGTGCGATCAAATGCATCGCCCAGTACGCGCGCCCCTTCTGGCGGGAGAAGGGGCTTTCGGGCGAAGCGGTGGGCGGCCGCGGGCCGGTGCATGTCACCTTCGACAACACGGAAGAAGGCGCGCGCGCCGGGTTGTTGATGGGCTTCGTGATCGGACCGAAGGCCGATCGCCTGAGCGCGGTCCCGGCCGCCGAGCGGCGGGCGGCGGTGCTCGAGTCCTTTGCCGAATTCTTCGGCCCGGCGGCGCGGGATGCGATCGCCTATGTGGACAAGGACTGGGGCGCCGAGGAATGGACCCGCGGCTGCTATGCCGGGCTCATGGGCCCAAGAACATGGACCGCCTACGGCCCCGAACTGCGGGCGCCGACCGGTGCGTTGCACTTCGCCGGAACCGAAACCGCCCGCCGCTGGTATGGTTACTTCGAAGGCGCGCTCGAGGCGGCCGAACGCGCAGCCGACGAGGTGACCTGCGCCCTCAAGGGGTGAGCGCCAAGGCGATCCGCCCTCCCTCGGGAAAAGGGCGCGCGCGGCGCCCGGCCTTTGCCCCCGAAGGCAGCAAGACCGCGGCTTTTTCCCATGTCTTGCCCGTTCTTTCCTCTCACCTCTCCACCTGGTCGTCGGTGGGGTCATCGAGGAGGATGCGCTGGGCGGCGCCGTCGAGATCCTCATACTGGTCGTGGCGCACGGACCAGACGAAGGCGGCAAGCCCCAGCAATCCCAGAAACAGCGCCAGCGGGATCAGGACCGCAAGAATGCTCATGGGTCGCTCTCCACCATGACTGCTCGCCCTCTCCGCCACGGTGAGGCGGGCCGCGCGTCTTGTTCTTTTCCGGCCGCCTTCCCGGCTCGCTCAGCCCGCCGATGCGGTCCGATCGGCGGCGGCTGGTGGCCGCCGCAGGCCGTTTCTCCGCCCCCGGCCTGCCAGACGCATCCTGAGCGCATTGAGCGTGACGGTCAGCGAGGAGCTCGACATCGCGACCGCCGCAATCAGAGGCGTGACGAATCCGGCCACCGCCAGCGGCACCGCCACCGCATTGTAGGCGAAGGCGAGGCCGAAATTCTCGAACACCCGCCGCCGTGCGGCACGGGCCAGATCGATCGCTTCCACCACCGGCATCAGCCGCTCGCCCTGGAAGACGAGGTCGGCGGCCGCATGGGTGATGTCGGCCGCTTGCGCCGGTGACATCGAGACATCCGCGGCCTTGAGCGCCGGTGCGTCGTTGAGCCCGTCGCCCACCATCAACACCCGCCGCCCCTGTTCCTTGAGGGCGGCGATGGCGGCGATCTTCTCCTGGGGTTTGAGGCCGCCGCGCCATTCCTGGATGCCGAGCCGGCCCGCCGCCTCCTCGGCCACCGCCGGCCGGTCGCCGGAGAGCATCACAACCCGCAAGCCGCGGGCCCTGAGCGCTGCGACGGTCTCGCCCGCATCCGGCCGCAGACAGTCCCGGAAGGTGAAACGCACAGGCCGATCCCCTTCCCAGAGCATCCACAAACCGGGCCCGTTGCCGTCATCACGGGCGGGTTTGTCACCGATTTCCGTCAACTCGGGCAGGATCCACTCCAACCGTCCCAGACACAGACGACGCCCATCGGCGATTGCCTCCAGCCCCATGCCCGGTTCTTCACGCACCGCCTCCAGCCGGACCATCGGTCCATCGGAGCCGGCCGCCGCCACGAGCGCACGGGCCAGCGGATGGTGAGAATGCCGGGCGAGCGCCGCAGCCAGTGCCAGATCGGCCGCCTCCACCTCATGGGCGTTGACGAGCTGCGGCCGTCCCTCGGACAGCGTGCCCGTCTTGTCCAGCACGACGGTGTCCACCATCGCCAACCGCTCGAGCGCATCGCCGGATTTCAGCAGGATCCCGCGCCGGAACAGCGCGCCCGAGGCCACGACTTGCACCACCGGCACCGCCAGGCCCAGCGCACAGGGACAGGTGATGATAAGCACGGCGACAGCCGTCATCATCGCACCATACCAACCGACACCGCTCAGCAACCACCAGCCGAGGAAGGTGGCGGCGGCCAGCAGATGCACGCCCGGGGCATAGTAGCGCGCGATGCGATCGGCCACCCGCACGAAACGCGAGCGGGACTGCTCAGCCGCTTCCATCAGGCTTGCGATTTCGGCGATCAGGGTATTCTCACGCGCGGCCGAGACCGTGATCGTGAGCGGTCCCGTCAGATTGAGCATGCCGGCATAGACGCGCGCGCCGGGGCCCACGGCTTCCGGCACGGACTCGCCGGTGATCAGACCGGCATCGACTTCCGAGCGACCGGCGTGCACGACGCCGTCGGCCGGCACCCGCATGCCCGGCAACACGCGCACCCGGTACCCGGGCTCAAGTCGATCTGCCGGCACGCGCTCCTCACGCCCGTCCGGACGGAGGAGAATGGCCTCCACCTGTTGGAGCGCCAACAGATCACGGGCCGCCCGACTGGCCCGCGCGCGCATGCGATGATCGAGGTAACGGCCGATGAGCAGGAAGAACAGCAGGGTCACGGCGGCATCGAAATAGACATGGACACCGCCACGGATCGTCTGGGCCAATGACGCCCCCGTGGCCAGCAGCACAGCCAGCGAGATCGGCACATCCATATTCATCTGTCGCTTCCGCAAGGCCGCCCAGGCGCTGCGATAGAAGGGTCGTCCCGCATAGGCCACCGCCGGCAACGCGATGAGCGCGGAGAACCAATGCATCAGCGCCCGCGTCCAGGGCTCCATATCGTCGAACAACCCGGCCCAGACGGAAACCGACAGCAGCATGATATTGGCTGCAGCGAAACCGGCGACCGCCATCGCCAGAAGCAACTCGCGGCTGGTCTTGCGATCTTCCTCGCCGGCGGCGGCCGCGTCGAAGACGCTGGCGGTAAACCCGATCGCGGCGAGCCGGTCCTTGAGCGTCGTCGCATCCCATCGCTGCGGCTGGTAGCGGATGCGCACGCGCTTCAAGGAAAGATTGGCTCTGACCGACTCGATTCCCGCCAGGCGCCCCAATTCACGCTCGATCTTGGCGATGCAGCCCGCGCAATGCATCCCGGGCACCAGGAAGACCTGCTCGGCAAGCGCCCCGGTGGAGGCGGCAAGCTCCTCACTCTCAGCAGGGGGGTCGCCGCGATCCTCTCCGCGCGGTGTCATGATCCGGCTCCCGCCTGCGCGGCGGCGGGCGGCGCCAGAAACAGATCGAAGACGCCGCGCCAGCGATGGTCGGCCTGGTCGTGAATCGCGACGATGGCCTGCCATTTGCCGAGCCGCGGCAGTGTGATCGTCCCGCCGTATTGCCCGGGATGCGCGGGATCGGGGGCAAGAGCCACCATCCGGTCCTCATGGGCATTGACGGGCGAGCGCATCGTCACTCTGACAGCAAGACCGGCAAGCGGCTGCCGCTGGCGATCCTGCACCGTCACCACGACGCGCCGGCGCGCCCCGTCCCCGGCGACGGCCGGCAGATCCACACGCACCCGCCAGCCGAGCGCGCGTTGGGCGCGGGCCGCGGCCAGGCGCTCATTGTAGTGGACGCCGCGGCGATAGGCATCCGGCTCATCCACGCCGTCGAAGCTGCGGGCCGCCATCCACATCATCACGCCATTGGCCGCGAAGACGACTCCAAAGAAGGCAAGCATCCCCAACAGGACATGGCGCCCCGTGATGCGCCGATCATGCGTATCGGCCTGCCCGCTGGATGCGCCCATGGCCATGCCCTTTCTCTACCTTCTCTTGGGCCTAACGCAGATGCGCCGGCAAGGTAAAGACGCTCTCGCGCCGCGCCTGAGCCCCCGAGATCGGGTCGCGAACGGCAAATAGGATAGTCGCCTCATGACCCTGCGCCGCAAGCGTTCGGGCCGCATCGCGGGGCACACGGACATAGAGCCGGAATTCTCCCACAGCATCCGGTCCCACGGTCAGGATCGCCGGATCGCCCTTCGCGAACGGGCGCACCAGGGTGTGGTCCGGAAGACCCGACAGGCTCAGGTGAAAACGGCGCTCCTCATGCGCCTTGTTGAGCACCTTGATGACATAGCCGTTGCGGATGCTGCCGTCCGACAACCGCACATAAAGCGGATTGCGGTCATGCAGCACATTGAGTCCGACGTCGGCACGCGTGAGCAGCCCGAACAGCATGATCCCGCCCACCAGTGCGATCAGCCCCGCATAGATCAAGGTGCGCGGCCGAATCGGCTTGAAGGCCAGACGCTCGCCGGAGGAGGTGGCCAGCGTCGCATAGCGGATCAGCCCGCGCGGCCGGCCGACCTTGTCCATGATCGCGTCGCAAGCATCGATGCACAACGCGCATTGGATGCATTCGAGCTGGGGACCATTGCGGATATCGATTCCCATGGGACAGACCGCGACGCATTGCTTGCAGTCCACGCAGTCACCGCGGCCCTCCCAAGGCTCGCCCTTCTTGTGGGGACCGCGCGGCTCGCCACGCTGTTCATCGTAAGAAACGAGCAGCGTGTACTCGTCGAACATCGCCCCTTGAATGCGCGGCCAGGGGCACATGTAGATGCAGACCTGCTCGCGCATCAGCCCGCCCAGCGTGTAGGTGGTGAAGGTGAAAGCACCGATGGCGATATAGGCGGGCAGCGGCGCCGCACCGGTGATCAGCTCTTGCGCCAGTGTCGGTGCATCCGCGAAATAGAACACCCAGGCGCCACCCGTGGCCACCGCAATCGCAAGCCAGATCAGATGGGTGAGCCCCTTTTTCCAGATTTTCTCGACGGTCCAGGGCTGACGGTCGAGTCGAATCCGTTTGTTGCGGTCGCCCTGGATCCACCGTTCGACATGGATGAACAGATCCGTCCAGACCGTCTGCGGGCAGGCGTAGCCGCACCACACCCGCCCGAACAGAGCGGTGACCAGAAACAGGGCCAACGCCCCCAGAATCAACAGTCCCGTGACGTAATAGACCTCCTGCGGCCAGATCTCGATCCAGAAGAAGTAGAAGCGCCGCCCCGGCAGATCCAGCAACACCGCCTGATCCGGCGCATTGGGTCCGCGGTCCCAGCGCAACCAGGGCAGCAGGTAGTAGACCGACAGCGTCACGATCATCACCGCCCATTTGATGCGGCGGAAACGCCCATGGGCAAGCTTGGGATAGATCGGCTCGCGTGGCGCATAGAGGCTGTCGCGATGCCGCTCCGGCGCGGTGACACCGCCTTGCTTGCGTCCAATGGTCCGCCCCGCTGTGCCCGGCTCCCTGCGGACCGTCGTGGAGCCCGCTCCTGCCGGCTGCGCCGTACCGGACGCCGATGATGCGGACGTCATGCCGCTCTCCTCATGCTGCTCGCCTTATGTTCATGACAACGAATATAATGGCGTAGGGATAAAATGGAAGCCCAGCTTCCCTCGCTCCCAGCCGGGGCCGCGCCCAGGAGCCGCCTCACGGCGCTCGCCATTCAGACACGCCATTGCGGTCCGGCACGCGGCTGAGCAGATCTTTCCGCCGCATCCTTCCGCCGCAAGCGGATCCCTTCCGCAGATCGGCGCCCTCGGTTTCTCGGCGTCCCGAGCGGCGCAATCAGCGCGCGCCCGTGCCGGTGTCATTTGTTCCGACGTCTTGCGTATCCTCGTCGGGAACGCCGCCGCCGAGGCTGTAGACATAAAGGGCGAGCTCTTTGATCACGGCCTCAGACAGGCGC
>CAZJPA010000042.1:0-17410 GCA_964547755.1 uncultured Sphingomonadales bacterium
CTTTTATGTCATTATTAGACGCATTAAGTAGAGGTGTTTTTGCTAAATGCTTATTTATACGCTCGTCGGGATGATCGCCCCCGATTCGGGGCATGTGCTCTTCGACGGAATGGAAGTGACACATCTGCCGATGTATCGCCGGGCGCAGCTGGGCATCGGCTATCTGCCCCAAGAGGCTTCCATCTTCCGCGGTCTTGATGTGGAGGACAATATCCGGGCCATTCTCGAATTGCACGAACCGGATCGCACGCGTCGCGAGGAGAGACTGGAGGCGCTGCTTGCGGAATTCGGCCTTGCCCGCTTGCGCAAGACCCCTGCGCTGGCGCTGTCCGGCGGTGAGCGCCGCCGCTGCGAGATCGCCCGGGCGTTGGCCTCCGATCCCGCCATTCTCTTGCTGGACGAACCGTTCGCAGGCATTGACCCTATCGCGATCGCGGATCTGCGTTATTTGGTGGCGCATCTCAAGGATCGCGGGGTCGGCGTGCTGATCACGGATCATAACGTGCGCGAAACTTTGGATCTGATCGACCGGGCCTATATCATCTATGAGGGACGGGTACTGATGGAGGGTGACAAGGCGGCGGTGCTCTCGCATCCGGAGGTGCGGCGCGTTTACCTTGGAGAAGCCTTTAGCATCTAACCTGTGGTCTCATGGCAGTTGGTCCGCGATTACAGCTCAAGGTCGGTCAGCAGCTGGTGCTCACCCCCCAGCTGCAGCAGGCGATCAAACTGCTCCAGATGCCCAATCTGGAGCTGGCCGGCTATCTGCAACAACAGGCGGAGATCAATCCCTTTCTCGATCTCGCAGCCCCTCCCGGCGAGGTCGGCTTCGCCGATGAGACCCGGGCGACGGAGGGGCCGGCTTCGGGCTATGAGGAAGAGGCTGGTGTCTATGCAGCGGATGCCGGGCTGGACGGCAACGGCATGATCGAAGGGGCCGATGCCCCGCTCGATGCCGATTTCGAAGATACCGTCTTCGACGATGCCCCAAGCGATCGTGCCGGCGCAGGCTGGGAGACGGCCTCGGGCGCCAGGCGTCGCGACCCCTTCGACGAAGAAGGGCCGGCGCTTGAGAATCTGGCTGAGCGCACACAAGATCTGCGCACGCATCTTCTGGCACAGTTGCCGCATGTCGTGTCCGACCAGCGCGCGCGTTTCCTGGCCGAGCGGCTCGTGGATCTTGTTGATGATCGCGGCTATCTGACTGCCGATCTGGTGGCGCTGGCCGAAGAGCTGGGGGTTGCCGAAGACGAGCTCGAAGCACTGCGCCGGCGTCTGACGGCGTTGGAGCCGACCGGTGTTTTCGCGCGCTCACTGGGGGAATGTCTGGCGCTGCAGCTGGCGGAACGCAACCGGCTGGATCCGGCGATGGAGGCCTTGCTTGCCCATCTCGACCTTCTCGCCCGCCGGGACTTCCCCCGTCTGAAAAAGCTGTGCGGTGTGGACGAGGAGGATCTGCGCGAGATGATTCGCGAGATCCGTTCCCTCGACCCGCAGCCCGGCCTGCAATTCGGCGCCGCCACGGCCGAGCCCGTGGTGCCCGACGTGATCGTGCGTCCGCTTCCCAAAGGGGGCTATGGAGTCGAGCTCAATGAGGCGAGTCTGCCCCGGCTGATCGTCGATCGCCGCTATTATGCTGAGGTGCGCACGCATGCCCGCTCGCGTGCGGAAAAGCGTTTCCTCTCCCAATGCTGGAGCGAGGCCAATTGGCTGATCCGGGCCCTTGATCAACGCGCCCGCACCATCCTCAATGTCGCCACCGCCATCGTGCGCCGCCAGGAGAATTTCTTTCGCATCGGTGTCGCGGGCCTCAGGCCCATGACGCTTAAGGATGTGGCCGAGGAAATCGGCATGCATGAGAGCACCGTCTCACGTGTTACGTCTCAGCGCTTCATGGCCACGCCACGCGGCGTCGTCTCGTTCAAGGCCTTTTTCACCACCGCCATCTCGACGACCTCGGGCGAGGCGACATTGTCGGCCGCCAGCGTGCGGGCGCGGATCCGTGCGCTCATCGAGAATGAGGATCCGAAGCGGGTGCTCTCGGATGATCAGATCGTCAAGCTGCTCAAGAAGGAAGGAATCGATGTCGCGCGGCGGACAGTCGCGAAATATCGCGAGGCCATGGGCATTCCCTCCTCGGTCGAGAGGCGGAGAATGAAAAAGTTTGAATTGACATAGGCTTACCAAGAATCGGCGGTGGTCGGGCGAAATGCCCCTTGTCCTCGCCCGATCCGCGCGATAGAAGCAGGCGCCCTTCGTGAAGGTGCCGGAGGCGCCAGACGGGGGATGAGAGAAGAGACAACCCCGTCCACGGGGGGCAGATCAGAGACGAGTGGTCGGATGCGACCGGCCCACACGGCCGGGGATCGACAGTCTTTTTTCTGCGACCGCATTGGTTGGACAATGAAGATCGACAAGATTCTTCCGGCTCTCAAGGGCCGCAGCAAGCGTCAGCTGCTGGAGGAATTGGCGCGCGCCGCCGCCGAGGAGGTCGGCCTTGAGGCCGGTGCCATTCTCGATGCCCTGATTGAGCGCGAGCGTCTGGGCACCACGGGTGTGGGACAGGGTGTGGCGCTGCCGCATGCGCGTATTGCGGGGCTGGATCGGCTTCATGCCTTCTTCGGCCGTGCGGCTGAGCCCGTGCCTTTTGATGCCATCGATGACAAGCCGGTCGATCTGTTCATCCTATTGCTCGCTCCTCTTCAGGCGAATGCCGAGCATCTGCGCGCGCTCGCGCAGGCGGCCCGGCTGTTGCGCAACAAGGAGCTGTGTCGGCAGCTGCGCGGTGCAGACGGCGAAGAGGCGATCGCCGCGCTCCTCAATCCCCGATTGGCGGCCTGAACGCATACGCGCCAGAGCAGGGCGCTCGGTGCACCTGCCCCCAGGCATGCGGAACCGACAGGCGGTGAAGAGAACGGGGGCTGCCAGACAGACGCATATCGTGACGTGACCGCACATGCGGTCAGGAATGCGGTCCAGCGGGTGCTTCCTGGGCTTTCCCGTCGGTCATGGCCCCAGCATTCGGGAAGATCGGGATAACTCCAGAGAAGCGTTCGCTCTTCACTCGCTCCCTTCCTTTTGCGGGAGAATTGCCAGGATCGTCCACTGCCGCTAACTAAGGCGGTCAGGCAGCGAGGCGACTCGCCGCCGGCTGTCCTCGAGAAGGGGCCATGCGCCCCCGTTGAGCAGGGAGGTCCGATGACGGTGCCATTCAAGAAGATCCTGATCGCCAATCGCGGTGAGATCGCCTGCCGCATCATCAAAACCTGCCGCAAGATGGGGATTGCGACGGTTGCAGTCTATTCCGAGGCCGATCGCGACGCCCTGCATGTCGATATGGCCGACGAGGCCGTCTGCATCGGTCCGCCCCCGGCCTCGGAAAGCTATCTGCAGATCGCGCGCATCATCGCTGCCGCCAAGGACAAGGGGGCCGAGGCTATCCATCCGGGATTCGGCTTCCTGTCTGAAAACCCCGCCTTCGTGGAAGCCGTGGAGGCGGCCGGTCTCGTCTTCATCGGTCCGCCGGCATCGGCAATTGCGGCGATGGGCGACAAGATCGAGTCCAAGCGACTGGCTCGTGAGGCCGGCGTGAATGTCGTGCCCGGCTTTCTCGGCGAGATCGCGGATGCGGACGAGGCCGTGCGAATCGCCCGTGAGATCGGTTATCCCGTTATGATCAAGGCATCGGCCGGCGGTGGCGGCAAGGGGATGCGTATCGCGCATGACGATGCCGAATGTCGCGAAGGTTTCGCGCGTGCGCGTTCGGAAGCGAAATCGAGTTTCGGCGACGAGCGGGTGTTCATCGAAAAATATATCGCCGAGCCGCGCCACATCGAAATCCAGGTGCTCGGCGACAAGGCCGGGACGGTCCTGTATCTCGGCGAGCGCGAATGTTCCATTCAGCGCCGGCATCAGAAGGTCATCGAGGAAGCGCCTTCCCCTTTCGTCACGCCCGAGATGCGTGCGGCGATGGGCGCGCAGGCGGTGGCGCTGGCCAAAGCGGTGGGCTACCATTCGGCGGGCACGGTGGAGTTCATCGTCGACAAGGACCGCAATTTCTACTTCCTTGAGATGAACACCCGGCTGCAGGTCGAGCACCCGGTAACCGAAATGATCACGGGGCTCGATCTCGTGGAGTGGATGATCCGGATCGCAGCCGGCGAGCGGCTGGATTTCACACAGGCCGAGGTCTCCTTCCATGGTTGGGCGCTCGAATGCCGGATCTATGCCGAAGATCCGTTCCGCAATTTCCTGCCCTCCATCGGCCGGCTCACCCATTATCGCGAGCCGCCGGACGGTGAACGCCACATCCGTGTTGACTCCGGCGTGCGCGAGGGCGACGAGATCACCATGTTTTATGATCCCATGATCGCCAAGCTCGTGACCTGGGGGGAAGATCGAGACGAGGCGATCACGCGTATGCTCCATGCGCTGGATGCGTTCTACATCCGCGGCATCCGGCACAACATTCCCTTCCTGTCGGCCGTCGTCGAGCATCCGCGTTTTCGGGACGGGCGGTTATCGACCAATTTCATCGCCGAGGAGTATCCGGATGGCTTTCACGGCGCGCCGCTGACGGAGGAGAAACGGCGCATTCTCATCGCCACGGCGGTCTATGTCGAGGCGGTGGAGCGCTCGCGGGCAAGCTCGGTGCCGGGGAAAGTGATAGAGCCGCCGGCCGTGGCCGGGCGACCGCTTGCAGTGCTCATGGGAGCCGGCGAGGCGGCGGTCGAAGCGGTGCTGGTGCCCACCGATGCCGGTGCCACGGTCACGATCGGCGACCGGCGTCATGCGGTCGAGACCGGGTGGACGCCGGGCAATCCCGTCTTCGCGGCCGCCATCGACGGGCGGCCGGTGACCGTCGAGGTCGATCGCACCGTGATGGGATGGCAGGTCGCCACCCGCGGGGTGAGTCGCGAGGTTCTGGTGCTGGACAAGCATGTCGCCGATCTCATGCGCTTCATGCCGGAACGGCAGGAAACGGCGAGCGCCAAGGAGCTGCGTTGTCCGATGCCCGGTGTGGTGGTGACGGTCACGGTCACCGAAGGCGAGGAGGTCAAGGCCGGTGAGCCGTTGGTCACCGTCGAGGCCATGAAGATGGAGAATATCCTGCGCGCCGAACAGGACGGCGTCGTCAAGGTCATCCACGTCAAGCCTGGAGACAGCCTGGCCGTCGATCAGGTGATCCTGGAATTCGCATAACCCGTGCTCCCACCGCACCGTCTGTGAGATGCGCGTTCTCCCGACGCGAGCGGCATTAAGGATGCTTGCCGTCGGATGGCGTTGCGGGCTTGGCTTGCGCCGCGCGACGACATTGTTCGTCTGGCGTGGGCAGATTGTGGGCGTGCCAGAATGTCTTCATGCGCTTGAGGTCGATGACAGGAGGTGCCCCCACCCTCTTGCCGTCGGGCGCACAGCCGCCATAGGTGCCGTAGATCTGCTTGCCGGTCTTCATAAGCGCAACCTGGTCCTCGTGGACCGCATAGGTCACAGGCGCGACACGGCCTTCGCGATAAGCGCGCACAACGGCTTCATGAAAGAAGAGGATGTCGTCGTCAAAGCTGTGTCCGCCGATCAAACTCGCTGCGCCCTCGAGCGCATAATTCGTGCTCACGCGCCAGGGATCATACCCTGCCTCTTCCATCTGCCGGCGCAGCCAATGCGTGTTTTCTTGCTTGGTAATGGTATCGGTTAGGGCCAAAAGCCCCATACAGGGGAGAGGCAGTCGTTTGGGAGCACCGGCCATGGTAGCGGCATCGACCTGAACGATATTCAGTTCCTGAACCGCCTGATCGAGCGTTGCGCGAACAACCAGCTCGGTATCAACGTCGCCAATCGGCCCGTTCCAGGCAAGCGGCCGCCGCGAGAACAAAAGTGTGTTCGCTTCGAACGTCCGACGCACCCGCTCGCTCAGAGCCGAGCAGGTTGCAAGCAGCTTGTCGGGATCCTGTCCCGTCAGGTGGAGCCCCTGGCCTTCCAGGGCATGGATCACGAAAGCCGCCTGAACGGTCACCCTATCCTGCCCGTCGGGCACCCGACAGATGTTAGCAAGAGCACGGAGGGGAACCATGCCATTCGCGCAGTCCTCATCACATGCGCAAGCCGCCAGCACGGCGGGTTTATCAAGGGACGGACTGCGGACAAGGACGGCGGCCGCCTGCCGGAGGGCGTTTTCGTATATCTGGGATGGTGATGATCCGTCGGCCGCTGCGCTGCGGGTGTCGGCCAGGACCAACAGTAGGGAGCAAAAAAGAACGAAAGAGTGTAGGCGGTGCAGAAGGATGACCTTGATGATCCATATACCGGTCCGAAAGAGGGGAGGGAGAGCGGTGAAGATTTGTCTCCTATCTTCGCCGTGCACGGAATATTGGGGTTCTGATTGAAGGCGCGCGGCGCTGCTCGCGGCTGTCTTCACCGTTACGAATGCGTGCATGGTCTACCCCCGCCTTACCGTTTTGGACTGTTGGGTCTTTTTGCAGCAGATGCGTGATTTCACGGGCGAACATGCGTGCGATCGGGCCGTCCCAATAAGGTTCAAGCCAAGCCCACTGCCCCTCGCTGTTGCATTCCAGGAACCATGCCCGTCCCTCCTTGTCGACGGCGATATCGAACACGCCGCTTTGGAGATGGGCCAGTCTGAGATATGTCACAGCAGCCTTTTTCAGAGCGCCCGCAATTTCCATCTTTTGGAAGATTGGCTCCACTTGGCCACGGCGCCAATCAAGTTTGCCAAGGCGACTGCGCTGCGATTCAATGCGGTAGCCGACAGCAGAATTTCCGCACGCCACAAGACGGATCTCATGATCCTTGAGGATTTCGCGTTGGTAGATGCTGGGCGCTGCCGCCAGACTTTTGCCCGGCGTGTCACGAATTTCTGTATGAGTCACACGATTCGTCATCAGAACGATCATGGAATCTGAGCCGTCCATCGTCGGCGGGATGAAGTTCGTATGGAGCGGCTTGATAATTGTCGGCGCCTCCTTCACGAATCTTGCGATCGTCCTCTTGTCGGACGAGATCAGTGTTTCGGGAACCCGAAAACCGGCCTGCTCTGCCATATCGAGCTGCAGTATTTTGAAGCGCTGCAGGTGGATGCTGGTGATATTGTTGAAATGCAATATATTGAAGGTGGGAATGATTCCAAAAAGGAAAGCGCTATTCTCCCGTGATGAAAAGAATTTATCTTGGTCTTGTGGCGTTTCTATCGTGTCTATAAAGCGTTTGTTGCGCAACCAAATGGCCCTGACATCCTTTTTCAGCTCGATCCGTTGAGTAGGAAAATGCGGTTCGTCGTTATGCCAAACGATTTCTTGGGCCCAAATGGTCGGGTCCAAGCTTTTGTGGCTTCCGCACCGATAGGTCGCGCGGACATTGTTCCACGGGTCGTAGATGAAGCAGCGAATGTTTTCGTGCTGTTGAAGGGCGTGGGTGACGAGGCGGATATGCGCGTCATTGACAGCGCCGTATATAAGCAGTCCGGTCACAACGGTTTCCCAATATCGGGGTCTCTCTAAAAGGAAAAGCGGAGGGAGCAGAATCTGCCCCCTGTCTGCCTCCACCTTCTCTTTCAGTTGAAGTCGACTCGGGGGTCATCCGCGAGGCATAGTGACCGTTTCGGCCAAATACTTGTTGAATTTGTGTAGCAAGTCGTCGTGTTCGGGTTGCCTATTCCCGTGGGAGGCGTTTTTGGCGGTTTTCCACCGCCAATGTCTTCGCATTCCTGCTCGCTGAGTTCTCTGATGATTTTCTCCTGTTCCGCCCGCAGGGCGACAACGTCCTCACGCTTGGAAAAAATGAACGGACGGCGCACAGCGCCTGGCATCTTGCTGGCCATTTCTTGCCCTCCCATCATTGACCCGCCGCCCACATGCCTACGCAAATAATATTTTTATATGCTCATGTTGTCAATAGAACACGTAATAAGAGTAATCCTGTTTTTGCATGGGCGGGCAGGCGTGTGGCTGTTCCGGCCGCGTTGGTGCCGCCGTTTGGAGAGATGGCCTTTTTGGAACCGGGAACGCGCGCAAGACCCTCTCTTGGCCAGGGCAAGGCGGGCAAAGGCACAAACTCTCCTGAAGGTGGCGCGCGTATCTTGAGAGCGGAAGCGGCCTGTGCAGGAGCGGCGGATGGTTATGAGCAATGGCCGGTTATAACGAAGGCGGGGCTCCCGAATCATCGGCAAGCCTGCTATCCAGTGCGCAGCCGGTCACAGAGGAACCGGCGGCTCGTGGAAGGGAGAGCAGGGCATGAGACGGACAGGCCGTGCGGCAAGGTTGGTCGGTATCGGTCTTCTTCTGGGTGTGGTGGTCGGTGGTCTTGCCCCGGCAGCTTCCGCACAGGGCGGCAAGCCTGCCGCCGACAAGCCGGTGGAGGTCACGCCCCGAGTCTGGCGCAAGCAGGCGACCATCACCCTTTCCGGACGCAAGATCGCCTATGAGGCCCGCGCCGGCACCCTCATCCTGAAGGACGAATCCGGGCAACCGGAAGCCGAGATCTTCCATATCGCCTATATGAAGAAAGGCGCGAAGCCGGAAAAGCGGCCGATCACCTTCCTGTGGAACGGCGGGCCGGGATCGGCTTCCCTGTGGCTGCACATGGGTGCCTTCGGGCCGAAGCGGGTGGTGGCGCCCTCCGATGCGCGCGACGATGGCGGGCCGCCCTACCCGATCGTGGACAATCCCGCTTCTCTGCTCGATGTCACCGATCTCGTGTTCGTGGATCCGGTGGGGACGGGATTCTCGCGCGCGCTTGGTGAGCACAAGAACGAAGAGTTCTATGGCATCGAGGCGGATGCCAAGGCGATGGCGCGCTTCATCCGCCGCTTTCTCTCGCTCACCGGCCGCTGGAATTCTCCGAAGTTCATCGGCGGCGAGTCCTATGGGACCACCCGCACGGCCGCCGTGGTGCATGAACTCGAAGGCGGCGTGGACGATGTCGCAGTCAACGGCCTGATCCTGATCTCCACCATTCTCGATTTTTCGGCGCGTGCCGAAGTGCCTGGCAACGAGATGGCCTATGTGATCCTGCTGCCCACCATGGCGGCGACGGCCTGGTATCACGGCAAGGTCACCCCGCGTCCGCCGCTGGAGACATTTCTCGACGCGGCGCGGCGCTTTGCGGCCGGCCCCTACCTGCAGGCGCTGATGAAGGGAGCGGCCCTCACCGATCCGGAGCGCAGCCGGGTGCGCGCGCGTCTGGCCTACTTTACGGGCCTGTCGGAAACCTATCTGGATCGGGCGCGTCTGCGCGTCGGCCTGTTTCGCTACATGAAAGAGTTGCTGCGCGACCGGGGGCTCGTCGTCGGCCGGCTCGACTCACGCTATACGGGCCGCGATGCGGACGATGCCGGCGAACGGCCGGAAATGGATCCCGCCTTCTATGGAATCGACGGCATCTATACAGCCGCCATCAATCACTATCTGCGGCGCAATCTCGGTGTGGACTGGGAGCGGGAATACCGCACCATCAAAGGGCTGGGCGCGAGATGGGATTGGAAGCTGCGTGATATGCGGCGCCCCTTCTATCTCAATCTGGCGCCCTTCATCGGGCAGGCGCTCCGGCAGAACCGGGATCTCGGCGTCTTCGTCGCGGCCGGCTGGTATGATTTCGCGACCCCCTTCTTCGGCGCGGAGCTGGCGCTCTCGCGTCCCGGCATTCCGCAAGACCGCATCGCCTTTCACTACTATCCGGCCGGGCATATGATGTATGTGGAGGAGGGCTCGCTTGCGCGATTGGCGGAGGATCTGCGTCGCTTCATCCGCAGTCATACCCATCCGCCGCGGCCGTAGCCGGGTCAGGGAAGAGGAGCTCAGTCCTCTGCGGCATCAAGCGCGCCCGGTGCGGTTTCCATCAGGACCGCCAAGCGTCGCCGGTATTCCGCCTCGTCGATCTCGCCGCGGGCGAACCGCTCGCGCAACGCCTGGATCGCCGGATCGCGCTCCGCATCGCCAAAGTCGATCTCCTCTTCCCCGGGCGCGCCACCGGCCGGTCGCGTGAGCCAGTGGGCGAACCAGGCCACCAGCGCCAAGGCCAGGAAGAACAGCAGAAACATCACGAGCGGTCCAAACCAGAAACCATGATGCGGACCACCGCGGCCGTCCGTCGTCAGGTCCACCACGGCCACCACGCCGAAAACCGGCAGAAACACGAAGCCCACAGGCCATAACCAGAATCGCACACGTTTTCGCAGTTGCCGCATGCCGGTGACCTTCTCCTGCCTATGGCCGTTCTCAGCAGATGGCACCGCTGCCGATGCCCCAGCGGGCCAGGGTTGCGTCTTTCGCAGTACGACCTCTGCCGGCTCTTGCCCCTTGCCCGCTCACACAGCCGGCGGCGCGTGGGAACGTCCGGTTCACCCGGCAGGCGCGGCCACAGAAGCGAGGGAAGCGATCGTCTCTTTGAGCAGGTCGCGCACCTTGGTCGCGGTCGTGGCCAGATCCGGATTGTCGATCGCCGCCATCGAGGCGATGGGATCGACGGCCGCCACCTCTACGCGTCCGGGCGCGATCTCCTGGACGATCACATTGCAGGGCAGCATCGTGCCGATCTTGTCTTCGGCTGTGAGCGCCTGATGCGCGAAATGGGGATTGCAGGCGCCAAGGATGACATAGGGCCGGAAATCGGCGCCGATCTTCTTCTTGAGCGTCTTGTCCACGTCGATGCGGGTGAGCACACCAAATCCCCGCTCGGCCAGCGCCTCGGTGACGCGGGCGATGGCCTCGTCCATTCCCGCCTCCAGCTCGGTCGCAAAATAATAGCTCATGGCCCGTCTTCCTTTCCGTCTGTCTGGCCTGTTCGTCTTGGGGCGCTCCTGCGCGGTCACCCTTCCCGTTTTCCGTTCGCACCGCTGCTTCCCTATATATTCGCATTATCGAATATGGCAAGGGAGGCGGGCCGGCGTCGGCGGTAAGAGGGGGAACAGGAGGGGCGGCGGGTCATCGGCCACATCAACTTGGCACGCGATTTTGACGGGCGACCTGGGCGAAGAGGCGGGTGACGGCTTGCGCGCAGGCCGGCCAGGAAAAGCGGGCCGCATGGCGCAGAAGCGCGCGGCGAGCGGGCGGATTGGCCAGCATTGTGCGCACCGCGCCGAGCAAGGCGTCTTCGTTTTCCGGATCGACCAGCGCACCGACTGGTGGCGGCGGGACCACTTCCGCCAGCCCCCCCACGGGTGCCGCCACCACGGGGCAGCCGCAGGCCATCGCCTCCAGGACGACATTGGGCAGGCCCTCCCGCTCGGAGGGGTGCAGCAGCAGATCGGCCGCCGCATAGGCTTGGGCGACGGCGGCCGGCGGCCGCTCACCCGGCAGGAGGAGGCGCGCGCCGACCCCCAGACGCTCCGCCATCTGTCGCAGATTGGTGCGTTCGGGCCCTTCGCCCAGAATCACGAGCCGGGCCGTGGGCAACGCGCACAGCAGCGGCAGCAGCAGGCGATGGCGCTTGTGGGCGACGAGATGGCCGACGGACAGCAGGATCGGCGTCGTTTGCGGCCAGTCCAGCGCCCGCCGGCAGGCCGCTTTGTCGCGCGGGTGGAAAAGCGTGGGATCGACGCCGTTGCGGATGGTCACGACCTTGGTTTCCGCTAAGCCTTCAGCGAGCAAAGCCCGGCGCAGCGCTTCCGAAACCGTGATCACCCGCGCCGCCTGGTCCAAGGCCCATCGGATTTGCCGTCGATAGCCGGCAAGGGTGAGAATGTGATTGACGTCGCTGCCGCGCGCCGTGAGCACAACAGGCAGATTGAAGCGCCGGGCGAGCAGCGCGGCCGCCACGCCGTCCGGATAGAGATAATGGGCATCGACGACAGCCGGTCGCCGCCGCGTGACCTCTTGCGCGAAGACATCTCGGCAGGCCCATGCCAACAGCCGGGGCTGCATGAGTCCCAAGCCCGGCGCCATGGGATAGCGGGGATGGAAGACAGGCAGATCCTCCCACGCGCTGCGCGCAGGGAGGGCCTCTTCCGGCGCATAGGCGCGGCGCAACCGCGCATGGAGAATGGCGCGCGGCACCGGCGCGATCACCCGCAGCCCCACCCCCTCGCGCGCGATGGCCGCCAGGCGCCGCGCCACGAACAGCCCATGGCGAGGCTGGGCGGGGTTGGGAAAGAGCGTCGTGAAGCTGAGGGCGTCCATGACCGTGACGGCGATTTTGCGTCCATCCTGTACTGCGCTATCGGGTGGCGGCGAGCTTGCCCGAGGCAATGAGCGCTTGGCAAGGCCGCCCGCACCGGCTTAAAGCAAAGGCCGAGATGGATGCGTTATGGTCTCTTGCGGACTCCGAGGCGAAAGTGGGTAAGGAAACGGCAATGGCGGGTGATGCTGTGCGCAAGGTGGTGCTGGCTTATTCCGGCGGCCTGGATACATCGGTGATCCTCAAATGGCTGCAGGTGACTTACGGTTGCGAGGTGGTGGCCTTCACCGCCGACCTTGGCCAAGGAGCGGAGCTGGACGAGGCGCGTCGCAAGGCCGAGATGTTGGGCGTGAAAGAAATCTATGTGGAGGATCTGCGCGAGGAGTTCGTGCGCGATTACGTCTTTCCCATGTTCCGCGCCAACACGCTCTATGAGGGTGAATATCTCCTCGGCACTGCCATCGCGCGGCCGCTGATCGCCAAACGCCAGATCGCAATCGCTCACGAGACGGGTGCCGATGCCGTTGCCCATGGCGCGACCGGCAAGGGCAATGACCAGGTGCGTTTTGAGCTGGCTTACGCGGCGCTCGATCCCGAGATCCGCGTGATTGCGCCCTGGCGGGAATGGGATCTGCACTCGCGTGCGGCGCTCATCGCCTTCGCCGAGGCGCATCAGATCCCGGTGCCCAAGGACAAGCGGGGTGAGGCGCCGTTTTCGGTGGATGCCAATCTGCTGCACACCTCAAGCGAGGGCAAGGCGCTCGAAGATCCGGACCGCGAGCCCGAAGACGATGTTTTCTCGCGCACCCTGGCGCCGGAGGATGCGCCGGATGTGCCGCAATATATCACCATTGCTTTCGAGCGCGGCGATCCGGTGGCGGTCGATGGTGAGGCGCTCTCACCGGCGCGGCTGCTGGAGCACCTGAACGATCTGGGGCGCGCGCATGGCATCGGCCGTGTCGATCTGGTGGAGAATCGCTTCGTCGGCCTGAAGTCTCGCGGGGTCTATGAGACGCCGGGCGGCACGATCCTGCTTGCCGCGCACCGCGGGATCGAGCAGATCACGCTGGACAAGGGCGCGGCGCATCTCAAAGACGAGCTGATGCCGCGCTATGCCGAGCTGATCTACAACGGCTTCTGGTTTGCGCCTGAGCGCGAGATGCTGCAAGCGGCGATCGACTGCAGCCAGCGCTTCGTGACCGGGGAGGTGCGGCTCAAGCTCTACAAGGGGACAGCGCGTGTGGTGGGGCGCCGCTCGCCGTTCAGCCTTTACGCCCGCGAGTTGGCGAGCTTCGATGAGGCCGGCGGCTACGACCAGAAGGACGCCGAGGGCTTCATCCGCCTCCAGGCCCTGCGCCTGAAACTCCTGGCCGCCCGCCGCAGACGTCAGGGCGAGGGGGAAGGGTAAAGGCGCATCGTGCCTCGTTCGGTAGACGATGCGACAAAGGTCACCGTCTTGGCGGCCGGCACAAGACCACCCGCTCTTTGAGATAGAGGCGGCGAGATATCCTGCCTTTTCCGTTTTGGCAGGGAAGAGCTTTTATCGGACTCGGCACAATTCGCCTCCCGGCGCATAGTCTGGCCCCGTCGGGTCAGATGAATTATCGTTATTATTCAGTTATGTAGATGGTGGCACATCGTTTGCTTCTCCTGCGTCGAGCCTCGTGCTCGAGGCGCCCAAAAAGGACGCCTGGTGGAAATCCAGAAAGGAGAAGACTCATGGCTTTTTCTGTGAACACCAACCCGGGAGCGTTCGTGGCTTTGACACAGCTGAACGAAACCAACCGGCAGCTCGCCATCACGCAGAACCGGATCAATACCGGTTTGAGGGTGTCGAGTGCCAAGGATGACGCCGCGACATTCGCCATCGCCCAGAACCTGCGGGCGGATGTCGCCGGTTTCAACGCTGTTTCGCAAAGCCTCGACCGGTCAATTGCGGCGCTCGACGTGGCGCTCAACGCCTCCGAATCGATTGCCGATCTTCTGATCAATCTGCGGGAGACGGCAGTAGCGGCCTCGGACCCCGGCTTGGACGCGCTTTCCCGTACGGCGCTGGAAGACGAGTTCAAGCAGGTCCTCAGGCAGATCGATTCGATCGTGGCGAGTGCCACCTTCAATGGCACCAATCTGATCAATGCTGCCAATTCCGTCGCCGCCATTAACGAGAACGGCCAGGTGGTCTTCTCCGTGGCGGGACAGACCATGACGGTAGCAGCACTGGGGATCGCCAGCACCTTTGCTTCGGCCGCGTCTGCCCAATCCGCGGTGGCGCAGATCGACGGCGCCATCAGCACGGTCAACGCGGCCTTGTCGGCGCTGGGTGCCGGGCGCCAGCGTTTCCAGCTGCAGAAGGATTTCGTCGGCAAGGTCATCGACAGCCTTCGGATCGGTATCGGCAATCTCGTCGATGCGGATCTCGCGACCGAAAGCGCCAATCTCCAGGCGCTCCAGGTCAAGCAGCAGTTGGGCTTGCAGGCGCTCAGTATCGCCAATCAGGCGCCGCAGACGATCCTTTCGCTCTTCGGTGGCTAATGAGTCGGAAAGAAAGGAGGGGGCGAGGGGCCGCGACCTATGCGGTCTCTCGCCCTTTCCCATTCCGCATCCGGCCCACCAGCCCGTCATTTTTGGCCTGGCAGCTTTTGCCGAGCGGCTGGGCAAGCCCGAATGGAGACGGAAAAAGAGAGAGGTAAAGAAGAATAATTCGTATGTTCAGATACTTGCTGAAAATTCCATATTTGGCACGGTGATTGCTTATGAGTAAGGGTGCCGCCGATCCGGAGCCGTGAATGGAATGGCCCGGCGGGGGTGGATGGGAAACGAGAGCCGAAAGGGAGATCAAGGCGATGGCGTTTTCGGTCAATACCAATCCGGCGGCGCTGGGTGCGCTCCAGCAGCTGTCCCGCACCACCGATCAGCTCAACGAAACCCAAGACCGCGTGAACACGGGACTGCGGATCCGGTCGGCCAAGGACAATGCGGCCGTTTTTGCGATTGCGCAGAACCTGCGGGCCGATTTTCGCGGTTATGATGCGGTTGCGCAAAGTCTCGATCGATCGATCAGTGCCACCGATGTTGCGTTGGCGGCTTCGCAGGCGATCGGCGATCTGCTGCTCGATCTCAAGGAGCGTGCGGTGGCGGCCGCCGACGCGGGGTTGGACGCCGCCAGCCGCGCAGCCCTGAAGCAAGATTTCGAGCAGATTCGTGATCAGATTTCCACCATTATCGCCAATGCTTCCTTCAATGGCACGAATCTCATCGATGGTGGAACCGACCAGGTGGTAGCGATCACGACGCCGGATGCGCAGCAGAACATCACAGTCCAGCACGAAAATATGTCGCCCGGTGGGTCAATCATCACCTTCGGTCCGGCCTCCACCTTCAATACCGCTTCCCAGGCCGCGGCGCTGGTCACCAAGATCGATCAATCCATCGCCAATTTGAGCGATGCGCAGACGCGGCTCGGTGCCGGCGCGAAGGCGCTGCAGACCCAGCGGGACTTCACGACCGTGATTCAAGATACGCTGCAGACCGGCATCGGCAATCTGGTGGATGCCGACCTGGCGCGCGAGAGTGCGCGATTGCAGGCCCTACAGGTCAAGCAGCAGCTGGGATTGCAGGCGCTCAGCATCGCCAACAGCCAACCGCAGGCGATTCTCTCGCTATTTGGTGGATAAATCGTCCCGCAGGCAGGCTGACCTGGTTTCTCCTCCCTGTCCCCGCCCTGAACAAGGTCGGTGTCGCATCAGGCGCACCGGCCTTGTTCCTCTTCGATCCCATCCCCGCCGGGGCGACGGACGGATTTTCGCCGTGAACCGCGCAAGCAATGCGCCCCCCAAAAAGAAAGGAAGCGCCCACCGCCGTGGACGCCTCGAAGTTGGACCCGTTGCAGCCTTAAATCTGTGCCTCTTTCCCTGGTCAGAGGCAGCCACCTTGAAACGGCGGGCGCGCCTGGGCGCTCATGCCCGCGACATCCGTGGCGTTTCCTCCCTGAACTTGGGCCGTGGTGATCCCGACACGCGATAAACGGATAGTCCGCTCATACGGCCAAGATCTTCACCAACCACCGCGCCAATTTTCTTGGCTTCGGCCTGTTCAGACCTTTCGGCTGTCTTGCCCGGGCCGACAGACCCAAGAATACTGGTCTGTCTGCGTGATGTCACCTTCCGAGGCGTCCTACCGGAGCAGGAGGGCGGAAAAACTGGCGGACTGTGGCTTCCGTGCAACAGTTTTGCGGAAGGCGAAGGCCGGAACGCTGGCGAAAGACAAGCCTACCGTGATCCAAGCCAGGGGGGCGCTCTTCCGATGGTTGCGATTCGAAGCCGTCTGCCGCCATGCTGCATCTTGCATGTGGGCTTGTGCCCGGGCATCAAGAGGAACGGAATCTCCTGCCTGTCTCCACGACGGGTGGAACCTCACGGGATGGCCGCCGGTGCGGAAGATGGAATGGCGATGGGAATCGAATGGGAGCTGGCCTGGCGCTATCTGAGGGCGCGCCGTGCGGACGGCTTTATCTCCGTGATCGCGGGTTTTGCACTCATCGGCATTCTGCTTGGTGTGGCGACGCTGATCATCGTCATGAGCGTGATGAACGGCTTCCGGGCCGAGCTGGTCAAGAAGCTGCTCGGCTTCAACGGCCATGCCGTGGTCGCCCCCTATGGGGGAGAGATCCGCGATTATGAGAAGCTGGCCGCCGCGATCCGCGCGACGCCGGGCGTGGTGCGGGTCACCCCCTACATCCACGCCCAGGCAATGGCGATCGCCGGGGAGACGGCCGTGGGCGCCTTCATCCGCGGGTTGCCGGATGACGCGCTCAAGCCGGGCGGTCTGTCGGGAATGGCGGTTGTGGCCGGTGATCTCGGCGAGCTGGCCTATGAGCGCACCGTCATCCTGGGCGAGAGGCTGGCGCAGAATCTGGGTGTCGGGCCGGGTGACCGGGTGACTTTGCTGCTGCCGCGCTTCGTGGCGACGCCGCTTGGCGGTATCCCGCGCGGGCTTCCTTTCGTGGTGGGGGCGGTGGTCAAGCTCGGCATCTATGATTTCGACAATCTCTTCATCGGCATGCCGCTGGACGAGGCGCAGCGCCTGCTCGGCATGGTGGATGCCGTGACCAATATCGAGATCATGGTGGCCGATCCCGACCATGTGGATGCGCTCGTGCCCCAAATCGATCGGATCGTCGGCAAGGTCGGTGCGGTCGTTACCTGGCGGGAGATGAATAAGAGTCTTGTCTCGGCACTCGATGTCGAGCGCCGCATCTCCGGAGGCCTTGAAGCGGACCTCGACC
>CAZJPA010000043.1:0-16962 GCA_964547755.1 uncultured Sphingomonadales bacterium
GGGTTCCGCGCCGGCCGGCCAGCTTTCAAGGTAGAGCGACCGGCTGGGGAAGGCGAAGCCGGTGCCGGCTTCCTCGACGATGCGCTTGATGTCGAGCGCAAGACGTTCCTTGATCGCGAGCCATTCGCCCCAATTGGTCGTGTGCGTAAAGCAGTAGAGCATGATGTCGATGGCGGAATCGGCAAAGCGGTCGATATGCACGAACAGCGGGGCGTGCGGCGGTTGGACGATTGCTGGGTTGCTCTTGAGCAGCGCCTCGATCCGATCACGCACCGTGCGCAGTTGATCGATCGTTGTGCGGTATTCGAGTCCCAACATCCAGTAGATGCGCCGATAGGTCATGCGCGAAAAGTTCGTGACCGCGCGATCCGCAAGCTGGCTGTTGGGTACGTAGACGGGTGCCTTGTCGAAGCGGCGCACGGTGGTGGTGCGAAAGCCGATGGCCTCGACCGTGCCCTCGACGATGCCATCGACGAGGATCCAGTCCCCCGGCTCGAAGCGCCGTTCGCCCAGCACGAAGAGCCCTGCGATCAGGTTTTTGAACAGGTCCTGCGCCCCCAGCGCCACGGCGACACCAAACAAGCCGAGCCCGGCAATGATGGGACCGACCGCAATGCCCCAGATTTCGAGAATCGCCGCCGCGCCCAGCGCAATGAAGGCAACGCGGGCGGTTTTGGCGATCCACTCGATCATCGGACGCGTCAGCAACCCTTCCAGCTGATGAAGGGCCGCTGCGAGCGGTCCCGTTGCTCGTGCAAGCGCCCAGAAGATCACGAAGGCGACCAGAGAACGATTGAGACGCACGGCAAAATCCGCCGCCATGCCTTCCAGCGGCAGAATGGTGCTGACCAGGAACAGACCGATTACGATCGGCACAAAGCGCACCGGCTCGGCCAACGCGGCGACCACTTCATCATCGATTGTGGTACGCGTGCGCGCAACCGCCCGCCGCAAGGCTGCGAGCACGGACCGCGTGAACAGACCACGCACCGCATAGAAGAACAGGAAGACGGCGAGTGCGATCACCAATGTGCCGATATCGACACCGGCGACGCCCTTCTCCCAGACGTCTGTCACAAGGGCCCAAAACTGTTGGAAGCGATCGCCGTCCATGCCTTCCCGCTTCGTTCGACGAGCCGGATCCATGCATCGTTTTGCCGGCTCGGTATCAAGGTCATAGCCGATTGCGTTCCGCCGGCCAAGTCGCAGGCCTGATGCTGAGAGGGGCGAGGGGCGCGACCAATGGTATCCGATGCCCGGATGATCGGCAGCTGAAAGAGCCGGCGTGACCGAACAGCGGTCGGCCTTTCCTAGCCTTCGCGCTTTGATTGCTCGGCAGAAGAAAGGGCGCGCAGGAATGTTCGAATACGCTTGGCATTGGCGCCGAGGTCGCTGATCCCGATGCGCGAAACCGAGCGGACATCCACCCGCACCTTCCCAGGCTCGTCCACAAGCGGTGTGATGCGCACGGCGACATCGTCCTTGAAGCGGAACCAAGGGGTGGTCGCCGTCGCCTCCAGCCGGCCCGCGGCCGGATCGACGAGGGCCACCTTCCAGCCCATGTGTCGGGCCACGCGCTCGGCTAGTCGTGTGACCCCCTCCACGCTGCCAGAGAGGATGAGCGGCTCGAGATCGCCATAGGCTTCCTTATGGTAGACTCGCCAGCGTTCGATCGCGGACAGTGATTTCAAGTCGGCTCGTCCGCCGGCCGGGACCACCGGCTCGCTCTCACCCGCACGTGGAGCGAGTGCCGAGAAGCTCGGCGGGTTGTCGAGATCGGTGGTGACATCGTGAATCGGCGGCACGCTCCGTGCCGTTCTATACAGACCGAATAGGGCCACCACCGTCGCCAACGCCACCACGAAGGCGGCCAATAACATGCCCATGGACATTTCCCATCCGAACAACCGTCTTGCCGCAAACAACAGCAGTGCCAAGATCCCAGCCGCCGCGGCGCCATAGAAGGCCCAGCGCAGCACCGCGAAGGCTTGCCGCAAGGCCAGCGCCTGTTCGGCATATAGCGGTCCGGCGACCAAGGCGGCCAAGGCCGCCACGTCCGCCAATACAAAGACGGCGACAGCCAACAGGCCGACACGCGCCCGCCCACGCGCAACACCACTATTCATGTCAAGGCCCTCCCGTGATCACCATAAATCCTGTTTGTCCCTTGCCAGCATGCTCCCCACGGATCATACTGATTGGAACGGACCGGTCGCAAGTGCACTATCGTGTGGGCCGGCTGCTGCCGTGGGTGGAAACGGCGGAAGGGCCCGGGCAATCTTGGGAGGACCAGGTCATGCAGGTCTCACGCATTCTCCAGGACAAGAGTGGTGAGGTGATATCCGTGGAGCCGGATGCGCTCGTGCGGGATGCGGCGCGGGTGCTGGCAGAACGGCGGATCGGGGCCGTTCTCGTCAAGAGCGGCGAGTCGATTCTCGGAATCCTGTCCGAACGTGATATTGTGCGCGGTCTCGGCACGACGGGAGCCGAGGTGTTGGATGCTCCCGTTACGCGGTTGATGACGACCAATGTGGTCACGGCCCGGCCGGAGGATCGTCTGGTGGACATCATGCGACTGATGACCGAGCGGCGGTTTCGGCATCTGCCCGTGCTTGACGAGACGGGACGGCTGCTCGGTATCATCTCGATCGGCGATGTCGTGAAATATCGCCTTGCTGAAGTTGAACACACGGCGGAAGCCTTGAGCGATTATATCCGCACGGGTTGAGCACTTCGTGTCTCCATATCTGCCGTGACAGAGTGGAAGGGCCTGCCAGATGAAAGGCGATCCCAAGGTTGTCGCGTATTTGAACAAGATTCTGAAAAACGAGCTGACCGCCATCAATCAGTATTTTCTGCACAGCCGGATGTTTCGGAACGACGGCTATGCAGCGCTCGCCGAGCGGGAGTACGCCGAGTCGATCGACGAGATGAAACATGCCGACCGGTTGATCGAACGGATTCTCTTCCTTGAGGGGCTTCCTAATCTCCAGCAGCTCGATCGTCTGCGGATCGGTGAGACGGTGCCCGAGCGGCTCCAAGGCGATCTCGATCTCGAACATGACGCCCGGGCCGATCTGCAGGAAGCCATCGCCTATTGTGAGCAGGTGCAGGACTATGTCTCGCGTGAGATTCTCGCAGACATCCTCGAATCCGAGGAAGAACATATCGATTGGCTGGAAACGCAGCTCCAGCTGATCGCGGAGGTCGGCTTGCAGAACTATCTGCAAAAGCAGATGGAGGCGGCGGATTGACGGCGCGCGATCGATGGGCGCTCACCGGTCCATGTCCTTCCCCGCATATCGGACACGGGAGAGAGATGGGCGAGGGGTAAGGAGGCGTGTGCCGTCGGTAATCCCGGATGTTTCCGTCAGACCCTTTCTGCCTGCAAGCCCGCACCATGCGGGGGCGTGTGCCGTCGGCAATCCCGGATGTTTCCGTCAGACCGGCGACCCACGAACCAGCTCCGGCTGAGAGCGGGGAGAGGGGGGGGGAGAGAAAGAAAGCAGGAAAGCAGGACTGTGTGTTGTCTCGCCTCTCCGGCCTTGCGTTGCGTCATGGAAGAGGCGTGGGTGACAAGAGCGGCGTCATGACCGGGGATCGGTGTATGGGCGCGCCATCCCCTTGACGATAGAATTTTCTTGTCTTGTCTCCACCTGATCCGGGCCGATCCTGTCACTGTTCGCGCTTGATTTTCCAGGTTTGTCGCAGGAGTCGCAGGATACGTACCCGCATGCGTGTTTCTCATGCTGGACAGGCGGGTTCCATCCGGATAGAAGCGGGAATGGGAATGTTATCGTGCGACCATGGGTCGAGGCGGGGAATCGATACCTATGGGCGTGTCTGATCGCCAGGGACCGGTGGTCACGCGCAGCAAGGGCAGGAGGCTGAAGGCAGGTGGGGTGCCCTGTATGCGGCGGGTGCAGAACCACGATAGCAACGGGCAGCAAAGGGGCGATAATCGGGGGTGAGTGGGCGCATTCTTGATCTCCTGCAGTTTTTCGGCCGCAGACGGCTGCCCTTCGTACGTCAGAACGAGGCGAGCGAGTGCGGTCTCGCCTGTCTGGCCATGATTGCCGGCTACTTTGGGTATGAGACCGATCTCAACACATTGCGTCGGCGTCATTCCGTCTCCTTGAAGGGGGCCAATCTCAAGCAGCTGATCGCGATTGCCGCGCGTCTTGATCTCGTCTGCCGGCCGCTCAGGGCGGAGCTGGAGGCCCTGCGCCAGGTTCGCACGCCCGCCATCCTGCACTGGGACATGAATCATTTCGTGGTTTTGAAGGAGGTGCGGGGCAAGACACTCGTCATCCATGATCCGGCCCGCGGCGTGCAGCGGATGAATATGAGCGAAGCCTCACCCCATTTCACCGGCATCGTGCTGGAAGTCATGCCCGCACCAGGCTTTCGGCCCCGCAAGGAGAAGGCGAGGCTCAAGCTCACGGATCTGTGGACACATGCCCATGGTCTAACGGGCGCGATCGTACAGGTGCTGGTGTTGTCCGTCTTGCTCCAGATCTTCGCGCTTGTTGCGCCCTTCTACATGCAGCTTGTCGTCGACGAGGTGCTGGTCAAATTTGATGCCGACTTCCTGCTCGTGCTTGCGATCGGGTTCGGTTTGCTTGTGCTCATCCATACCGGCACCCAGGCGCTGCGCGGCATTGTCATTCTCTATGCAGCCAACCAGCTCGGCTTCCAAATGGTGGTCAATCTCTTCCGACATTTGTTGCGTTTGCCGCTTTCCTGGTTCGAGAAACGTCATATCGGCGATGTCGTCTCGCGCTTCTCCTCCACCGCCCCCATTCGCGACCTGTTCACTCAGGGGCTGGTCTCGGCTGTCGTGGACGGCGTGATGGCGGTGGCGACAGTGATCCTGATCTTCGTCTATTCTTGGCAACTTGGCCTCGTCGTTCTGGCTGCTCTTGGGCTTTATTTGTTGCTGCGGCTGGGACTTTATCGCGCCTTTCGCCAGCGCAATGAGGAGCAAATCGTCGCCGCTGCCAAGGAGCAGAGCAATTTCATGGAAAGCGTGCGGGCGATCCAGTCCATCAAGCTGTTCGCACGCGAGGCGGAACGTGAAGCCGTCTGGCAGAACCGCTATGCCGAGCGGATCAATACCGGGATCCGGGTCGGGCGTCTCACCATCGGATTCGAAGCGGCCAACACGCTTCTCTTTGGATTAGAGAATGTCCTTGTGGTCTACCTCGGCGCTCGGGCGGTGATGGCCGGCGCGCTCACGGTCGGCATGCTGTTCGCCTTCATGAGCTACAAGCAGAATTTCATCGACAAGGCGGTCAAGCTTGTCGAGCGGCTGATCGAATTCCGCTTGCTGGATTTGCACCTCGAACGCATTGCGGATATCGCGCTGGCCGAACCCGAACCTGCCGATGTCGAAGCGGTTCGCAGCCTCACCGGCGAGCATGCTTTGCAGGGCGCACTCCAACTGGAAGGCGTATCCTTTCGCTATGCCGAGGACGAACCCTGGGTGCTGAAGGATGTTCATCTTGCGATCGCGGCCGGTGAGCATGTGGTCTTCGTCGGTCCGTCTGGTGGGGGGAAGACGACATTGGTCAAAATCATGGCCGGTCTTTTCCAGCCGGTGGACGGACGGGTTCTCATCGATGGCGTGCCGCTCGATGCCTTCGGACGTGGGGCTTATCGCCGCGCCATCGGTGCCGTGATGCAGGAAGATGCGCTGCTGTCTGGTTCGATCGCCGACAATATCGCCTTCTTCGATCCCCAGGCGGATCTTGCCCGGATCGAGGAATGCGCGCGCCTCGCGCAAGTGCATGACGAGATTGCGGCCATGCCCATGGGATATGATTCCCTCATCGGAGATATGGGCACCGTGCTCTCGGGCGGTCAAAAACAGCGGGTTCTCTTGGCCCGCGCGCTCTATCGCCGTCCCCGCATCCTTTTCCTCGACGAGGGCACCGCCAATCTCGATCCCGAGAACGAACGCCGTGTCCTCGACATGCTGGACGGATTGGCGATCACGCGGATTTCCGTTGCACACCGGGAAACGCTGCTGGCGCGCGCCGATCGTATCTTTTGGGTCTGCGGCGGGCGGGTGATTGAGACATCCCCAGATCAGCTGCGTGCCGGCGCGATGCCGGCACCGGGCGATCCCGTCTGCTTGCGGTGACCGATCTTTAGGCGACGTTATATGTCCAGGTCACCACTTATGTCCAAATCGCCACCACCGCCATCAACGCAAAACCCGCTGCAGCGGCCAGAAACCCCCTCAAGCGTCCGGTTTCTGCAATCAGCGGTGCCCGTTCAAGCTCGTGGAGTGTGCCGAAGAACAGGAAGGTCCCGGCCGCAAGCGAGGTGAAGAGCGGCTCCGCCAAGGGAGCGGCCGCCTCAATTCGTGACAGACTGGCGCCCACCATGACGCCAAGAGGAAACAGCGCCACGAAGATTCCGAAGGCCGTCATGCGCGCCCGGGAAGCGAGCGGGCTTTTCACGAGTGCCAGGGCGAGTGCGAAAGAGGCCGCCCATTTGTGGGCGAGGACGGCGACAAAGATGATCAAACTGGCCGCCATTTCGCTTTCGCCACCGAGCGCGCCACCGACGAGGAAGCTGTGCACGGCCAACATGCCTGCTGCCAGCCAGGCGAGCAGAGCATCGCTGTGTGCACGATCTTCAAGGGCATGGCCGGCCTGCTCCGCCCACAGCAACAGCATCAGCACGCTGCCGGCCAGAACGAAGGTCCATGGGTAATCGAAGCCGAGCGCCGTGAATTCACCATCTGCGTCTGAGAGCATGTGAATGAGGCCGGCGCCCACAAATACACCTGCCGCCAAGGCTTCCAGAAGACCAAAAACATGTCGCTGCGCAAGCCGGCCGTTCAGGACCGGTAGACCCGTTATCAGCGCGACCGCAATCACCGCGACCGCCATCACCGTCTTGAGAATCAGAGTCGTATCCACGGATGACCTCCCTCCTGGTGTTCATCTTTCTGGCGCAAGATGCGGGGTGAGGGGGGCGCATCCTCACGCGCAAGAACCCATGAAGCCTAGGCGATCAGGTTCGTGTCGACAAGCCGGGTCCCTTGGCTCCAGGCGCCGGGCCGGTCGATTCCCGAATGACGAGTTCAGCCGAGAAGGACAGCAGAGGCGGTGTCTGTGTCACACGGCCGGTCTTATGCGGCTGGCGGAGGCTCTCGATGAGCAGGGTGGTTGCGGCTTCCGCCATCTCCTGCACCGGCTGGCGAACGCTGGTCAGCCGTGGCCAGATCTGGCTGGCCAAGGGGGAGTCGTCGAAGCCGGCGACCGACAGATCCCGGGGCACGACAAGCCCCCGGCGATGGGCGGCATACAGGACGCCGGCAGCCATCTCGTCATTGCTCGCGAAAATGGCGGTCGGCGGATGCGCAGCAGCAAGCAGGCGCTCGGCCGCCGCAATGCCGGATTCGAAGGTAAACGCCCCCGCGACCACCTGGCAGGCCGACACGTCCAGACCAGCGGTCTCCATCGCTTCGCGAAATCCTTCCTCGCGCACACGGCTGGCGCCATGCGTGGGGTCACCGCGCACGAAAGCGATGCGGCGATGTCCGAGTCCGATCAGATGTCGGGTCATCTCAGCCGCCGCCGCCCGATCGTCGATTGCCGCCGCTGGGCCGACACGACGATCGTCGTAAGGCGCCAGCCGCGCGACCGGCAGTCCGGCGGCGACCAGCGCATCCAACAGCGATACGCGGTCACCGATAGGCGGAAAAAGCAAAAAACCGTCCAGCCGGGATTGGCGGGCGAACGCGATGAGATGCTCGGCCAGATCGGCCGTATCCGTTTCGCAGGCGATCAGAGCGATGCCATAGCCGAGGCGTTCGCAGGCGGCCAGGGCGCCGCATTCCACGGCCACGAGATAATGCGGGTTGGGATTGGCGAAAGGCAGGCCGATCAGAAAGGACCGTTGCCCCGCCAGGCTCCGGGCGGAAGGGTGCGGGCGGTAACCAAGGGCGGTGACCGCATCGCGCACTTTCGCTTGGGTGCGAGGGCGGACATGAGGCTCGTGGTTGAGCACGCGCGAAACTGTCTTGATGGAGACACCGGCAAGCCGTGCGACATCATGAATTGTCACCGCTCGGCCGCTGGCACCTTTCCGTCCGCTCGGCTTGTTCATTCTGTCGGCCACCGCCTTCCGGTCTCTCCGTGAATCCTCGACGGCATCTGTGCTCTCCCCAACGCATCCTAATGGTTCGGATGGGAGGTGAAAACCGGTGCCCATGGCGCTGGAAAGAGGGGGCGGGTTCTCCGTTTAGCGGCGGATCAGGCGATAGCCGAGTTCGCTCAGCTCCCCCGAATGGGGAAAGCAGCCGTCCGCTTCCTGCGGCCATTGCCACAAGGTGTCGGGAAACAGCAGACGCATCTGCGCGACATCCTGATGGAAGGGGGGACCGCCTGGCCGATTCGTCTGCATGAACAGGGCGAACAGGATGCCGCCAGGACGCAGCACCGCCGCCAAGCGCGCGCAATACGGCGCCCAATGGGCGGGCGGGAGGGCGCACATCGCCGTCTGGTCCCAGATGGCGTCCCATCGGCCGGCCAGGGGCAAGGCCAGAATATCGCCGAGAATGAGATCCGCCTCCCGCCCGGCAACCGCAAAACGCCGCCGCTGTTCCGCAAGCGCGGTGGAGGCGAGATCAACGATCGTCGGTCGGATCCCACGTTCGGCGAAGGCCAGCGGTTCCGGGGAGCGGCCGGCCAGCGGCACGAGCACCGAGCGGATGTTGGTGAACGCGCTCGCTTCGGCCCAAAGCGTGAAAGCAGGATGCAGTCTGCCCCGCTCCCACGGCGTCTCTCCGTTGCGATAGCGCTGTTCCCAATCGATGGTCTGTTCACTCATCCTGTTTTTCCACTTGACACCACTTTGCCCTCACGGTCCCCTGCATGACAGGCCGTGTGCCGGGAGACAAGTCCGAGCCGAATAGCTCACCGTCGAAAGAACCAACGGACCATGTTTGGTGTATGTGTAACAAAGACGAGATGTCTTGCGGTTCTCATGCTCTTGGCTAGCCTGGGCGGCTGCGCGGTGGATGCCGATTTGCCACAGGCGCCCGCAGCCGGGAGCAGGCTCGACGATCCCGCTGCCCTTGAACAGATGAGGGAACGTCTCAGCAAGAGCGGGGCCTATGAGACCGCTCTCGCCTTCGCGCTGCGTGCCGCCCGTCTCGAGCCTGACAACACGGCCCATTGGGAGCGTGTGCACGAGCTTGCCGAGACGATCGGGCGTGACGAGCTCGCGGAACAGGCTCTTCGTCGTTTGGCGGCCCTCGATCCGAAGCATCCTTTGCTCGGGATCGCCGCCGCCGCGCAGTTGCTCAAGCAGGGGCGTATCGCGCAGGCGAAGGCGGAACTCGCCCGTCTGCCGCAGACGCAGCGACCGGCGCGATATTATCGCATTGCCGGCTTGATCGCGGAATGGGAGGGCAGGGGCGTGGCCGCCAGATCGCTCTACGCCGAGGGGCTCAACCACTTTCCACAAGATCCGGGGCTTCTGGTCAATCTCGCGCTGTCTTACGCCCTGGCCGACGATCTGGCCGCTGCCAATGACATCCTTTCCCAATTGGCGGACAGGGGAGGCGTGCTTCAGCGCTTGGCGCTGCGCAATCTCGTGCTGGCGGCCTATCTGGCCGGCGATCCACATCTCGCGATGCGGTTGGCGGAGGAAGCCGGTCTGTCACCAGCCCAGCGGGCTTTTTTCGCAGCGGTTGCACGGCTGTCCGGGCCGGCGCGTGTGCGCGCGCTGGTCACGGGTCGCCTGCCCCACGGGATCGGGGCGGAGTCCGCGCCCAGGGGATAAATGGGCGGCTTGCCTCTTCGTCCGGACGCTGGGAGTCGACACGACAGGCTCAAAGCCGGCTGGCCCTCAAAGCCGGCTGCGCCATATTGGCGCGGGATGCGGAGATGTGTCCGTTTCTTTGCGAATCCCTATGCTTGGCCAGGCGCCCTGTTATGGCTATCTGGAAGAGGAGACAGGCCGGAACGGATGGATCGGAACAGGGGTGATCGACATGGCAAAGGATACGGCCTCTGCGGCCGGCGCGCCGCCGACGGATCTCGCAGCCTTGCGCCGGCGCATCGACAGGCTGGATGAGGAGCTGGCGGCGCTGCTTGTCGCGCGGTTTGCCTGTATGCGACAGGCGGCCCGTATCAAGCCTGATCGCGACGCCGTCTATGATGGCGAGCGCATCACCGGCGTGTTGGCGTATGTCCGCCGGCAGGCCGAGGCTGTCGGCGCGGATGAGGCCGTTGTCGCTGCCCTCATTGATATTTATCGAAATATAATAGCGCATTCGATCGCCTATGAATTTGCCTGTTACGATCGAAAGCGCGAAGAGAAGTGACACAGAATGCAGGGCTCTGTCGCCCTCGCTCCTGCCGCCCGCGTTACACTGGGAGGAGCAAGTCAATTTCCCGCTCTTTTTTCGTTATTTATGTCGTCCGTTCTTCGGCGTCGAACAAACCGGGTGTCCGCGCTTGTGCGGGGCGCGGAGACGGAGATGTGTCGCATTCAGAAATAAAGGGAAACTTTTCTCTTGTCAAAAGCTGTCGGTTTGCGTATAAAGGACTCGCACCTCATCGAGACGTGCGATGCGTGCACAGGACGCACCGGTGCGTTTTGGCCCGAAGGGTTCCCCCCATCGCCCTTCGGGCCTCTTTTTTTGTGCGTGACGCCTTGTCGGGGCCGGCATTCCGGGACGCGGCGGTCTGTGCCGGCTGCGCAGGAACCGGTATGGAAAGCGGGATGGGGGATTGGGGGTCAGGAATCGTTTGCCTGCGAATCGATCGGAGTGATGTGGTCGGCAACCAACATGTAGCCGACGCCGCGTACCGTGCGGATCAACCGTGGCCGGCTTGGATCGGATTCCAGCTTCTTGCGTAGCCGGGTGACTTGAATGTCAACGCTCCGGGGGGCCGCCTCCTCTTCGCCGGTATGGGTGAGGGAGAGAATCGTCTCCCGGGAGAGAACCTGATTCGGATGATCGGCCAGCACCTTGAGAAGCTTGAACTCGGCATCCGATAGCCGCACTTCGCGCCCGCGTGGCAGGGTTACGGCTTGGCGCTTGAAATCGATGGTATACTCGTCCACCTGCAACCGGCCGCCTGGCGCCAGATGCTTGAGAGCCGCCTTCTGACGGGCGCGCAGGACGGCGTGAATGCGCGCGATGAGCTCACGGGGTTCGAAGGGCTTGGGCAGGTAGTCATCGGCGCCGGCTTCAAGACCGGCCACCCGTTGCATCGGCTCACCAAGTCCGCTGAGCACGATGACGGGGAGATTGAGCCGCTCGGAGAACTGCCGCACGAGCACCATGCCATCGACATCCGGGAGTTTGAGATCGACGATGGCGATGTCGAAATCGAGCCGTTGGGCCATGGCCAACGCATCTGCACCCGTCACCGTCGCCCATACCTCGAATGCTCCATCTTCAAGGGTGCGTTTGACCAGTGCCTGGATGTCCAGATCATCTTCCACCAGAAGAAGGCGATAGTGTTCACCCTGCGCAGTCGGTGTAGATGCGTCATGCGCCGTAGGGGATCCCGGAAATGGTGCCTCTGGCATGATCTTACCTCCGGATCTTGTCATGTCTTTCCGTCACGGCAACCGATTTCAATCATGCGTCCAAGCTTACGGTGCTTCGGGCGAATGCGAAAGTCCATAGTGTGTCAGCTCGTAGGCCGAGCAGCCGATTCCCGGGCCGCTCACCGGGCGCCGTTCTTTTTCGCCGTTTTGCTGGAACCGGTTTGGTCTCCCTTCGCCCTCCTTTTGCCCGTCTGGCGCCCCTTTTGGGCGAAAGCTTGGCGAATCATGGTGAACAGTTCCGTGTGGCGTAGCGGTTTGGCGAGCAAGCCGTCCGCCCCCCACCGGCGGTGGTCGGTGATAAGTTGTGGGTCCACGCGGGCACTCATCATCAGGATGGGGCCGGCAAACCGTTTCTTGCGCAAGCTGCGCACGAGATCCTCCCCCGTTCCATCGCCCATGGCGTAATCGGTCAGCACCAGGTCACAGCCTTCTTTCTCGTACAGCGCCAGGGCCTGTTCGACGCCGGAGGCCGTCATCACCTCATGCCCACCAAGCTGGAGAATGCGGGAGGCGAGGTCGAGAATGTCCGGTTCGTCATCGACAATAAGGATTCGCGCCGGCTCCATTTCCGGCGTGAATAGCGGCTCGACCTTTTCCGACAGGCCGATGTCCTTGGCCTTGGCGAGGGGAAAGAAGATTTCGAAGCGGGTGCCTTCGCCTGGCGTGCTGTCCACTGTGATCGCTCCTTGATGGGCGCGTACGATCCCGTGAACCACACTCAAGCCCAGGCCGGTGCCTTTGCCTTTCGGTTTGGTCGTAAAGAAGGGCTCGAAGATGTGCTCGACCACATCAGATGGAATGCCCGAGCCCGTATCCTCCACGACGAGCCGCACATGGCCACCTTCGGGCAGTTTGAGTTCGCGTCGGTGTCGTTCCCATTCGCCGTCGTGATCGGTCATCAGCCGGATCTCGCCACCTTGCGGCATGGCTTGGGCGGCATTGGTGAACAGATTGAAGATGATCTGATGCAATTGGGTGCTGTTGCCGAGAATGCTGGCGCCGGGACAGTTGTAGGAGGCGTTTACCGTGACGTTTTCCGGCAGGATGGCCCGGGCCATCTCGACAGCCGTTTCGATCGTGCGGTCGAAACGGATGGCGCGGCGCGGCGTTTCCAGCCGCTGTCCGAAGGTGAGCACATTGCGGACCAGCTCGCGGGCCGTCTCCATACCCTCGATCACCTTGCGCATATCCGCTGCCACCGGGCTTTTCGGGTCCAGCTGATGAAGCACGAGATGCGCGTAGCCGATGATGGGGGTGAGCACATTGTTGAAGTCATGCGCCATGCCGCCCGCGAGTCGTCCAAGTGTTTCCAGCCGTTCCCAGCGGGCCATGCGTTCACGCAGGCGCTGCTGCTCTTCCTGCTCGCGCAGACGCTGCGTGATGTCGCGATGCACCGAAACGATCGAGGGCGCGGCGCCGGGACGTGTGGTCACGGGCACGGCGACGGCATCGATGTGTCGCACGCGACCGTCTTCGAGGGGTAACTCATAGACGCCCTCGTAACGCCCCTTCTCAAGGACGGTTTCGGCAATTTCCCGCAGGCGGCTGCGGACCGGAGCATGGGGGCCCGTGGCCTGGCCCAAGCCCAATACGCCTTCTGCACAGGCGTTGTATTCCTCGGGCTCGCCTTGCGCGTTTGTCACTACTACGGCCTCGGAGAGATGCTCCATCACCAAGGCTTGGCGGCGCAGGGCTTCCTCGGCCGCTCGCCGTTCGGTGACGTCGCGATGCACACCGATATAACCGATATGGCGTCCTTGCTCGTCGAAAAAAGGTTGGACGTTGCAGTCAAACAGGCGATGGCCGCCGCTTTTCGTCTTGAGCAACATCTCACCCGACCAGCGATGGAGAGTCTGGATCGTGTGGTGGATGTCCTCCGGACGGGGATAGCCGGGCAGGGGGTCGCCATAGATCATGGTTGGGAGATGCTTGCCGATAAGTTCGGCCCGACTGTAGCCCAACAGACGTTCGGTGGCCTCATTGCAGTCGGTCGCAATGCAGTTGATGTCTGCAATGATGACGGCCTCGTTGAGCTGGGAGATCACGCGATCCTGACGAAGGAGACGACGGGAAATCTGGGCTTTTTCGGTGATGTCGCGATAGATCGCCAGATAGCCCACATGGTCGCCCACCGTATCGCGCCGCGGGACGATGAGGCCTTCGATGACGAGCTCTTCCGGCCGCCGCTGGCCGAGCTCAAGAGTAAATTGATAACGTCCCTCTGCGGCGATCGCCTCAGCCATGGCTTCGCGAAATTGCGACCAAGGCTGGGAGCTGTGCGCAAAGCCCATCGGCGGGAGCGGTACGTCACTTTGATTGCGTGGACTGATCCCGAACAGCCGCGAGAAGGCCGGATTGTGGAACAGCACACGACATTCGAGATCGGTGACCGCGACGGCATCGGAGAGATGGCGGATGATGCTGGAATCCCGTTCGAGCGCTTCGGCCGCACGCCGAATGCCGGTGATGTTCGTGAAGGTGCAGACGATAGCGCCACTAGGTGTCCGTCGCCGGGCGTATTCGATGACGCGTCCATTGTGGAGGCGGGTTTCGAATACGGCCGCGGGTGCGGTCTCAAGCTCGGCTTTGAACTGGGCGAAGACTTCCTCGGGGCTTTGGCTGCCGTGCAAGCCCCGCGCACAGTCGATCTTGAGAAAATCCATCAAATGCGTGCCCGGCCGGCACATCCCTTCGGGATAGTCCAGCAATTGCTGGAAGGTTCTGTTCGCGATCACGAGCCGAAAGTCCGGCCCGAACACGCAGATCCCCTGATCGATGTAATCAAGGTAATCACGCAGGGCTGCGGCAGACGCATCTTCTGTTAAATGGAAATTGTCCATCAGGTCCATCGTGATGCGATTGCCCGCTCATGATACCGAGACGGAAAAAATATAACGGGCTCTCATAGGCGGTCGCAAGACTGGAAGAAGAATACCTATATTTATGGGTATTTTCACGTAATATTATTTCCTCCTCTACAGGGAGGGGCGCAACAAGGCGGTCTTTCCTTCCGGTTTCGAGAGATATGGCTCCGGCTCTTCACGCCGTCAAGGAAAGCAAGGGTCTGTGGGCAGCAGACAAAATTCTTCCGGCAGTGGCGCGGTGATGGTGAGCGCAGGCCTGTTTTCGTACAGCGGCAGCACGATCCGGGAGGCATGGAGCATGAGGCGCGGGGCAAGGCGCCGGACTGCCGGAGCAGCGTATTTGACATCTCCGACAATGGGATGGCCGATGGCGGCCAGATGCACTCTCAATTGATGGGTGCGGCCTGTGCGGGGTTCCAAGGCGAGCAGGGCGAGGCGCTTGCGGGGATCGACCGCGGTCACCCGCCAGCGGGTGCAGGCCGGTTTGCCGTCCTCGGCGACGATGATCCGCCACCCCTTCTTGCGGCTGGAAACCTTCTTGAGCGGCAGAGTGATTTCACCCGTCTGGGCGTCGGGAATGCCGTGGACGAGTGCATGGTAGGTCTTGTGTATCTTTCCTTCACGAAACAGCTGGCCCAGTCGGCGTAGGGCGCGGCGGTGACGACCGAACACCAGGCAACCGGAGGTGTCCGCATCCAAACGATGCGCCAATTCCGGCAGCCGGGGTAGGCCGAAGCGCAGCTGATGGCGATAGTCTTCCAACGAGGGGCGACCGCTGGGCCCGGCATGCACGGGCAGACCGGCCGGTTTGTCGATGGCGATGATCCAGCCGTCCCGATAGAGAATGTGGTCTGTGAGATCGATGACCATGGGCTGGATGGCTTTCCGCTTGTCGAGGGTGCTGCCTCGCGCTGTCGCTTTGTCTCGTGCTGCGTCTATAGCCGATCGCGCAAGGCATAATAGAACATCCCGGCGACAAACAGCGGCCAACGCAGCAGGCGACCACCGGGGAAGGTCCGTGTGGGCAAGGAGGCCATCATGTCGAAACGGTCCGACTGACCGAGGATGGTTTCCGCGATCAGCCGGCCGGCCAGATTGGCCAGCGCCACTCCGTGTCCCGAAAAGCCTTGGGCATAGAGCACACGCCCACCTTCCAGCCGCCCGAAATCCGGCAGGCGTGTCCAGGTGAGCGCGAGTGTCCCGCCCCAAGCGTAGTCGATGGCGACATTGGTGAGTTGGGGAAAGACCCGGAGCATGAATCGGCGTACGAAATCGGCGATGTCCCGCCGGGGGGTGGGGCGATAGCTTTCGCCGCCGCCAAAGAGCAGGCGGTGGTCGGGGGAGAGCCGGAAATAGTCTATCACGAACTTGCTGTCGGCCACTGCGGCATTGCTGGGCAACAGCTGCCGCGCGTGTTCGGGCGCCAGCGGTTCGGTGGCGATGATGTAGTTGTGGATCGGCATGATGCGCCTGGCGACGGGCGGGGCTAGGCCGTCAATATAGGCGTTGCAGGCGAGCACCAGCCACTTGGTGTGTATGGTGCCTTGCGGTGTCGTGAGGATGAGATCGCCTCCAGCCCGCCGATAGCGTCGCACGGGCGTGCCCTCGTAAAGGCGCGCACCGGCCGCCTGTGCCGCCCGTGCCAGACCGAGCACGAGATTGAGTGGGTGCAGATGCCCGGCACCCCGATCCAGAAGTCCGCCATAGTAGCGGTCGCTGCCGATATGATCGGCGAGCTCATGGCGATCGAGCGGCAAGATATCCTGATAGTCATAGTCGCGTCGCAGCTTGTCCGCGAGTGCGAAATACGCCGGCACGAACCCCGGCTTGTGTGCGACATGGAGGATCCCGGGCCGATAGTCGCAGGGAATACTGTGACGCGCGATCCGCTCCTTGACGAGGGCCTTGGCTTCTTCCGCAAGGTCCCAGAGCGCTTTCGTGCGCATCCGCCCGAAGGTTGCTTCCAGCTCGTCCACGTCCCAGCGCTGACCGGAGCCGAGCTGGCCGCCGTTGACACCGGAGGCGCTCCAACCAATGCGACGGCCTTCGAGCAACACCACGTCCACACCGGATTCGGCAAGATGAAGAGCGGTTGACACACCCGTATACCCGCCACCGACGATCACCACATCGGCCTTCGTATCGCCGACAAGCGGGGTGGCGCCGATCTCGCCTGTCCGCGTAGCGGCATAGTAGCTTGGCGGGTAGGAGGGCAGGGGGGTGTTGCAGGGTGCCGTCATTGCCTCATCCCCGTCTGCGGTGGAGTAAGGCCAGGCTTGCTCCCACGGCCAGCACCACGAAGAGCATGAGGAGGCTGGCTAGGGCATTGACTTCGGGCGATAGGCCCAACCGCACTTTGGAGAAGATCACCATCGGCAGGGTCGAGGCGCCTGGTCCCGAGACAAAGCTCGCCACAACCAAATCGTCGAGAGAAAGCGTAAACGCCAGCAGCCAGGCCGCAGCGAGTGCGGGCAAGAGCAGCGGCAAGGTCACGCGCCGGGAATCCAGCGCG
>CAZJPA010000044.1:0-16618 GCA_964547755.1 uncultured Sphingomonadales bacterium
GGCCACCCATTCCAATGCCCACGCCATCTGTCCGACCGCGCGCAACCTGACCGACCAAGCGCCAAGGAAAGATTGACGAGATCCTTGTCGCGCATATCAAGCAACCCACGCAGAACGCCGGACCGGATATCGCCATCCAGCTCCCGCACGGTGCCGGTGGGCTGACCGGTGAAGGGGTTGATCCGCGAAATCAGGATGGGCGGGAACAAGGTGCCGGCCGTGACATTGCCGGGCCCCTTGTAACTGAGGGAGGCATAGCTGGCCTTGGTGACGAGGGCCACGCCGCTCGTGGTGACGACGTCCACGGAACCGTCGTCATTCTCGATCACCCTGACATCGAGATTCTCGGCCAGTCTGGCAAGTGCGGCATCACGCTGATTTTCGGCCGGTCCCGGCTCGCCGCTGAGAATTTTCTGCTGCACGACGTCACGGTTGAGATCGAAGATCTCCTTGATCGTTTCATTGATTTCGGGCAGGCGCGCGGAGATCTCCGCGCTGGCATCGCCGCGCAGCTCCTGGATCGCCGAGGCGATCCGCGACACTTCCGCCGTATAGGCGCCGAGGTCCGCCAGGAACTGCTGACGGGTCACCGCATCGCCGGGGTTGAGCGCGAGCGCGCCTAAGGACTCGAACAGCGTATTCATCCGTGCCGAAAGATTGCCTCCCGAATCCGGGCGCCCTAACGCGGCCTGGAGGCGATCATGCAGAAGCGCCATCGTCTTGCTGCGTTCGGCCTGGGAGGTTGCGCTCAGCGCTGCCCGTTCGAGGAACCGATCGACCACACGTTCAACCGCCTGGACGTTCACGCCGTTCGACTTGCCGCCGGCCAAAACCGCTTCCTGGCGCACCGCCTGGCGGGCATAGTTGGGGGTGTTGACATTGGCGATGTTGTCGGACGTGACGCGCAGGGCCTCCTGTGACACCTGGAGTCCCGTCAGCGAGGTGAACATGATGCCGTTGAGTGCCATTCGCGCCGGTTCTCCTTTCCGCCCGGGATGCAGCCCGTATCGGCAAGATCTGCCGACCGACACCGGATCCATCCGGCCGCAATCCGAACACCGCTTCTCTTGAAGCAAGCCGCGTGCCAGTTGCATGGAAACAAATGCGCCCCAGCCCGGGCATGGAGGGGAATACGAAAAAGCAAGGCGTCCTAGCGGGCGGGGGGACGGCGGGGTGCCCCCTCTTCACGCGCGTTGCTCGGCACCTTGAAGACCTGACCAGGATAAATGAGATCGGGATCGGCGATCTGCTCGGCATTTTCCTGAAAGATCAGGGTATAGCGGACACCACGGCCATAGAGCTTGCGGGCGATTCCCCACAGCGTGTTGCCCGGTCGCACGACGACCGCCTGTCTTGCTCGAGCAGGATCGGGCGCGGCACCGGTGGAGAATGGCTGAAGAACCCTGAGCTCCACATTGTCGCTGCCCGGCAACAACTGATCGAGTCGCAGCACGTGCTCACCGTCGGAGAGCGATTGACCGGCGGCCAACTCCCAATAGCCGGCATCGTCCACCCGCACGTCACCAAGATAGACATTGTCGAGATAAACCCGCACCACGGCCCGTGGCACACCGCGGCCGGCGAAGACCGGAATGCGATCTTCGCCGTAGTCGATGGTGTCCACGGCCAGCTGCTCGCCGATTTCACCGGGCGCGGCACTGCCCGGGCGCTGGAGAACCCGGCTCGCCCCATCGCCATTCTTGGGGGTCAACACAGCCAACACACCGTTCTTGCGATCCGCGGCAAAACGCTCCGGCTCGACCCGTTCCGGAATCGAGACCACCACCACATCATCCGACTCCACGGTCCGCTGTGCTTCCGGCTGGTTGGTCGTCCCGCTGTCGGATTGCGCCGGCCTGTCGGGCAGGACGGCCTTGAGCGACAGTTCCGCGGTGCCGGGCAGCAGCGGCTCTTCCAGAATGAAGACCCATTCGCCGCGGGCATCGGCCGTGACCTCCCCGACCGTCTTGCCGTTGACGAGAATCGCGACCTTCGCTCCCGGCGCGGCGCGGCCGGCGATGACTCCCGTGCCGCCGCGTGAAATGCGCACGACATCGAAGCTTGGCAGATCGCCGACCGTGGCTTCGCCCGTCTCCTGAGGAGAATGGGCCGGAGGCGGCCCGACAGAAGCGTGCTGGACCGCGCGGTAAGTGGCAAACCCGACAATCGCGAGCGCCACAATCCCAAGCCCCACCCAGAAACGCCACCGCCGCCAACCCGAATGGGCAGGTTCGTGTTCCGCGATCGGCAGGGGGCGGTCCATCGCCAAGATCTCGTTCACTCTCGTTACATACCGTGGCCTGCCGGGCCTTTCTTCGTGCTTATGCGCCGGGTGAGCGGCAGGCGCAAGAGATCAGGCCGTCAATGCACCGGCTCGCATGTGAGAGGAGCCATGGCGAGCAGGCGCAAGAGGCCCGCATCCAATCTGCCGCCCGGCAAGTGAACCAAAGCTGAATGTGATCGGGGGGGCGTCACAGCGGCCGGCCGGGCAATCTTCTCTTCATCGCCGCACGCACATGCTGTAGGCCGAAAGAGGAGCGGCATGCGCGGGTATGGGCAAGACATAAGGAAACGGCAGGGAGAAATGACCGCACAGGATCACGATGCCGGCCGACCGGTCGCTATCACCAGCATATGCGTGTTCTGCGGCTCACACGAAGGCGGCCGCCCGACCTACCGCGCCGCGGCCCAAGCCCTGGGCCGACAAGCGGCAGCGCGCGGGATCACCATCGTCTATGGCGGCGGCTCCATCGGCTTGATGGGGGTGATGGCGCGGGCGGCGTTGGCTGCAGGCGGGCGTGTCGTCGGCATCATTCCGGAACTTCTTGACCGCCTCGAGGTGGGTTTGAAGGAAGTAAGCGAATTCGTGCTGGTGCCCGACATGCACAGCCGCAAGGCCGAGATGTTCCGCCGCGCCGATGCCTTCGTCGTGCTGCCCGGCGGGCTCGGCACGCTCGATGAATTCGTCGAGATGACGACTTGGGCGCAGCTTAGCATCCACGACAAGCCGATTGTGCTCGCCAATCTCGATGGATTCTTCACGCCGCTTCTCGCCTACCTCAGGCATGCAAGCAAAGAAGGCTTCATCGCGCCGCAGCATCTGACGCTATTTACCCCCGTTGCGGATATCGATGCGCTGTGGGTGGTGCTCGGTCTGTGATAGGGGCGGTCCGCGTCCCTTCCCTCTCTTTACACCGGCCAAGTCTTTGTGCTGAAAGTCGCGGCGACCGCCCAGGATGCGGGCAGACGCGAACCAGTAGGCAAGGCAGCAAGGCAAGAGGATCCCATGGCGAAGATCAAGGTGACGAATCCCATCGTCGAGCTCGACGGCGACGAGATGACGCGGATCATCTGGCACTGGATCAAGGAGCGGCTGATCCTGCCCTATCTCGACATCGACATCAAATATTACGATCTGTCCATCCAAAACCGCGATGCGACCGACGACCGGGTAACGGTGGAAGCCGCTGAAGCAATCAAGAAATACGGTGTCGGCGTCAAATGTGCGACCATCACGCCCGATGAGGCGCGCGTGGAAGAGTTCGGCCTGAAGAAAATGTGGCGCTCGCCCAATGGCACGATCCGCAACATCCTGGGCGGCACCGTCTTTCGTGAGCCGATCATCATCAAAAACGTCCCGCGCTTGGTGCCGCACTGGACGAAGCCGATCATCGTCGGCCGCCATGCCTTCGGTGACCAGTACAAGGCAACCGACTTCAAAGTGCCCGGCAAGGGGCGGCTCACCTTACGCTTCGAACCGGAGGACGGCGGTGAGCCCGTCGAATACGAAGTCTACGAATTCCCGGGACCGGGTGTGGCGATGGGCATGTACAATCTGGTTTCCTCCATTCGCGATTTCGCCCGGGCCTGTTTCAACTACGGTCTGGAGCGCGGTTATCCGGTCTATTTCTCGACCAAGAACACGATTCTCAAGGCCTATGACGGTCGTTTCAAGGACATTTTCCAGGAGGTGTTCGAGGCCGAATTCAAGGACCGCTTCGCCGAGAAGGGGCTGACCTACGAACACCGCTTGATCGACGATATGGTCGCCTGCGCCCTTAAATGGTCGGGTGGGTTTGTCTGGGCCTGCAAGAACTATGACGGCGACGTGCAGTCCGACGTGGTTGCGCAAGGCTTCGGCTCGCTGGGGCTGATGACCTCGGTGCTGATGACGCCGGACGGCAAGACCATCGAGGCCGAGGCGGCGCACGGCACCGTCACCCGCCATTATCGCCAGCACCAGAAAGGCGAGCCCACCTCCACCAATCCCATCGCCTCGATCTTCGCCTGGACGCGCGGACTGAAATATCGTGGCCGGATGGACGGCACGCCCGAAGTGGAGCGTTTTGCCGAAACCCTGGAGCAGGTGGTGATCGAAACCGTCGAGGCCGGTTACATGACGAAGGATCTGGCGCTGCTGATCGGCCCGGATCAACCATGGCTGACCACCGAGCAATTCTTCGCGAAGATCGAAGACCGCTTGAAGGACCGCCTCGGCGCCGCTTGAGGCTCCTCCGCATCGGCGGCCTCCCTCCTCGCAATCTGCGCCACCGGCCCCGGGTTTGTGACCCGGGGCTCGCCCGATGCGCGCGCCCATGACCGGTGGCGAGCGCATATTGCGTCGTTTGCCGCCCCCCGGGTCTCGGCCCGGGGCAAGCTTGACCGGTGAACCTATCCCGGCTGCTCCTTCCCGCGTCGTTCGCCGGCAGATGCGGCGCACCCAGCCGGCGGCGCAGACGACTTCGGCGCCGGGCGCTGCCTTCTCTTCCCGCTGGACCCGCCGATCAAGTCGGCGGGTGACGAGAAAGGGCATTGGCGGATGCTCTTCTTCTTACGTCATTCGCCGCCCCCGGGTCTCGGCCCGGGGCAAGCTTGAGCGGCGAATCCAGCCAACGGTGGCGACATTCCCGGCGCTTGCGCCCCCCTTCCCCGCCCGCTGGATCCGCCGCATCTGCCGGCGGATGACGAGAGGGGGAGGGACGGCGGATGACAAAGAGAGATATCGACTGGTTGGCGCCCTTTCCACGTCCGCCAGGGAATCCGTGCCGGTGACACCTCTTTTTTTTCGTCATTCGCCGCCGAAGAGCGGCGAATCCAGCCGGCAGTGATAACATTCTCGGCGCTGGGGACTACCTTCCCTTCCCGCTGGACCCGCCGATCAAGCCGGCGGGTGACGAGGAAAAGAGCCCCCGGCCGATGACGAGGAAAACAAGTCGGCGGATGACGGGGGAAGGGGGGACCCACCGGTCAAACCTGCCCCGGACTTTGATCCGGGGGCGGCGGATGACGGTCCAGTGACCGGTGATCAGTGATCAGGGGACGGTGATCAGTTATCGGCAAGGGGAAGGGGGTGCCGGCTTCCTCCCCCATCCACATCCTCGCCGCTTTACCGTTCCGATAACCGATGACTGATGACTGATGACCGATTTCCTAGCGCGTGGTCATCGCCTCGATCACGAAAACCTGCGTGACCCCGGGGCCGAGAATCCGGTCCGCAGCCTCTTGGAGCCGCTGGCGCACAAGACCGGTGTCAATCGGCGCCTCGGCTTCCAGATCATAGCGGGCAAGTTCCGTGACCACCATCAGGAAGGCCGCTTCCAGCTTAGGGCGCATCTCTTCGACCTTCGTGCGTGACGCCTGATCCTCCACCTTGAGCGACACACGAATCACCGCATGCCCCTGAATGAAACCACCACGCGATAGCGGAACGTCGAGCGGCGTGACATCGAGATAGCGAATGCCCTCGTCCTCGGCGGTGCTTTGCAGCGCAAGCACGGGCCCGCCGCCGTCTGCGAGCAGCCCCAGCAACACCGCGGTCGCTACCAGCCATCCCCTGCGCGTCATCGGCGATTGCTCCATGTTGCCTGGGGTCAAGCCGTGCGTGACCAAGCCGTCCTGACCACCCCCTTGTCCCATCCTAGCCAAGGGGCGTTAATCCTTTCTTGCGCAAACGGGCGAGCGGTCCCCCCCATCCGTCGATTGGCTCTCATGGCCGCAGTGCCTGAAACCGGCTTCATCCCGCGATGCAAATTGCAACATGGCATCCGATCTGCGACTGCAGAATGCAAGAGGCCCTATATCCTCCATGCCAAGATTTTCTGATATCTTATTAATAATAGTGAAATTTTCCTCTACGCATCTGTTGGCACACTTATTGAAGAAGGTGATTGCCTCGTGAGTGAGGCATGAGGCGGTCGCCGACCAGCCCCCGTTTGATGGGTGACCGCTTTCTCTCGCTCACTCCCTTTGCGAAGCGTGCGACTGGCCGGCCCGGTGCCCCAATGTTTCCGGGCCGGCTTTTTTCGCAGGCGTGACCGCGGCGGTCAGGCGAGAAGAGCCCGATGGGCGGCCAGCGCCGTCAGCAACCGGGTGATATCGTCTTGCGTGTTATAGAAGTGGGGCGAAATCCGCAGATTTCCGTCTCGTGAGGAGGTCACGATCCGCTGCTGTTTGAGGCGTGCGACCAAGGCTGCCTCGTCCTGCGCCTTCACTGCGATCAGTGCACCGTGTTCCCCGGCGCCCAGCGGAGTCGCGATCGCGGCCCCCATGTCCTGCAGACCCTCTATCAGAGTATCGGTGAGGACGGCGATCGCGGCCGCTATGCGCTCCACGCCCAACTCCAGCACGAGTTCAAGCCCCGCCTTGCCTGCATAGAGATTGGGAACCGGTGGCGTTCCGGTCTCGAAACGGCGGGCTGTCGGCGCCGGCTCATGGTGCCAGGGGTCCATCGCCGCGATGTCTGCCTGTGCAAACCAACCGGTGATAATGGGAGACAGCCGTGAGATGAGCTCGCGCCGCACATAGAGAAAGCCCAATCCGGCGCTTGCCAGCAGATATTTGAGTGCGCCGCCGATGAGCACGTCTACCCCGAGCGTGCGGACATCGATCGGGATCTGGCCGAGGGCTTGATAGGCATCCAACACCACGATCGCCCCATGCGCATGGGCAAGATCGGCGATGCGGCGTACGGCATTCACACCGCCATGGCGATAGCAGACATGGGCGATGGAGACGACGGCCGTGCGTTCGTCGATCGCCTCTTCGAAGCGCTCCAGCGGGATGCGATGGTCCGGCTCCTCGCGCACCCGCCGGATGCGAAAGCCACGCGGCATCTGCGCGTGCCAGATCTGGCCGACGGTCGGAAATTCATAGTCGGACAGCACCACGACATTGCGGTCCGGCGTGGGCGCAAGTGCGCTGACCAGGCTGTCGAGACCGGCGGAAGCGGAGGTCGTGATCGCCACCTCGTCCGCATCCGCACCGATCAGCCGGGCGAAGAGCGCGCGCAGCTCTTCCTGGAGCGCGACCCAGCCGTCCCAGTCGGCCCCCAGCTCATGCCGCCGCGCAAGATAGCTGTGATAGGCCGCTTCCACTTCCCGCGAGAGCGCGCCATGAGAGCAGGCATTGAGATAGGTCGTGTGCGCCAGGATCGGAAAATGATCGCGCAACAGTCCGGTCGCGGCCGCCTGGGATCTCATGTCTGTCACCCTTCTCCCACCTTCAGCCCCAGATCAGGATCGCAAGAATGGCAAGCGGCGCAAGGACTTTCAAAAACAAGCGCCACACGCCGACGATCGCCGGTGCCAGGCCGGTTTCGGCTCTCAGAACAGCCTGCGGGATGAGCCATCCCACGAACAACGCGATCAACATGCCGTTGATCGGTAGCAACAAGCTTGCGATCGCATAGTCAAGCGTATCGAAAACGCTGCGGGTCTCAAATCCCGGCACGAAGGCCAGAGGACGGACATCAGCCCAGATATTGAACGACAACGCCGCCGCCGCGCCGATCACCCAGGCGGCCCCACCACAGACGACCGCCGCCACCGGTCGCGATATCCTTCGCGTGGCCGCCCAGGCGACGACGGGTTCAAGAGTTGCGATGCCCGTGGTGAACGCCGCAAAGAAGACGAGTGCAAAAAACACCACACCCAGAACGTCTCCGCCGGGGATCCTGGCGAAGGCGCGCGGCAGGGTTTCGAAAATCAACCCCGGCCCTTCCCCCGGATCGATGCCGAGGGCGAAGACGATGGGGAATATGGCGAGTCCGGCGAGCACGGCCACGGCCGTATCCGTCGCACAAATCTGCACGGCGGAACGGGACAAATTCTCCTCAGGCGCCAGATAGGCACCGAACGTCATCATCGCGCCGATACCGATGGCCAATGAGAAGAAAGCCTGACCAACGGCCAGCAGAACCGAGCGCCAAGTGAGATTCGTAAAGTCCGGCTCGAAGAGGAAGGTCAATCCGCGGGTGAAATCGCCTTGGAAGGCGGCATAGACGACAAGAGCGAGCAGCAATAGAAAGAGAGCCGGCATCATGATCCGTGCGGCGCGTTCCAGCCCATGCTGCACACCTTGGGCAACGACGGCGATCACGCCCCCCATGAACAAGGCATGGAAGAAGAACAGCCGCAGGGGCGAGGCGAGCAGCGTCTGGAAATAGCCGGCCCCCTCCATGGTGCCGGCGGCAGTAGAGCCTGCACCCGAGACATAGAGCCACAAATAGTCCAATACCCAGCCGGCAACCACCGAATAGTATCCGATCCCCACGAAAGGCAGCAGCAAGGACAAATGGCCGATCACCTGCCACCAGGGGCCGGCTCCAAATTCCCTTCTGAGCGCACGCACCGCCGATTCGGCATTCCCCCCGCCGTGGCGTCCCATCCACAGTTCCGCGACCATGATCGGAAAGCCGATCACAGCAACCGCCAGGAGATAGACCAGAACGAAGGCCCCGCCGCCGTTCTCACCGGCCAGATAGGGGAAGCGCCAGATGTTGCCGAGGCCGACGGCGGCACCGGCCGCAGTCAACACGAAGCCGAGATGCGACGACCAACGCGGCCCACTCTTCGGGGCGCCCTTTTTCATCCTTCCCCTCCCCTGTTTGTTCCTCTTCCCATCGCCTCCGCCCTGCCGATCCACCCCCTTCGCGGCCTAGCACGACCGGCGCCCGGCGCAAAGGCGGCAGAAGAAACGGCTACGACGGATTCGCAGCCCCGCCCTGTGCCATCAGTAATTGATGGCCGGGCTTCCCGCCGGATAGAAGGCGCCGGCAAGCTGCATGCCGGCCGGATCGCTGCATTCGAGCGAATGGATCTGGCGTGCCGGTAGGAAGATCACATCTCCCGGGCGGACCGCGGCACGGGCGCCTTGCGTCCACATATAGCCGGAACCCGAGAGGATCAGGATCGCCTCCTCATAGAGGTGGCGGTGTCCGGCGGCTCGCGAACGGGGAATTTCGCCGATGAACAGTGTCACCTGTTCCGATCCGGTCTCCGGGCCGATCAGCACCTGGTAGAAGCGATCCGCCATGCGCGTCCGCCGAGAGGTATCGAAATGTTGCCAACGCAGCGGCTCGTCTGGCGCAGGCGCGGCACACGGCGGCTCCTCGACCAAGATCGGAGGGGCGCCCAGCGGACATTGGGTTGCGATCAGCTCGGCCGGCCCATCCGGACTGGCATGCACGACGACCGTCTCGCCCGGCAAAACATGGTAACCGGTCAACGGAGCCAGCGGACATGATCGTCCCGCAATCCGGATCTCGCCGGCCCCGGCCTGGGCAAACAGCACGACCTCGCTGTCGCGACCGAAGGACAGAGGCGCGGTTTCGCCCGTGGCAAGCAGGCGATACTGCGCCAGATGGCGCGCACCGTCGGCAGCGGTGATCAATGGCTCCATGCGCCAGCCACCCTTCACATCCTGCCAGCGACCGGACGGCCGCAGCACAAAGCAGCCTCCGTCCAGCACCGCTTTGCCGTTCTCATCAAACGGGGTGACGGGAATGTCGGCGGTGGCGGCGATCTCATCCGCGCTCGCCTCGGCGTAGGAATCGTCCAGATTATTGTGACTGCCGTCGCACAGCGGCGGATGGCGGGTATGCTTGCAGCCGCACAGCAGCACCTCCTCGCCGTCGACCTTGACGACATAGGGTACCGGCTCGATTCCCGTGCCTTTGTGCGATCCATCGCAAAACGGCTGCTTCCTGCTGCGCCCGCAGGCACACCACCAAACGGTCCGTCCCGCCTTTGGCAGCCGCACAAGGTAAGGCTTCTTGCGGACGATAAGAGGCGTGGCGGATGGTTCGCTCATCTCTCTTCTCTTCCGTCTTTCACAAGATCACAGCCGCAGCTCATGATACCACAAGCCGGCAAAAGATGCGGCGGGAGAGACGATGGGGCGAGCTCTCCCGCCGCTACGCACGGGCGGAGACGGGACACCCGCGCGCGCAACCCTTCACCTCGCCGGCCCGGCCTCGCCGTCGACAGCACCGGGCCGCCCGTCTACCGACGATATGTCAACCGCGCGCCGAGCGTGCGCGGACGCACGGTGAGAAAAGCGAGCGGATCCTGGAAGCTGGAGATCGCGTCCACCTGCGCCCGCTTGTCGAAGAGATTGCGGGCATAGAAGCTGAGCTCCCAGTTGGCGCTCTCGATACCGATCCGGAAATTGACGAGCGAGTAGTTGTCCAGAGGCACATTGAAAGGGCTCGTCGGTCGGAACTGGGTGTTGACCTTGCCGCGATAGCTCCAGTCCAGATGGACGAGACCATCGAGGGCGGCGGTCAATGGCTTGCGATAGGTGACGGCCGCGGCAGCCTGGAAATCGGGCACATTGGGAATCGTGTCGCCCTTCAAGCCTGCATTGGGATCGAAGGCCGGATTGGCGGGATCGGCCAGCGGCTGATCCTGACGCAGCCGCGCATTCTGGGCCGATCCCCCGAACATCACGTCCAGACCGGCGACGGGCCGTGCGTGGATTTCGAATTCGAAACCGTCGATGCGCGCCTTGCCGGCGTTGATAATGATGGGAAAGGCGCCAGAAGGATCGACACCCGGCACCTGCATGTCATTCCAGACGATAATGTAGCCCGCGGCGTTGAACACGAGCCGACCATCGAGCAACGTCGATTTCCAGCCGATCTCATAGTTCCACAGATTGTCCGGCCGGAAGGAGACGGGAATATCGATACCCGTCGGATTGATCGCGGCATCGTTTGTGCCGCCCACGCGGAATCCCTCGGCCGCTGTGAAATAGACGAGCACATCCTCGCTGACGTCGTAAGAGACGTTGCCCTTGAACTGGAAATTGGTCGTGGACGTCTTCACGTTCACCGCCCGCGGCGTATCGACGAAGCCGACGAAAGGCTTGGTCTGGGCGCCGATAGAGGTGAGGCGATAATGGAACAGGCGTCCGCCGACCGTCACATGCAGATCCTTCGTCACATCAAGCGTCGCCTCGCCGAAGAGGGCTTGCTGGTTGAGGTCGTCCTTCTTGAAGCGGCCGAAGATGGCGGAATTCGGCGGGCCGTCCAGGAAGAAGTCCTTGGTGGGATCCCAAGGCCCAAGGGGCAGGCCGGTTGGCCCGGTCGCCATCACCTGGACCTCGAAATTCTTGTTCTCCGCCGACACGAAACCACCGATCACGATATTGAAGGGGCCGTCGAAGTCGGAGGCGAAACGCAGCTCGCCCGAGGTGACCTCCCGCTCCTGCGGCTCGAAGGTGACCGCCGGCGCCGGCGCCCCGAAGAACAACAGGATCGGGGTCGAGTCGAAACGGAAGTCGATCCGGCGCTTGTAGTAGTTCACGGTGGCAAACAGGCTGCCGACACCCGTGTCATACTCGCCTTTCACACCATAGAGCTGGAGATCCTCGTTCCACTCGTTGATCGTGAAGTCCTGGGATTTGAGATCGCCCACCGGCGGGGCCGCCACCGGAAAGCCGGCGGCCGCCAGCGCCCCGGCGAAGGCTTGCAGATTGGCCAGATAGGTGGGATCGTAGCGCGGCATGAAGCGCGAGGTATCGCCCACCTCGCGATGCTGGATCACGGCGGATGCCGTCAGATCCAGCCGCGGTGTCGGCGTTGCGCGCAGGGCAAAGCGTCCACCATAGACATTGTTGGTATTGACGTTCTTGCGGTTCAGGCGGACGTTGTCGATGTACCCCGATTCGTCGGTGAACCAGCCGACCGCTCTGAACGCCAGCTTGTCTTCGACGATCGGCATGTTCGCCATCGCATCGAGATGATAGTTCGCGCCACCGAAGCGCGTGCCGGAGATCGTGCCGGATGCGTTGAAGGCGAATCCGCTTGGGTCCGGCGCGTTCGGGATGAAGCGGATGGTGCCCGACATCGAGCTTGCACCATACAGCGTCCCCTGGGGACCTTTGAGCACCTCGATACGCGCCAGATCGTGCAGCTCGATATCCGCCTGCCGGCCGCCGCCGTCCTGCTTGTTGCGCGCCGTGATCACGGCCTCGTCATAGTAGACGCCGACGGTAGCCACCGCCGACGAGTTGACGCCGCGGATGATGTATTCCTTGTCTCCGGGGCCGAGATCCTGGACTTGCAGGCTGGGCACAAGACCGGCCAGATCCGCGAATTCGAGCGCGCCGGTCTCGGCGATCTGTTCCGATGTCACCGCCTGAATGGACATCGGCACATCCTGGATCCGCTGGGCACCGCGCTTGGTGGCGGTGACCACGATCTCCTCGATGCTGCCCGCCTCCTCCTGCTTGCGCCCATCTGCCGCCTGGTCTTCCTGTGCAGGCGCAGCGAAAGCCGGGTGTGACACCAGCAGCCATGGCGTCAACAAAGCAGCCATCATCATCTTATGCTGGCGCAAGCGCTCCTGCCGGTGCAAGCGCTCCATGCGGCTCTTGTCCGTCGCCGACTCCGTCACCGACAGCACTGCCGACACGCCCCCTCGCCCGTCCGCTGCACTTGGCCAACCAGCCCCGACAGTCGCCCGTTGGCGCGTTCCTTCCGATCGTCCGATCGGCAGCATGTGAAGACCGGCCATCGAATCTCTCCCTCCTGTTCTTTTGGCGATCCACGGACACGCAAAATAATTGCATATTCACGCAGTTCCGCGAATCCAATATTATTTTAACCCTCAAATTTTAACTTTGGCAAGTCCGCTCATGAAAGCGGATCGCAAAAACCATGCGGCGAACGCCTCCCTTTTCCGGTGGAGGCGTCTCGGCCGGGAGCTGTAACGGGGAAGTGTAACGGGAAGGTGTAACGGCAGGCCGATCCGGCGAAACCGGAGCATCCGTTTCACGGCAGGGAGCAGGCAACGACAAGCGGTTCTCGCGCGCGCCCGTGATGCCCAGTGCGCGCATCTCATCGGGAGGCTATTCCCGCGCCGGCTCTGTCGTCCGGCCGGCGGCACGATGCGGCAACGAAGGCTGTTCCTATGCAAAGGGAGAGGGCCAACCGGCCCTCTCCCCATCGTTCATCGCTTGTGCAGACGACCGACCGAGTCTCCCTCGATCGATCGAGACTCTTCCCATCTGCAGCCGGACGATGCGGTAGGCTCACCCGCTCGCCCGGAGATGACGTCTCAGCCGTCTTCGGCCGTCTCGGCGGCCTCGTTCCGTTTGGCCGCGTCGTCTTTCTTGGCCTTCTTGGCGGCCTTGACCTTGGCGGATGTCTTGTCTTCCGCCTTGTCCGCCTGCTGGTCGGCCTCCTCAGCGGTCTCGCCATCCTTCGCGGCCGCCTCGGCGTCTGCCTTCTTGCGGGCGGCGGTTTTCTTGGTGGACGTCTTGGCGGCGCTTTTCCCGCTTGCAGCCATCTGCTCCTCGGCCGGCCCGCCTTCGCTGACCATGTCGTCGCCCGCCGTTTCTTCGGGCGACGGTTTTTCGGCCGCATCCTTCGCCTGCTCGGTGCCCGCTTCCGCCTTGGCCTTGCTCTGCTGGCGGCTTTCGGCCTGAGCCTTCACCTTCTGGAGCGTCGCCCCCAGGATCTCACCCAAGCTCGCGCCCGAGTCGGCCGAGCCGAACTTGGCGACCGCCTTCTTCTCCTCGGCGATCTCCAGCGCCTTGATCGAGACCGAGACTTTGTGGTGCGCCCGGTCGATGCTCGTGATCATGGCATCGACCTTCTCACCCGGTGCAAAGCGCTCGGGCCGCTGGTCCGCGCGGTCCTTGGCTAGATCCTTGCGTGCAATGAAGGCGTGCAGCTTGTCACCAATGGTGACCTCGATGCCGTTGTCCTTGACCTCGCTCACCACGCAGGTGACAACGTCGCCCTTCTTCTTACCGGCGATGGCGGCCAGCGGATCGCCTTCAAGCTGCTTGATGCCGAGGCTGACCCGTTCCTTCTCGACATCGACATCCAGCACCTGTGCTTTGACGACGTCGCCCTTCTTGTATTTCTTGATGGCCTCCTCGCCCGGCTCGTTCCAAGACAGATCGGACAGATGGACCATGCCATCGATGCCCTCCTCGATGCCGATGAACAGGCCGAACTCGGTGATATTCTTGACCTCGCCCTCGACAACGGAACCCGGCGGGTATTTCGCGGCCAGCGCCTCCCAAGGATTTTCCATGGTCTGCTTCAAGCCCAGCGAGATCCGCCGCTTGCGGGGATCGACGTCGAGCACGACGGCTTCCACCTCCTGGCTGGTGGAGACGATCTTCGACGGCGGCACGTTCTTGCGCACCCAGCTCATCTCGGAGACATGGATGAGGCCTTCGACGCCCGGCTCCAGCTCCACGAAGGCACCATAGTCGGTCACATTCGTCACCACGCCCTTGACCTTGGCGCCCACCGGATACTTGGCGGCGATGCCCTCCCAGGGATCGGGCTGCAACTGCTTGAGGCCAAGGCTGATACGCTGGGTCTCGGGATTGATGCGCACGACCTTGACCGTGATCTTCTCGCCGACCTTGACGACATCCTCCGGATGACCGACGCGGCCCCAAGACATGTCGGTGACATGCAGCAAGCCGTCGATCCCACCGATATCGACGAAGGCGCCGTATTCGGTGACGTTCTTGACGATGCCCTCGACCACGTCGCCCTCCTTGAGGTTCTGGAGAACCTCGGCGCGCAGCTCGGCCATCTCCTCTTCCATCACCGCCCGGCGGGAGACGACGATGTTGTTGCGAGCACGGTCGAACTTGAGGATCAGGAACTTCTCGGGCTTGTTCATCAGTGGTTCGGCGTCGCGCATTGGCCGCACGTCGAGCTGGCTGCCCGGAAGAAAGGCAACGGCACCGCCGAGATCGACGGTAAAGCCGCCCTTCACGCGGCCGAAGATCACGCCTTCGACCGGCTCCTGCTTCCGGTAGTATTCCTCGAGGCGGTCCCAGGCTTCCTCGCGGCGGGCCTTGTCGCGTGAGAGCACGGCCTCGCCGAGGGCGTTCTCAACCCGCTCGACATAGACTTCCACCTCGTCACCGACCTTGATCTCCGGCGGCTGCCCGGGAGCTGCGAATTCCTTCAACGGCACGCGGCCTTCCGTCTTCAGGCCGACATCGATGATGGCATAATCGCCTTCGATCCCCGTGACACGGCCCTTGACCACCGTGCCTTCCAGACGGGCGTCATCGCCCATCGTTTCGTTGAGCAGCGCCTCGAACTCTTCACGGCTGGGCGCCGGTACGGTTGCAGTTTCATTTGTCATCGAGTGACACAGTCCTTTCGGTTTCGTTGCTCTTCCTGCCAGCCGGTTGGTTCCGGCGGTCTTCTCCCGCATGCCGGCGGGCACACGGGAGCCAATGCCCTTCCTTCGTCCGGTCAGCAAAAATGCGGACGGCCGCAAGCCCACCGCCTGCGCCCATCCTGCTCATGGCGAAGCAAAGCGCCTTGGCCTGTTCGCACAGCGGCCCGCGACCTGCGCACAAGGACGACCCATCCGCCCATAGACGCAAGAGACACCTGGCTCCTCGCCACCATCACTGGCGTGCCTGCAACCGGGAATCGATGATTCGCCGAGCCGCCGCGAACACGGCGTCTATATCCATTTCGGTGGTATCAAGCAAGATGGCATCGTCGGCCGGTTTCAGAGGCGCCGTCGCCCGCCGGGCGTCGCGCGCATCACGGCGCTTGAGATCGGCGAGCACGGTTGTGAGATCAGCCCGTTCGCCACGCTCGGCGAGTTCACGTTGACGGCGTCGGGCCCGCTCCTCGTCGCTTGCCGTGACGAAGAACTTGATGTCGGCGTCGGGGCAGATGACGGTGCCGATGTCGCGTCCATCGATCACCACCCCAGGTGCATCACCCGGCGGACGGTGGGCGAATTCTTTCTGGAAAGTCAGCAACGCCCTGCGCACCGCCGGCATCGCAGCGACGATAGAAGCCGCCTCGCCGACATCCTCGCGCCTAAGCTCCGGCCGGTTCAGGATCGCAGGATCGAGCGCACGCGCCGCTGCCGCAGCCGCCTCTTCATCATGCGGATCCCGGCCCGCCTCCAGCAGCGCGAGTCCCACCGCCCGGTAGAGACGGCCCGAATCGAGATAGGCGAAGCCATAATGCTCGGCGATCCGGCGCGCCAATGTGCCCTTGCCGGCCGCCGCCGGTCCGTCGATGGCGATGACGAGGGGAGAAGCCGTCGTGTTGACCAGATCTGATGAAGTCACGGAACTGCCTTGTGAAATTCGGTCTCGAAGAGTCGCGGCGGAACCTGTCTGCCAAACGGCCTGATCGGCCTTGCGGCTCTATATCTATATAGGCTCTATATCTATATATATGATTCGGGAAACGCCCCCGTTCTCTTAAGAGCCGGTCCGGACACCGGATATAGGCGTCTCGCATGCGGGTGTAAATCCGGGAGAAAACCGTTGGTCATCCAGCATTGGAGGGCGGTTGTGATGATGCTCAGAACCAGAAAAGCTC
>CAZJPA010000045.1:0-2986 GCA_964547755.1 uncultured Sphingomonadales bacterium
ACCGTGTTCTCGACGACGGCGGCGATCGAGGAACATGTGCTCTCCGCCGATCTGGTGATCGGCGCCGTGCTGGTGCCGGGCGCGGCCGCGCCGAAGCTGGTCACCCGCGAGATGGTGCGGCAGATGAAGCGCGGTTCGGTGTTGGTGGATGTTGCGATCGACCAGGGGGGATGTTTCGAGACCTCGCGGCCGACCACCCATGCCGACCCCACTTTCGTGGACGAGGGCGTGGTGCATTACTGCGTCGCCAACATGCCGGGTGCTGTGGCGCGCACCTCGACGCTCGCGCTCAACAACGCAACACTGCCCTTCGTGCTGGCCCTGGCCGACAAGGGCTATCGCCGGGCGCTGGCGGAAGATCCGCATCTCAAGGCCGGCCTCAATATCCATCGCGGTCGCGTGACCCATCCGGCGGTGGCCGAGGCGCTGAATCTGCCGTTCACCCCAGCCGATGAAGAATTGCAGGCGGCCTGAAGGCGTCCTGGAACCGAACCGCCGCAGAGGGAAGGGAGCGCCATGGCGCGCACCATCCTGGTCATGAGCACGGGCGGAACCATCGCCATGGCCCCCGGCGAGGAGGGGGACTCGGGCGTCGTGCCACGGCTCGACTCGCAGTCGCTCTTGCGGTCGGTCGGTCGCTGGCTGCCAGAGGATGTGACGGTCTGCGGCGAGACGGTGGCGAATCTTCCGAGCGCCAATCTGACGGTGGCAGATGCCGCGCGCCTGGCTCTTCGCATCCGCCGAGCGGCGGCCGAAGGGGTGGCCGGCGTTGTCGTCACCCAGGGTACCGACACGTTGGAAGAGACGGCCTTTTTGCTTGCGCTTTTTCTCGGGACGCCGCCGGTGTCCGTGGTGGTGACCGGTGCGATGCGGCCGGCAAGCGCGGCCGGTGCCGACGGTCCGGCCAATCTTCTCAGCGCCATTCACCTCGCCGCCGATGAGACCGCCTGCGATTTCGGCGTTCTGGTCGTGATGGCCGATCGTGTGTTTGCGGCGGCCGATGTGACCAAGGTGCATACCCATTTCGTCGAGGCCTTCGCCGCCCATCAGGGCGCCAGCATCGGCACGTTGCGCGAAGGGCGGGTCGTCTGGCATGCGTCGCCTCCCTGTGATAGGGGACAAGCACTCTGCGATCCGACGCGCTTCGTTGCCGGGCGGTTGCTTCCACATGTGCCGATCGTCGAGGCATTGTTCGATGCGGACCCGGCGCCCGCCCTGGCGGCGCTGACGGGCGCGCAGGCGGCCGTATTGCGGGCCTTCGGGGCCGGTCATGTGCCGGAATCCTGGGTCGAACCTCTGGCCGCCTATGCCGCCCGCCGTCCGCTCGTGCTGGCATCCCGCGTGCCCTTCGGCGGCGTGTTCCTGGGCAGCTACGGCTATCCGGGCAGCGAACGTGACCTCATCGCCCGTGGATTGATTCCCGCCGGTCGCTTCAATGCCCAAAAGGCGCGGCTTGCGCTGATGCTGTTGGTTGCCGAAGGAACAAAATGTAAGTACGAGGTCCCACGGCGTTATGCGGCTCTGGCGGGCGTCTGAAAGCGGGCGGCGTAACCTTTTCTTCACCGCTTGAGTCTTAGCATCGCGGCGGGCCGCCGCGCGCACCGGTTGTGCACCGTCGCCGATGCACGGCCGCAGCCGGCGGGAGACGAAAGACAGTAGAGCCTGCCATATGGAATACAGGCCGGAAGGACGATGGGCTGCAAAGAGGATTCCGAAAAAGAAGGATGGGGGCGGATGAATCGGGCGCTTTTGTGGATGCCGTCGTCCGAGCGGGCGGTCACGCTGGCAAGAGAGCTCGAGCGTAAGGGGTTTTCCTGCTTCGTGACGGAGGCCGCCAGCGTTCTCGGTGTCGTCGTTCATGATTTTGAGGCCTTCGCAACCTCGCTTTCCCGCTATCTCACGAGCCATGAACGCCAGCGGGTGAAGGCTCTGGTCGTGGAGGGGAACGCACCGAAGCTTGAAGACTTTCTCCATCTGGAGAATGCGGACAGCTTCATCCGCCGCCACTCGACACAGTGGATCCATCGCCTGTTGCACGAGAAGCGCTATCTGAGCGTCATGCAGCCGATCGTCAACGCCGGCGACGGCCGGGTGCACGGCTATGAATTCCTACTGCGTGGCCTGAAGAAGAACGGCGATCCGATCCCGCCGGTGGAATTGTTCGGCAACGCCGATGCCGATCTCAAGCGGCGACTGGACTATTGCGCCTTCCTGTCGGCGATCGAGACTGCAGAGGCCTTCGGCATCAAGGAGCACATCTTTATCAATGTGCTCCCGCAGACGGTCTCGCATCACGACAAGGAATTCGAGGCCGTGCTCGATCGGGTGGAGCAGGCGGGGATCGCGCCACAGCGAGTCGTCTTCGAGATCGTCGAGAGCGAAAAGATCGTCGATATGGAAGCCCTCCAGCGCGTCATCCAGTTCTGCCGCTGGGCCGGCTACCGCATCGCGCTGGACGATTTCGGCAGTGGCTTCAACAACTTGACCACGCTCATCGGATTGAAGCCCGACTATATCAAGCTCGATCAGGGATTGGTCGGCCAGATCGCGGGCGAGACCGTTACCTGGAATCTCGTCGCCAACATGATCGACGCCGCCAAACAGGCCGGTGTGCTGGTGATCGCGGAAGGCGTGGAAGACGAAAAGACGGCGCGGCTGCTGCGCACGCTCGGCGCGGATTTCCTTCAGGGGTTCTACATCGGCCGCCCGGCCCGCGAACCGCTGAGCGAGCCGGTTGTCAGTGATCAGTCATCGGTCATCAGTCATCAGTAGTCGGTCATCAGTCATCGGTCATCGGTCGTCAGTCGTCGGAAGAGGCGGCGGGTAACGTTTTCTTCCCTGCGTCATTCACCGGTTTAACCGGTGAATCCACCCGATCTGTGAGACATCCCCGGCATTGGTGCTGTCTCCGCTTTCCGCTGGATCCGCCGGTCTTCGCCGGCGGATGACGAGGGGGGGAAGGTAGATCCGCCGATCAAGCCTGCCC
>CAZJPA010000045.1:3086-16268 GCA_964547755.1 uncultured Sphingomonadales bacterium
CCGACCACCGATCACCGGCTCTTGATCCCGGCTGGTGATGGTGCCATGCTCAAGGCGGCCGGATGGAGGGGCAAAGACGGGGGACGGTTTCCTGCGTCATGGATCTGTCCTGGACCTTGGGCCGCCGCCTTCATCCGTGTCTGCATCTGTCACGACAGCAGGAAAGACGGGGAGGTATATCATCATGCAACGGGTTTTCTCCTGGGGGCTGGCCGCCCTCATCCTGGGGCTGTTCGTGCTGCCCGTGCGCGCGGGCAAGCTGCCCAATGTCGATATTCCCTACACCAAGTTCCAGCTCGCCAATGGGCTCACGGTCATCGTCCACGAAGACCACAAGGCACCCATTGTGGCGGTGAGCGTGTGGTATCATGTGGGGTCCAAGGACGAGCCGGCGGGCAAGTCCGGATTCGCCCATCTTTTCGAGCATCTGATGTTCAACGGCTCGGAACATCATGACGACGAATACTTCAAACCGCTCGAGAAGGTGGGGGTAACCGACATCAACGGCACCACCTGGCTCGATCGCACCAACTATTTCGAAACGGTGCCGAAACCGGCGCTGGAACTGGCGCTGTTTCTCGAGTCCGACCGTATGGGGCACCTCTTGGGGGCGGTGAACCAGGAGAAGCTCGACAACCAGCGGGGCGTCGTCCAGAACGAGAAACGGCAAGGTGAGAACCAACCATACGGACGGGTTTTCGAGACCCTCCAGACGGCGCTCTATCCCGAAGGGCATCCCTATCACCATACCACGATCGGCTCCATGGCGGATCTCAACGCCGCCAGCCTCGAAGACGTCCACAATTGGTTCAAGCAGTATTACGGGCCGAACAATGCCGTGCTCGTGTTGGCCGGCGACATCACGGTGGACGAGGCCAAGGCGCTGGCCGAACAATACTTTGGCGACATTCCGCCCGGTCCGCCGATCACCCGCGCGAAGGCCGAGGTGCCCTTCCATGCGGCCGACACCCGCCTCGTGATGGAGGATCGGGTGCCGCAGGCGCATGTCTACCGCGTCTGGGCGGTGGCGCCCCGCACGACGCAGGATGCGACCCTGCTCGATCTTGCGGCCATGGTGCTGGGCCAGGGCAAGACGAGCCGGTTGTATCAGGATCTCGTCCATGATCGGCAGTGGGCCACGAATGTCTCGGCCAGCCTGCTGCCCTTCGAGCTGTCCTCCATGTTCATGGTGATGGCGGAGGTCAAACCCGGCGTCGATATCGCCAAGGTGGAGCAGCGGTTGGACGAGCTTGTGGCGGAGTTTCTCGCAAAGCCCATCTCGAAGGATGAGCTGGAACGCGCGCAGGTGCGCAATATCGCCGGTGAAATTCGTCGCTTGGAGAAAGTCGGCGGATTTTCGGGAAAGGCGGTCACCCTGGCCCAGGGCGAGATCTATGCGGGCGATCCTGGCTTCTTCAGGACACAGCTGCGCTGGATGGCCGATGCGACGCCGGCGCGCGTACATGAGGCCGCACGCAAATGGCTGAACCGCGGCTCGGTCCGGCTTGTCGTCAAGCCCTTCCCGAAGCTCGCGGCGCAAGGTGAGGGCATCGATCGCAGCAAGGGCCTGCCGCAGGTGGGTGATACGCCCGATCTGGACTTCCCGGCCATCGTCGAAGACCGTCTGACGAATGGCATGCGGGTTGTGCTGGCCGAGCGGCACGCCGTGCCCATCGTACAGGTCGCCGTCCAGTTCGATGCGGGATATGCGGCCGACTCGTTGGGCAAGTTGGGGGTGGCGAATCTCACGCTCGATATGCTGGCCGAGGGCACGGCCACGCGCAGCGGCGCCGAAATCGCGGCCGAGGCCGAGCGCTTGGGGGCGGTGATCTCCACCGACTCCACCCTGGACACCTCCGAGGTGCGGCTCAATGCGATTACGACGAATCTGAAGAAGTCGCTGGAACTGTTCGCGGATGTCGTGCGGCATCCGGCCTTCCGCGAAGAGGATCTCGCCCGCCAGAAAGCGCGCCAGATCGCCGCCATTCGCCAGGAACAGAACCAGCCGATCGCGATTGCGCTGCGGAAACTGCCGCCCATTCTCTACGGCAAGGATCACGCCTACGGGATTCCGTTCACGGGTTCCGGCACCATCGAGTCGGTCAAGAGCATCACCAAGCTGGACCTTGAGACCTTCCAGCGCCAGTGGCTGCGGCCGGACAATGCGACGATCTTCGTGGTCGGCGATACCACGATGGCCGAGATCAAGCCGCTGTTGGAGAAGACCTTCGGAGATTGGAAGGCGCCTCAAGAGCCGCTGCCCAAGAAGAACATCGCCACCGTCGAGGGACCGGCGGGCAAGCGCATCATCGTCATCGACCGTCCCGGTTCTCCACAGTCCCTGATTCTGGCGGGTCACCTCGCGCCGCCGACCGGTGATCCGCAGACCATCGCCTTGACGGCGGCCAACGAGATTCTGGGTGGTGCATTCACCGCGCGCATCAACATGGATCTGCGCGAGGACAAGGGCTGGTCCTACGGGGCCTATAGCTTCATGCCCGATGCCCGCGGTCAGCGGCCGTTTCTCGTCTATGCGCCGGTGCAGACGGACAAGACAGCCGAGTCCATCAGGCAGATCGTCCAGGACCTGAACGATTTCCTCGGCCCCAAGCCACCGACGGCTGAAGAGCTCGATCGCGTGATCAAGAACAATATCCGCTCTCTGCCCGGTCGCTATGAGACCGCCCGTGCCGTGCTGGGCGCCATGCTCCAGAACGCCCGCTTCGGACGTCCGCTCGACTATCAGGAGCATCTCAAAGCGCTCTATGAGGGACTCGATCTGGCCACAGTCACCGAGGCGGGGCGCCGGCTGGTTCATCCCGACCGTCTGGTGTGGATCGTGGTCGGCGACAAGGCGAAGATCATGGACGGGCTGAAGGCGCTCGGTTTTGCCGAGATCTCTGAAGACTCGGCCGGCGAGTAGCGGCTTGTCGGCATGTATGAGGTGGGGCGGTCCGAGCGATTCGGGCTGCCCCACTGTGGATCACCGATTTTGTGAGGAGATCGGGCGCGGCTAGAGCAGTTTGAGGGCGGCGGCGAGGCGCGCCATGTCCTCTTCGTCGATCCACAGATGCGGCGCCACCCGTAGCAGATCGCCGCGCGCACTGGTCAGCACGCGCTGGTGTGTGAGCGCGGCATGAACGGCTTCCACATCCCGGCTTTCGTGCCTGAGACCGAACAGGTGCGGGGCTCTGAGTGCGGGGTCGGGGGCCTGGAAACCGGCCTCGCCGAAGAGGGCGATGATCCGCTCCGAGAGGGCGGCAAGCGTATGGGCGACCCGCTCCGGTCCCCAGTCGAGCACGAGTTCGAGGGCGGCTTTGGCCAGCGGCATGGCGAGGAACTGGCTGCGCTCTCCCATGTCGAAGCGGCGCGCCCCGGGCATGTAGCGGTCTTCGTAATCGACGAGTCGGCGGAAGTCCTCCGCGCCCTGCCGCACGATCCAATTGTCTTCGAGCGGCGGTGCGCTCCACCAGCGCTCGGCGACATAGGTAAAGCCCAGGGCATAGGGGCCGAACAGCCATTTGTAGCCGACGGCGGTGGCCACGTCAGGGCGTATGTCGCGCACGGAAAACGGCAGGGCCCCCAGACTTTGTGACACATCCACGAACAGCGCCGCGCCCACCTCGTCGAGCGCGGCGCGGATGCGGGCAAGGTCGAGCCGGATACCGCTCGCCCAGTGGACATGGGGCAGGGCCGCAACCGCCAGCCGCTCGCCTTCTTCTGCAATCGCCTCCAGTACCCGCGCCGTCCAATCGGTATCCGCCGGTCCGGCGAGAACGCGCAACTGCGCCTCCGCTTCCCGGGCCCGCCGGGCCCAGCCGTAATAGTTGGACGGAAACTCCTCGCTTAAGGTGATGATTGTCTGACCACGCGCAACAGGCAGAATCCGCGCCGCGGTCGCGACAGCATAGGATACGGCCGGTTGGATGGCGATCGCCTCCGCCGGCGCGTCGAACAGCCGCGCCGCCAGCGCGCGCACCTCCTCGGACGGCGCGAAGAAGTCCTCAGCGGCGATGGTGAACGGTCGCAGCCGCTGGCGTGCGGCGGCTTCAGCGATGGCGACGAAATCTTTGGGCCAGGGGGTCATGTAGGCGGCGTTGAGATAGACGATCTCGCGCGGCAGGTCGAAGAGCCTGCGCTGGGGAGGGATTCTGTTCGCGGCGGTGTCCATGGTTCTTGCGTCCTTTCCTTCCATGCCGTCGGCTATCGCGGTGCGCGCAGTGTCCGCAGCGCCGTCTTATCTGGCGGAGGCTCCCTCATCCTGCCGGGATGGCTGGTTCCAGAGACACCCCTTCGAGGCGTGAGAGGCGATTGGTGACGATAACGGTCCGCAATTCAGCGACATAGGCTTCGCGGCGGGTGGAATAGCGGATCAAGCTGCCCGCCAGCTTGAGCCCTGCGTGATCCCGGATGCCGTCCCGCCGGAGGGCGGCCCGCAGATAGCGGAACTCGCGATAGGCCGGGTTGCGGTTGAGGTTGAGCATATAGGCGCGCACAGAATCGATCAGATAGTCGAACGCGCGGATGCGGTAGCGCGCCCCCTTGGGTCGCTTGAGCGGAACGATGCCGCGCTCGCTGTCTTTCCAGGTCCATTGCCCGAACAGCGCATTGCCTTGACGGGCGAAGCGGGCCGTGCCCCAGCCGCTCTCGATGGCCGCCTGGGCCAGCGCGAGAGAGGGCGGAATCGTATCGAGGCGCAGCAGCAATGCCGCAAACCAGGCCGGCGTGGCGAGCGTCAAGCCGGGTGGTACGGCAAAGCGGCGCCCTTGGGCGGCCAGCCAGCGGCGTTCGTAGCGGTTGAGCAGGCGTCCAGACTCGACCTTGGCCTTCAACCGCTCGGCCATGGCGCGGTCTTCGGCGATCAGTTCGTTTGCGCGCAGGACCAGCGGCAGCACGGCCGTCACGAACAGCTCTTTCTTCAAGCGCACATCCGCGATCATGGCCATGCGCCTTGGAAGAGCAGCCAAGAAGCGCCGCGGGACCCGGGCGCGCGGCACCGGCACCTCGCGCGCCCGATAACCGAGCAGGGCGAACAGCTGAGGCGGATCATCGGGTGGTCGCAAATGACGATGGTAGAAGACCCGCTCGGCAAACAATCGTTTGGCACGCGCATGATCGCCCTGATGCAGGGCGAGCGCCGCCATCCCCGCCAGCGGAAGAAGCACGAAGATCACCAGTTTTGCCAGTCGCATGCGCCCGTCCCGATGTCTCGCCGCTCCTGCCGCAGCGCGTCTTTTGACCATGTGACCATGAGAAGGCCTTGCAGGGATGGGCCGGGATCGTCAATAGCCAGGAAACAGCCCTCCAAGAAGGGGCGCACAGAGAACGAGACGAAGGATCGCAGGCAGGGCACCAAGAAATGATCACGAAAGACGAGATGGTGGCAACCGACGGCGAGGAGCCCCGGGTGATCGTGCTGGGGAACGAGAAGGGCGGGACCGGCAAGTCGACGACGGCCGTTCATCTTCTTTTCGCGCTGGCGCGACAGGGATGGCGAACGGCGGCGATCGATTTGGATGATCGCCAGCGCAGCCTGACCCGCTATCTCGAAAACCGGCGCCGCTATGCTGAGGAGAAGGGGTTGTCTCTGGTTCAGCCGCCGGTGGAGGTGGTCACATCTTCCTTGGCCCCCACGCGCGAGACCGCCCGTCTGGAGGAACGCGAAGCCTTTCGGGCGGCGCTCGCCAAGCTGAAGAGGCAAGCAGATGTCATCATCATCGACTGTCCTGGGCGCGACTGCTTTCTTTCTCGCCTGGCACACGCCCATGCGGACACCCTGATCACGCCGATGAACGACAGCTTTCTTGACCTCGATCTGCTCGCCAGCGTTCATCCAGACGACTACCGGATCGAGCGGCTGAGCCTTTATGCCGAGATGGTCTTCGAAGCCAAGAAACAGCGTGCGTTGACGCTCCGTAAGGAGATGGATTGGATCGTGATGCGCAACCGGTTGGCCAATCTGGACGCCCGCAACAAGCGCCGGGTGGAGCGCGTGCTGACCGCGCTCGCCAAGCGCCTTGGCTTTCGCTTCGTACCGGGTTTGAGCGAACGGGTGATCTATCGCGAGCTGTTTCCGAAGGGGCTCACCCTGGTCGATCTGGTGCCTGAAGACGGGCGGAGCTCGGGGCATAAACTGACGCTCAGCCATGTCGCTGCACGCGAGGAGTTGCGCCGCCTGGTAGACGCGCTGCGGCTCAAGCGCGATGATAGCCGGGAACAGGAGGCGATGGTCGCCTCCGGAAGGTGAGGCCAGCAATGCCGTCCAGAAGATCGGGTCGCCGCCCGACTGGCTCTACAGAACCGGTTGCAGGGCGCAAGGCAACCCCAGGCGGGAAGCCGCGTCCCGAGGTTACACGCTTTCTCGCCGAGTTGCGCGCCACACCGCCACCCACCACGCGCGCGGCTGGGCGCACCATGCCCGCCAGAGCCGGGGGCGCCCCCGATTCCCGCGCGCATCTGCTCTTTGCCCTCGATGCTACCATGAGCCGCCAGCCGACCTGGGACATGGCCGTCGCCATCCAGGCGGACATGTTCATGGAGGCCGCGAAATTCGGTGGATTGGCGATCAAGCTCGTCTATTTCCGAGGCCTCGACGAATGTCGGGCGACGGGTTTCGTGACGGATCCGATCAAGCTGGCCGCGCTCATGACCCGCATATCCTGTCGCGCAGGCCGCACGCAGATCGGACGGGTGTTGCGTCATGCCGTCACCACCGCACGCAAGCAAGGACTGCGGGCGATGGTCCATGTGGGAGATTGTTGCGAAGAGGATCCGGATGCGCTGGCCGCTGTGGCCGGCGAACTGGCGATCCTGGGGGTGCCGGCCTTCTTCTTTCACGAAGGCCATGACGCTTTTGCGGGCGCGGTCTTCGCCGAGCTGGCGCGGGTGAGCGGTGGGGTGGCTCTGCCCTTCGATGCAGCAAGCCCGCATGAACTCTCCGCTCTGCTCAAGGGGGTCGCCAGCTATGCGGCCGGCGGCGAGGAGGGCTTGCGTAAGCTCGCGCAGCGGGAGGCGCCGGCGCGGGCCCTTCTGGCGCATCTCAGCGCGGCGAAGAAACGCTGAGCCGAGGCATGCGGGGCAGGAGGAGGAAACATGGCGACCGCCTTTCTGATCGGACTGTTTGCCCTGCTCGTGCTGGTGCTGCTGCTGATGCTGTTCGAGCGGGCGGATCCGGCCAGATTGGCGCGTGCGCTCGTGTGGCTTGCCGTCCTGCTCGTGGTGGCGGCTGCGCTCGCGCTGATCGCAAGCGGTCGTCTTGTGCAGAGTCTGCCGGCGCTTTTGAGCGCCCTGCTGCTCTTCTGGCGGCGCGGGGCTCTCCAGCGGTGGACCAGAAAGGGATTGAACAGGGCCGGGGCCGGCGCCCGCCGGCGGAGTCGGGTGGAAACCGACTGGCTGGCCCTGAGTCTGGATCTGACGACCGGCGCCCTCGAGGGGACCGTGCGGCGCGGCCGCTTCGCCGGCCGGGCGCTGGACACATTGTCCGAGGAGGAATGCTTCGCTCTTTATCGCGAGCTGGCGGCTGATACGGAAAGCCGGCGCCTGCTCGCCGCTTATCTCGATCGGCGCATGCCCGGCTGGCGCGCCAAGGCTGAAGACGAGCAGGACACAGCCACAGCCGGCTCCGCCGATGCCGGCGGATCGGGTATGACCCGCGAACAGGCCTTGCGGATTCTGGGGTTGGAAGAGGGCGCAGGCCCTGAGGAAATTGTGGCCGCGCACAGGCGGTTGATGCAGAAAGTTCATCCGGATCATGGGGGCAGCGATTATCTCGCGGCCCAGATCAATCTGGCCAAGAAGATCTTGCTCGAAGGCGGGCAGGACGCCTAGAGAGACCCCAGGCCCGGTGCCGGTCTTCGCAGCGACGACGGTGGCGGCAACACAGCGGCAATACAAAGGACGGCGGTAAAGGACGACGGTGGAGCATGTGATGCGGAGTGCAGGCGGCAAGGGAAAAACGGACGCGGCCGCCGAGGCGGTCCAGGGGCATCGCTTCCATCCGACGATCCTGCGCGAATACGACGTGCGGGGTATCGTCGGGGAAACGCTGGACGCAGCGGATGCCAGAGCACTGGGTGAGGCCTATGCCGTCTATCTCGACCAGCTTGGTCTGCCCGCACGCCTGCCGGTGGCTGTTGGCCGGGACGGTCGGCTGAGTTCCCCCGATCTTGCCGAAGCCTTGATCGCCGGAATCACGAGCGTGGGACGTGACGTGCTCGCCATCGGTCTTGGTCCCACGCCCATGCTCTATTTCGCCGTGCATCACTTGGGGTTGGCCGGCGGGATCATGGTGACAGGATCGCACAATCCGCCGAATTACAACGGTTTCAAGATGATGGCGGGTACGAAGCCGCTCTTCGGCGAGGCGATCGCTACGCTCGGTCGGCTTGCCGAGACCGGCTCGGTGGCGGGAAAGCGTCAGGGACAGGGGCGTGTCCTGCGGCGGGAACTGCTCGACAGCTATGTGGCGCGGCTGATCTGCGACGCCCGGATCCCGGATCTCACCGTCGTCTGGGACACCGGTAATGGCGCCGCCGGACCTGCTGTTGAGGCCCTTATCCGGCGTCTTCCAGGGCGTCACGAACTGCTGTTCGCCGAGGTCGACGGCCGGTTTCCCAATCACCACCCCGACCCGACCGTCGAATCCAATCTTGCTGCTTTGCAGGAGGCGGTCCGCAGTCGGGGGGCGGATCTCGGTATCGCATTCGATGGAGATGGCGACCGCATCGGCGCCGTGGACGGCCAGGGACGTGTCGTCTGGGGCGATCAGATCCTGCTGATTTTGGCCCGCGCCGTGCTCGCCGAGCTGCCGGGTGCCCCCGTCATCGCCGATGTCAAAGCCAGTCAGCATCTCTTCGACGGCATTCGTCAGGCCGGCGGCGAGCCGGTGATGTGGAAGACCGGACATTCCCTCATCAAGACCAAGATGGCCGAAACCGGCGCCCCGCTCGCTGGCGAGATGAGCGGCCATATTTTCTTCCGCCACCGTTATTACGGCTTCGACGACGCGCTTTATGCAGCGGTCCGGCTGCTGGAGGCGATTGGAGAGAGTGGATGCAGCCTCGCCGATCTGCTCGATGCGCTGCCGAAGAGCGCGGCGACACCGGAGATCCGGATCGCCTGCCCGGAGGAGGAAAAGCGGGCGGTGGTGGCCCGTCTCGCCCGCCAGCTCGCACAAGAGGGGCGCCGAGTCGTGGATGTCGATGGCGTGCGGGTGCTGACGGACGAGGGGTGGTGGCTGGTGCGCGCTTCCAACACGCAGCCCGTGCTGGTCGCGCGAATCGAGGGGCGCGACGAGGCGGCGCTGGCCACACTCGAATCGGACCTTAAGGCCGCATTGGCCGCTGTCGGCTTCAACGCCAAGTGGTAGCCTGCCGCGATCGGTGGGAATAGAACGCCGGCGATTGCCTTCGGTCATGGTCGCACGCGCGCCACTGCGGAGGCATGGATACCGATCCGTAAGCCGTTGAGTAGGCGTTCTTCTCGCCGCACAGCAGGCGGAGCTCAGGGCGCTCGGGCGCAAGAAAATGGCTGCGAATGAGCGCTCTGCGCGCCGATGTCACCCCTTGCCATTATCCCGCCGTTAATAAAGATTATGGCATGAGATGGCAGAGCGGTTCTTCCCCGGTCCGGGGGAACGGACGCCAAGCAGAGTTCGGCGATGTGTGTGTGATGATGAGGAGTGTGCGTGATCACCAGGCCTGGGCGCGCGATTTTCCCCTCTTCGCGGCTGCGGCCATGGCCGAGAATGATGAACACAAAGGAGACGACGGCGCGGATGGGCCGGTGACCGGGCTTCTGACGAAGCCCAAACCCAAGACCAAGAAGCCGTCGATGTACAAGGTTTTGATGTTGAACGACGATTACACGCCCATGGAATTCGTGGTCCATGTCCTCAAACGCTTTTTCCGGATGGACCATGCCGAGGCCGTGCGTGTGATGCTGCATGTGCACAGGAAAGGCGTGGGCGTGTGTGGGGTGTTTCCCTACGAGGTCGCCGAAACGAAGGTGCATCAGGTGGTCGATTATGCCCGCAAGCATCAGCACCCCCTGCAATGCACCTTGGAAAAGGCGTGAGAGAAACAATATATTTACAGATGGGAGGTATGCTAAGAATAGTTATTGCGTGTAGCGGCTAGGAAGGAACAGGAATCGTGCCGAGCTTTTCGAGTCATCTGGAGCAGACCCTGCATCGGGCATTGGCTGAGGCGAGCAAGCGTCGCCACGAGTATGCCACGCTCGAGCATCTGCTTTTGAGCCTTATTGATGACCCGGATGCCTCGGCCGTGCTCAAGGCGTGCAATGTGGATTGCGCTCTCCTGCGCCGCAATCTCGAAGACTATCTGGACAATGAGCTGGAGAGCATCCGGGTCGAGGATAGTGGGGTGGAGGCCACACCCACCGCCGGCTTCCAGCGGGTGATCCAGCGGGCGATTCTCCATGTTCAGAGCTCGGGGCGGGACGAGCTGACAGGGGCGAATGTTCTGGTGGCGCTGTTTTCCGAGCGCGAAAGCCATGCCGTCTATTTCCTCCAGCAGCAGGACATGACGCGGCTCGATGCCGTCAGCTACATCTCGCATGGGATCGCGAAGACCCCTCAGCATTCCGAACGCCGGGCCGTGCGCGGCGCCGACCAGGCGGGCGATCAGCATCAGCGTTCGGGAAGCGGCGGGAGCGCATCGTCCAAGAGCAAATCGGGCGAAAGCGCGTTGGAGACCTATTGCGTCAATCTGAACGAAAAGGCGCGTGCGGGCCGTATCGATCCCTTGATCGGCCGACAGTTGGAGGTCGAGCGCACGATCCAGATCCTGTGCCGGCGCTCGAAAAACAATCCGCTGCTCGTCGGCGACCCCGGTGTCGGCAAGACGGCGATCGCAGAGGGGCTGGCGCGCAAGATCGTCGAGGGGGACGTGCCGGAGGTGCTCAAAAACGCCACCATCTTCGCGCTCGACATGGGCGCTCTGCTCGCCGGCACCCGCTATCGGGGGGACTTCGAGGAACGGCTGAAGGCGGTTGTCCAGGAGCTCGAGGAATACGAAGGGGCGATTCTGTTCATCGACGAGATCCACACCGTCATCGGGGCAGGCGCCACATCGGGCGGGGCGATGGATGCCTCCAACCTCTTGAAGCCTGCGTTGGCTTCGGGCGCGATTCGCTGCATCGGCTCGACCACGTATAAGGAATTCCGCGGCCATTTCGAAAAGGACCGCGCGCTGCTGCGTCGCTTCCAGAAGATCGACATCAACGAACCCTCGATCGAGGATGCGATCAAGATCATGAAGGGCCTGAAGCCCTATCTGGAGAAACACCACAAGGTCCGCTATACGCGCGATGCGATCCGTGCGGCCGTGGAATTGTCGGCCCGCTACATCACGGACCGCAAATTGCCCGACAAGGCCATCGACGTGCTCGACGAGACCGGCGCGGCGCAGATGCTGTTGCCTCCTTCACGGCGCAAGAAGGTTGTGGGCGTAAAAGACATCGAAGCGGTGATCGCCAAGATCGCACGCATCCCCCCGAAATCCGTGACCAAAGACGATGTGCGTGTGCTTGCCAATCTTGAGTCCGACTTGAAACGCGTCGTCTTCGGGCAGGATCGGGCGATCGCGGCTCTGGCCGCCAGTATCAAGCTCTCGCGTGCGGGGCTGCGCGAGCCGAACAAGCCGATCGGCTGTTATCTCTTCTCGGGGCCGACCGGCGTCGGCAAGACCGAGGTCGCCCGTCAGCTCGCGCGGCTGTTGGGGGTGGAGCTGATCCGCTTCGACATGTCGGAATACATGGAGCGGCATACCGTCTCGCGCCTGATCGGCGCCCCGCCTGGTTATGTCGGCTTCGACCAGGGCGGGCTGCTCACCGATGCCATCGATCAGCACCCGCATTCGGTTCTTCTGCTGGATGAGATCGAAAAAGCCCATCCCGATCTCTTCAACCTGCTGCTGCAGGTGATGGATGCTGGTCAGCTGACCGATCACAACGGCAAGAAGATCGATTTCCGCAATGTCATCCTCATCATGACGACGAATGCGGGCGCCGCCGAGCTGTCGAAGAGCGCCATCGGCTTTGGGCGCGAGACCCGCGAGGGCGCCGATGATGAGGCGATCAAGCGGTTGTTCACACCCGAGTTCCGCAATCGCCTCGATGCCGTCATCGCCTTCGACTATCTGGGGCTCGACGTCGTCGAGCGGGTGGTCGAGAAATTCATCTTGGAGCTCGAACTCCAGCTCGCCGAGCGCCATGTCACGATCACCATCGACGAGGCCGCCAAGCGCTGGTTGGCCGAGCGCGGCTATGACCGGCTCTTTGGTGCCCGCCCGCTCGCCCGCCTCATCCAGGAGCGCATCAAGAAGCCGCTGGCTGACGAGCTGCTTTTCGGAAGGCTGAAGGACGGTGGTCAGGTCGTGATCCGTCTTGAAGACGGCAAGATTGCCTTCGATATCGCTGGCGCAAAGGACAACCGGCAGGGCAACGGCAAACCCGCCGCCCCCGAGCCGGCGGTGTAAGAGCCGAACAGCGGGCCGAGTGCCGTCTGAAAGCCTTGGGCGGAAGGTGGCCGGCTCTTCCGTCTGTGGGGTCTTTACCGGCTTGCAGGGAGAGGTGGCGGGGCCTCTGCGGGCCATCCCAGCGGCTGTGGTCGGCCTGCGCGCTCGCTCTTGGAATGCTGTGCGGGAGAGGGCCGCTCCCTTACCGCGGCATGCACCGCAGGGATTGCTGATCAGTCATCAGTGATCAGTCATCAGTGATCGGTCATCGGTCTTCAGTCATCGGTCGTTGGGTATCGGCCTTCAGTCATCGGTTGGCGGTGAGGGGAAGGCAGCCGATGACGTCCTCTCTCTTACGTCATTCGCCGGTTTAACCGGCGAATCCATCCGGCATGAGGGCCAGTCTTCGGCGTTTGATGTTGTTTTTCCTGTCGTTTGCCACACGGATTGCTGATCACTGATCACTGGTCACCGATCACTGGGTCGTCATTCGCCGGCAGATGCGGCGAATCCAGATGGCTGTTCTCTTTCCGCGTCATTCGCTGGCTTGACCAGCGAACCCAGCCATCCTCCCCACGTCATTCGCCGACTTGATCGGCGAATCCATTTGATAGTTGAGCCAACTCCGATGCTGGGGATTGGCTTCGCGTTCCGCTGGATCCGCCGGTCGAGCCGGCGGATGACGAAGAAAGGGGGATGCGGCGGA
>CAZJPA010000046.1:0-16196 GCA_964547755.1 uncultured Sphingomonadales bacterium
GGCCCGTCGCACGCTCCAATGCGACCACACGCTCCTCGAGGCGGCCGTGCCGGACCTCGACCCTGGTCTCAAGCTCGCGATTGTCGTGCGCAGCCTGGTCGACGGCTTCGGCCAGCGCACGCCGGGTGGCGAAGCGCAGGCCCATATAGCCGCCGATGCCGCCGCCGACGATCACGATGATCGTCAGCCAGTCCCGCAGCACGGCCGTCATGGTGGGCCAGTCGATCATTCCTCACTTCTCCCGTGCGATGCCGGCGCGTTTTTCATAAGTCCGCAGGCCGGCCATGCCGAGCATGGCCATGACCAGCTCCATCAGACGATCGCTCTCGACGGTCGGCACCGGGGTGCCCGGCGCCCAGAGCGCCACCGCCCATTCGGCCACATGCTGCCCCAGAAAGGCCCACATGATCGCCAGCCCGCACACCCAGCCGATGAAGGGCCGCCAGCCGGCGACGAACAGGCTCTTGTGCGCCGCCTCCTGGCGGTTGACCGCGATCTGCGCCATGTCGAGCTTGTAAAGCTGCGAGGCGAGCTCGGCCTTCAGCCGGCGGGCGAGATCCTTGTCGCCGACCAGGTCGTCGATGGGCTTGGCGAGCGCCTGGACGATGTCACCGATGATGGGAATGGGCATCAGTCTGCCTCCTTGGCATGGGGGGTGAGGGTGAGCGCGGCCGCGGCATCTGCGGCCTCTTCCGGCAGCAGCGCGGCAAGCCGGCGCGCCCAGCCGGCGGCGAACACCCGCTGGCTGGGATCGGCCGCGATCAGGCGCTCCAGATCCAGCGCGCGCAGGAGCAGGACGAGCGCCACCGCATGCGGGCCCCAGCGGGTGACAAGGCATTCTGCGGCCGCGATCGTCTTCGGGCCGATCACGCCGTCGATGCCGCCCACCTTGCCCACGGCCGTCGCCAGCAAGCGCTGCAGCAGCCGGACCGCGCGTTTGGGCCCCATGTGGACGGCCGCATCCAGCATCACGGGCTGAAGGGCCACAGGCAGGCGGGCGATCCCGGGCCCCTCATAATAGCGCCGGCGATAGATCGCCCGCGCCTCGGCCTCGGTCAGCGCCGCAACGTCCTTGGGCGTGACGTCCCGCCCCCGCCAGGCGGCGAGTGTGGCCTGGGTGATGCCGTATTTCGTCGCCCCGCCGCGGTCGGCCGGATGGGCAACGAACCCGCCCTCGCGGGCGATCAGGGCCGAGAGCAAATCATCGATACCGGGGGTGATGGCCTTTTCCGTGCCAAGCCTGTCAGATGACGTTGCCCATGTGTGGGTCATCGGTCCTCTCCGGAAACAGACGGGGCGGGTGCGGTGCGGGATGTGGCCTCGCGCATCGCCGCCAGCTTGGGCGTCGTCTCGCGCGCGGGTGGGTCGGCCAGCATGCGCCGAACGTGTCGTTCGGTCAGGTCGAGCAGCAATGCGGCTTGACGTGCAGACAGACGTCCCTCGGTGACGCGACGCAGGGTGGTCCGGCGACACCAGCCCCGCGCCTTGGGTAGATTCACCCAGCGTTTGCCGAATGCGCGGGCAAGCTTTCGTGCCGCCGCCAAGCCGATGATATTGGTGATCTCGCTGTCTTCACGTGGATCATCGGGAATGTAGATCTCGACACCGCCGAGTCGCACGAAAAGCCGGACGGTCGCATCTTCTCCGATCAGCGGGACGAGTTCATGAGGGGCAAGTGAAGCCATGAGGGATCGATCTCCAAAACGCATGGGAGGATGTCGTTGCTGTCTCCAAGGAAGGCGACAACCGGCCGTCTGGAGCGCTAGCGCAGAAAAAGGGGACAGGGGGTGGAACCACAGCCGTTCAGTCGAAAGGCCCATCGTCGGCGGCCGTTGGGTTCGATACGCTGGCGGCAGCGGATGTCGTGTCCCCTGTCCCGCAGGCTGGCGACGATGGCATTGATGGCTTTCACACCGGTCTTTTCTGCAATTTCACGCACGGGATGAAAACGTCCATCCCCGAGCACGGCCAGAACCCGGGCCTCGTCCTCAGCAGTCCAGAAGCTCGGGCGCATCCGGACACCCCCTCTTGACGGAAATACGGTCTTTTTCTGCGGGGAAGGGCAGGATGAGAGCGCTCCGCCGGATCGACGTCGCCGCAACAAATGGTGCGGCGCCCAGCAGAACGAGACCGGCGACCAGGGCAAGAGCGATTGTCGTCATCCAAATCATGGGGCCCAGCAGCGCGATCGCGAGGGCCAAAGCCAGCAAACCTGCTCCCGCCTTGGCCAGAAGCGCGGCATCACGGTCAGTCTGCTCGTCGGTTGCTGGTGGTTCCGTGATACGGGCCGGTGAGTGGGCATCCTCACCGGTCCAGGGCCAGTCGTCCATCCCGTTCGTCATCATCATCCCCTTTGCTTGTGGCATGCGCGTCCGTTCTCCTGCCCGGCCTTCAGGCCGGACAAGCCGTGGAGATGGGAAGGGGGAGCCGTCCCGGGGCGGCGAAGGGCGGGGTAGGACGGAACGGCTCCCCCGGCGCGGCTGGGCGAGGGGAGGGGAAGGGAGGCAGCCGCGCATAAAATTCGATCTGTGCGACCGACCGCAATCGCCGGACAGCCGGCCGTCCCGCCCGGTGGGGCGATCTCCTGCCGCGATCGCCGGATGGGCGCGATGGGACATGGCGAAGCGACGAAAGATATTTTTTGATACCATGACCGGATATCCGCTTGCATTCTCTCTTGTTTGTTAATATTATCTTTATCGCGAGCAGAATAGGATATTATATTATGCCTGTCAAGATCAAAAATGATACAAGCCCCCGAAGGGTGCTGGGTCGGGGTATTGCTGAGAGATTGCGGGCGGCGCGGGAATCTTTGGGGTTGAGCCAGAAAGAACTCGCCGAGCGGGCCGGCATCCCCGTCCCTACCCTGAAGGCCTATGAAGCAGGGAAAAGTATCCCTGGTGGGGAGGCAATCCTATCCTTGGTGCGCGTAGGCATCTCGGCGGATTGGCTGCTCAGTGGGCAGGCCGCCCCAGCGGCTGGGGAGCTGGTGACGATTCCGCTCTATTCGGTCCAGGCATCGGCTGGTGGCGGGAGCTATGGGGAAGAGCCGGCCGAACAGCTGGAAGGATTCGTGGTGCATCGGCCCTGGTTTCTCAAGGCTTTTCATGTGCCGCCTGAGAAGACGCATTTCGTCGAAATCCGGGGCGATTCGATGGAGCCGACGCTCTCGGAAGGGGATCTGGTGCTGGTGGACACCAGCGCAGCGGCCGAACGTCCGCGGGAGGAAGGGATCTATATCTTGAACATCGACGGGGTGATCGTCGCCAAACGAATCGCCTATGGGCCGCCGCCGGTCTTCCGAATTCTGTCAGACAATCCGGCCTATCCGCCGATGGAGGTGGATGCGTTCCGGGACAATCTTCGCATTGTCGGTCGCGTGCGCCTGGTGATCCGTCGGATGTAGGAGGAGGCGACGCGGATGGAACAGGAGAACAGCCGGGCGCTCGGCCGTTGACCGCAGGGTCTGTGCCCCATAATCTCCCCTCCGCACGACGGACGGGCCCGGTCTTGTCGGGGTGTCGCGCGGAATTCAGAATGAGAGGGCAGGGCTGCAATCCATGAATCCGCTTGCCGTTATCGGGCGAATCACGCGCAATGCTTTGGCTGCCATCGGCCGGTTGGTGGTGTTTGCGGGGGTGGCGGTCAGTCATGTGGTTCGGCCGCCCTTCTATCTGCGCAATCTGTTGCGTCAGATGCTGACCATCGGTTATTTTTCGCTCCCCGTCGTGGGCATGACGGCGCTGTTTACAGGCGCGGCGCTGGCCGAGCAGATCTATGTCGGCTCCTCGCGGTTCAATGCGGAAAGCACAATGGCGGCCGTGGTGGTGATCGCCATCGTGCGGGAGCTGGGCCCCGTGCTCGGCGGGTTGATGGTGGCCGGTCGCGTCTCCAGCGCCATGGCGGCCGAGATCGGCACCATGCGGGTGACCGAGCAGATCGACGCGCTTTTCACCCTGTCCACCGATCCGCTCAAATATCTCGTGGTGCCGCGGTTGGTGGCAGGAGTGGTGACCCTGCCCCTGCTTGTCATCGTCGCCAATATCATCGGCGTGTTCGGCGGTTTTCTGGTGGCGACTCAGCAGCTCGGCTTCAATCCGGGTAGCTATCTGCAAGTCACCGTGGACTACTTGGAAGTCTCCGACGTCGTTTCTTCGCTGGTCAAGGCGGCGGTTTTCGGTTTCATCGTCGCGCTTATGGGCTGCTTTCACGGCTATCATTCGAGCGGCGGCGCCCAAGGTGTGGGGCGGGCGACGACCAATGCTGTGGTCTCCGCCTTCATCCTGATCCTGTTCGCCAATCTCGTCATCACGGTGCTGGTCTTTGGGGTGGATGCGGTTGGATGAACGCACAAGAGCATGCGGCCCGGCCGGCGATGATCCGGCTTGCAGGCGTAAGGAAGCGCTTCGGGCGCAAGCAGGTGCTGGAGGGCATCGATCTTGCGGTCGCGCGTGGGGAAAGCCTTGTCGTGATCGGTGGTTCGGGCACAGGCAAGTCGGTGTTGCTCAAATGCATTCTCGGCCTGTTGATCCCGGAAGCGGGGCAAGTTTTTATTGATGGCCAAGAGACGACCCGTCTTAGCCCTCGGGCGCGCCGTGTGGTCATGAGCCGCATCGGCATGCTGTTTCAGGGGGCGGCACTCTTCGATTCGCTGCCTGTGTGGGAGAATGTCGCGTTCCGTCTGATCGAAGGCGAGCGGATGCCGCGTCGCAAGGCCCGCGAGATTGCCATCGAGAAGCTGGCGCGCGTGGGGCTGGGGGGCGATGTCGCCGACCTCTACCCGGCCGAATTGTCAGGTGGCATGAAAAAGCGTGTGGGCTTGGCCCGGGCGATTGCGGCCGATCCTGAGATCGTGTTTTTCGACGAGCCGACGACCGGGCTCGATCCCATCATGGCCGGTGTGATCAATGAGCTGATCGTCGAACAGGTCGAACGCCTGGGCGCGACCACGATCACGATCACCCATGACATGACGAGCGCGCGCCGCATCGCCGATCGCATCGCCATGCTTCATCAGGGGAAGATCATCTGGCAGGGACCGGTCGACGAGGTGGACCATTCCGGCAATCCCTATGTGGAGCAGTTCATCCACGGCCGGCCCGAGGGACCGATCCGCATGGCCGTGCGTGCACCATAGGCATCGTGCACACGGAAGCATTCCGTGGGCAGCAAGGCAAAGGGGCTGGGAGAGGCTGCCGCCTTCTCTTTACCCTTTTTCCCTTGCCACGCTTTCACTTTATTGATGGGCGGCTTTCCTTATGACCAGGTCTTGCCCCCGTCGAGTGAGAAGATCGCTCGAAAAGCCGCATAGCGAACCCGCCCATCCTGGGCGGCCAGCGGCACATGGAGCGCCACATAGTCCACATAAGGCTTGTCCAAAGGGGAGAGGTTGCCGGCATCCAGACGCGGGCGCGCCTCGCGAAACAGCGGCGACCACAGCTTTTCGACAAATTCCGGCGGCCGCCGGAAGAGCTGGCGCACGCTCATACCCTTGAGCTCGGCGCCGATGAAATCGACAAGTCGCGTGCCGGCCAGACGGATCACGACGTCAAGCGGTTCTTCGCCGTTTTCCATAGCGGCGATCCCGACATATCCCAGATGAGCGCGCAGGACATGGGGGCCGAATTCGCTTTTTTGCGGGATGCGTCCCAGCTCGTCATAACGCTGCATATAGAGGGAGAAGAAATCGTCCAAGTGGGGGTGGGGCAACCGTCGGCGAAAGGAGGCGAGAGCTTGCGGGTCCGGTTTTCCGTCATGAAAAGACGGGCCGGCTGTGACTTCGGCCAGATCGATTGGAAGAAACTGCACCGGTTTCATCGGCGAACGCTATCCTTGCCTGCATTGTCATCCGTCAGACTCCTCGACGACCCTCCCCGGCTTTGGGCGCCTCATAGTGAATGTCCGTTCACCGATGCAAGGGGGCTGTGCGACAGTTCGACGGTTCGTGCCCAGCGACGGATTGCCGCGGCCCGCATATCTGCGCATGGCGACGTTATTGGCAACAGCTACCTGTCGAGCGCTGGATCACGTTGAGGGGAAAGCGGTTTCTTGGCGGATGGGCGACTATGGTGGGTTTGCTGGGCAGGAGGCAGGGGTGGATGCCCCGGGAGGATTCGAACCTCCACTAACGGAACCAGAATCCGCTGTCCTACCATTAGACGACGGGGCAAAACGCTGGCCCTCAACCGTGAAGGCGGCCGCCACATAGCCGAATCGCTCCATCCTGTCAATCGCCTGGGAGTGCTTGTCAACCCGTCTCCGAGTCGGTATCCCCCGGCGGGAGAGATTGTGGCTGGTGGTTGTGTCGTTTCGGGGCATGAAGCGGATCTTGAAGCCGGCAAGTTAAGGAGGCGAACAGGCGATGCGGGCATTCGTCTTTCCCGGACAGGGCAGTCAGCATGTTGGCATGGGTCAGGCGTTGGCCGAGGCATTCGTGCCGGCGCGCGAGGTGTTCGAAGAGGTTGACGATGCGCTCCACGATAATCTCTCGCGCCTCATGTTCACCGGGCCCGAAGACGTACTCACCTTGACGCGCAATGCCCAACCGGCGCTGCTTGCGGTCTCGATAGCCATCATCCGCGTGCTGCAAGCGGATGGTCACCGCGTCCCCGACATGGTGGCCCTGGTGGCCGGTCACTCGCTGGGTGAATATTCGGCGCTCACCGCGGCCGGCTGTTTCTCTCTTGCCGATGCGGCCCGTCTGGTACGGTTGCGCGGGGAGGCGATGCAGGAAGCCGTTCCCGTTGGCGACGGTGCGATGGCGGCGGTCCTGGGGCTTGATATCGAGGCGGTGACGGAGATTGCGAAACAGGCGAGCACGCAAGACGAGATCTGTGTCGTCGCCAATGACAACGCACCGGGCCAAGTCGTCGTCTCCGGACACAAGCCGGCGGTTGAACGTGCGGTGGACCTGGCGCGTGAACAGGGGGCGCGGCGCAGTGTCTTCCTGCCGGTCAGCGCGCCCTTCCATTCACCGCTGATGGTGCCGGCGGCCGAGCGCATGCGCGAAGCGTTGGCGCAGGTGAGTCTGTCTGCTCCCACGGTCCCGGTCGTCACCAATGTCACGGCCGCACCCGAAAAGGAACCGGAGGTGCTGCGGGGGCTGCTCGTTGATCAGGTGACGGCGCCGGTCCGCTGGCGGGAATCGGTCGAGCGTCTGAAGGCCGAGGGAATCGAAGAGATCGTCGAGGTTGGAGCTGGGCGCGTGCTGTCCGGCCTCGTGCGTCGGATCGATCGGGATTTCGCGCTGCGCAACATCGCCGAGCCCGCCGATCTTGAAGCGTTCGCCGCTGAACTGTGAAGCGCGGCCGGCTTTTGCTCGCTCAGATTTTTCTTGCGGAGGCGTGCGGCCATCGGGGCTCGGGATCTTAAGGGCGAGGGAAACGGGAGTTGAGAGGGCGGAAGGATCATGACGGCTTTTTTTGACCTGACGGACCGGCGGGCGCTGATCACCGGGGCGACCGGCGGTCTGGGTGAGGCGATCGCACGGGTTTTGCATGCGGCTGGTGCCCATGTCGCGATCTCGGGGCGTCGTGCGGCCAGGCTTGAAGAGCTGGCGGCCGATCTTGGCGAACGGGTTGTGCCGCTGCCGGCCGATCTGGCTGACCCGGCGGCCGTCGAAGAGCTGGCGCGCCATGCCCCCGAGCGGCTTGGCGGGCCGGTGGAGATTCTCGTCAACAATGCCGGAATCACGCGGGATGCTTTGTTGCTGCGCATGAAGGACGAGGATTGGGCCGAGGTGATGCGGGTCGATCTCGAGGCCGCCTTTCGCCTCACCCGCGCGCTGCTCAAGGGAATGATGCGGGCGCGCTTCGGGCGGGTGATCAATATTTCCAGCGTCGTTGGTGTGGCCGGCAATGCGGGGCAGGCGAACTATGCGGCCGCGAAAGCCGGGCTCATCGGATTGACCAAGTCGGTGGCGCAAGAGGTCGCCAGTCGCGGGATCACGGTCAATGCAATCGCACCCGGCTTCATCCGCTCGCCGATGACGGATGCTCTGAGCGAGACGCAGAAAGCAGCCCTGCTTCAGCGCATCCCCTGCGGGTTTTTCGGTGAACCGGATGATGTGGCCGCGGCCGTGCTCTATCTGGCCGGTTCCGGTGCCCGCTACGTGACCGGCCAGACATTGCATGTCAATGGCGGGATGGCGATGATCTAAGGAGACAACTCCAGACGCTGCAGCCGGTCGCCGGAACAGGGCCGTGAAGAGGCTTTGCAGCGCGCCGGGAACTGTGTTAGGAGCCTTGCCGCCTCGGCGAGTGGCACACGGGCCGGCTCCTTGCGTGAGACAGCACCGCATCGGGTCTGATGGGCGGATGAAGGGCCGGCGCCGGTGTTTCTGCAGGCGCAAAGACTGTGCGACGCCATGTGGTAAGATCGGCCGTCCCCGGCACGGCGGTGAGGCGGTCCAAAGGGGCGGAACGCGAAGGACAGGTAAGGAAGACGAAGCATGAGCGATATTGCCGAACGCGTAAAGAAGATTGTCGTCGAGCATCTCGGCGTCGAGGAAGCCAAGGTCACCGAAGAGGCGAGCTTCATTGACGATCTTGGTGCCGACAGTCTGGACATCGTCGAGCTCGTCATGGCCTTCGAGGAAGAATTCGGAATCGAAATCCCTGATGACGCCGCGGAAAAAATCCAGACCATCAAGGATGCGATCGACTACATCAAGGAGCATGCCGACGCCTGAACGGGGGCGGGCGTGTCACTCCGGCGGGAGGTGATGGTGCGGCGCTTGCCTGACCAAGGGCTGGCGCCGTCTTCCTTCCCGTATGATGCGGCTTGCAGGCGATAAATGGCGCCGGGGCGCGCAAGCAGGAGGGAGCAGTGGTCATGCGCAGAGTCGTGGTGACAGGGCTTGGGGCCGTGACGCCACTGGGCGACGGCGTCGAACAGAGTTGGAGGCGTCTGATCGCAGGCGAATCCGGAGCCGGACGGGTGACGCATTTCGATCCCGAGCCCTTCCCCTCTCAGGTGGGGTGTGAGGTGCCCTTCGGCGATGGCAGCAGTGGCACATTCAATCCCGACCGCTACATGGAGCCGAAGGAGCGCCGCAAGGTTGACGAGTTCATCCTTTTTGCCATGGCCGCGGCCCAGCAGGCGGTCCAAGACGCCGATCTCGAATCCATCCTGCCGGCCGAGGCCGAGCGCATCGGCGTGCTCATCGGTTCAGGTATCGGCGGGCTGAAGGGTATTGCCGAGACTGCGGTGGTTCTCCACGAACGCGGCCCGCGGCGGGTCTCCCCGCATTTCATTCCCGGACGTCTCATCAATCTCGCCTCGGGCTATGTGTCGATCCGTTGGGGACTGAAGGGGCCGAACCATGCGGTGGTCACCGCCTGTTCCACCGGCGCGCATGCCATCGGTGATGCGGCCCGTCTGATCCAGTGGGGCGATGCGGATATCATGCTTGCCGGTGGTGCTGAGGCGGCGATCTGTCCGATCGGCTATGCCGGTTTCTGCCAGGCCAAGGCCTTGTCTACCCATTTCAACGATGCGCCCGAGAAGGCGTCTCGCCCATGGGACCGGGACCGCGACGGCTTCGTGATGGGTGAAGGTGCAGGCATCGTCGTGTTGGAGGATCTAGAGCACGCGCGCGCTCGTGGCGCAAAAATCTATGCGGAGGTCGTGGGCTATGGCCTGTCCGGCGATGCCTATCATGTGACCGCCCCGCCGCCGGACGGTAATGGCGGCGAGCGGGCCATGCGCGCAGCACTTAAGCGCGCAGGGATGAAGCCGGCGGACATCGACTATATCAATGCCCATGGCACCTCGACACCGCTGGGCGATGAGATCGAGTTCGCGGCGGTCAAGCGTGTCTTCGGGGAGGCGGCGGCCCGCCTTTCAATGTCGTCCACCAAATCCGCCATCGGCCATCTGCTGGGGGCGGCGGGTGCGGTGGAAGCGATCTTCTGCATTCTGGCCATTCGCGATCAGGTGGTTCCGCCCACGCTTAATCTCGACAATCCCAGCGAAGAAATTGCGGGTATGGATCTGGTTCCGCACCAGGCGCGCCGCCGTCGGGTGCGGGCGGCTCTGACCAATTCCTTTGGATTCGGGGGCACGAACGCAAGCCTGATCCTGCGAGCGGTCGAGGAATGAATTCGTAACTTTCCTCGTCGTGCGTCAAGGATGGAGGAAACGACGGCTGCTCAAGATCGGTCGCAAGGCCCGATGGGGCGATCATCCACCAGGCACGGAAACCGGCTGCTGGTGGCGGTCGCCGGTGTCGTCATCGTTATCACCTGTCTGCTGGGGGGCGTGGCGGTGTTGTGGTGGGCGCCGGGGCCCCATGACGAGGAGGTCCGGCTGATCGTTCCCCGCGCCAGTGGCCTCAGAGACGTCGCAGGTCGCCTTGCCGAAGATGGCGCCTTGCGCAGTTCCTTCGTGTTCCAGCTCGGATTTCGATTAACGGAGGGTCGGGCGGCCTTGCGTTTTGGAGAATTCGCGATCCCTCCTCACGCTTCGGCGGCGACGATTGCCCATATTTTGGCCTCTGCGCAGCCGGTGCTGCGTTTCGTGACAATACCGGAAGGCTGGACGAGTGCGGAAGTCGTCATCCGATTGACCGGTCTGATCGGTCTGTCCGGTGACATCGCCGAGGTGCCTCCGGAAGGCAGTCTGCTGCCGGATACCTATGCTTACACGTGGGGGGAAAGACGCGCAGCCCTGTTGCGGCGCATGCAAGAGGCCATGAGCCGCTTTCTTGCTGAGGCTTGGGCGGCACGCGCCGCCGGGTTGCCGCTTTCCGCACCCAAGCAGGCGGTGATTCTGGCATCCATCGTCGAACTGGAAAGCCACGATCCGGTGGATCGCCGGATGGTGGCGGCTGTTCTCCTCAATCGATTGCGGGCGGGCATGCGTTTGGAAGCGGATCCGACGGCCGTCTATGGTGCCGCACCCGGCCCGGCTGCACGCATGCGCCCGCCGACACGGTCGGAACTCAAGGCGGACAACCCCTACAATACCTACCGCCGTCGCGGCTTGCCGGTCGGTCCGATTGCCAATCCGGGCCGTGACGCGATTTTGGCGGTTCTGCATCCGGCGAAGACCGACGCGCTGTATTTCGTCGCCGATGGCTGCGGCGGACATCGCTTTGCGCGGACGTTGGCCGAGCATCGCCGCAATATCCGCCTGTGGCGTCGGGCGCGGGGGGAAGGCGGCTGTGCAAACGCGACTGGCACGCATGCAGGAGAAGAGCGGCGATGACGGATGAGGCGGTCGCCATTCCGAAGGACGCTCTCGTCTTTGTGCCGCTGGGCGGCTCAGACGAGATCGGTATGAACATGAATCTGTTCCATGTCGCCGGCTCATGGCTGGTGGTGGACTGCGGCGTCAATTTCGCCGGCGACGGCCTGCCCGGCATCGATCTGTTGATGCCCGACCCCGGCTTCATCACTGGTCGGCGGGAGCAGATCGCAGCACTCGTCCTCACCCATGGCCATGAGGATCATATCGGTGCCGTCGCCCATCTCTGGCCGCAGTTGGGGTGTCCGATCTATGCGACCCCGTTTACGGCAGAGCTCGTGCGCGGGAAGCTTGAAGAAGCGGGACTTCATGACGCGCCGCTGCATGTGGTGGATGTCGCGGGTTGCTTTACCGTTGGACCGTTCGCCGTGCGCTATGTGCCGCTTGCGCATTCCATTCCCGAAGGGCACGGCCTGCTCATCGAAACCCCGCTGGGGCGGATCTTCCATACGGGGGACTGGAAGCTCGATCATGCCCCGCAAATCGGCGCGCCTTCGACGCCTGAGGCTTTGCGCGCGATCGGCGATGCGGGTGTGCGGGCGATGGTTGGCGATTCCACCAATGTCTTCCAGCCGCGCGCGTCCGGGTCTGAAGCTGCGGTGCGCGAAAGTCTGATGGATCTGTTGCATCTGTATGAAGACGGGCGCGTGGTGATCACCACCTTTGCCTCCAATCTCGCGCGGCTGAAGACGATTGCCGCCGTCGCGCATCACCATGGGCGGCGATTGGTGGTGGCGGGCCGGGCCTTGGACCGCGTGATCGCAGCCGGTCGTGCCACCGGCTATCTCGAAGACTGGCCGCAGACCATTGCATTGGAGGAGGCCGGCGGCCTGCCGCGCGAGAAGTTGCTCGTGCTGTGTACCGGCGCGCAGGGTGAGCCACGGGCGGCCTTGTCCCGCATGGCCCGGGGCGAGCACCCCCACCTTGAGCTGGAGGCGGGCGATGTCGTGATCTTCTCCGCCAAGATCATCCCGGGCAATGAGTTGGCGGTCGCGCGTGTCGCCAACCAACTGGCCCGTCGCGATGTCGAGGTGGTGACCGAACGCGAGGCCTTCGTCCATGTTTCCGGCCATCCGGGGCGCGAAGAGCTGCGTGAGATGTATAGCTGGATCCGCCCGGAGGTCGCCGTGCCTGTCCATGGCGAGCCGCGGCATCTGCGGGCCCATGCGCAGCTGGCGCGCGAGCTGGGCGTGCCGGAGCAGGTGATTCCCTTCAATGGCGCGGTCATCCAGCTGGCGCCGGGGCCGGCCCGAATCCTGGGCGAGGTGCCGGCGCGGCGGTTGGCGCTCGATGGACAATTCCTTATTCCGCTCGATGATTCGCAATTTCAGCTGCGTCGCCGGATCGGTGCGGAAGGGCTGGCCGTCGTCTCCCTGGTGGTGGATGGCAGTGGGCGGCCTCTTGCCAGTCCGGACCTGCGATTCTACGGCATTCTCGGCATCGATATGGACAGCGAAATGGCCATTGAGGCGCTCGTTTGCGACCTTGCCGCCGATGCGCCGGCCGATCTTGCGCGCACGGCCGAGCGTATCCGGATCGCCGTGCGCCGGCGGCTGCGTGCGCGCACCGGCAAAAACCCGATCGTTGATGTGCGCCTGACCAGAAGTGGGTAACACCATCTTCTGATCGTGCTATGGGGGGGGAACTGCTGAAACGCGCGGTTGTCTCTGTCGCAAAATCCGCGCATGAGATGAAGCGCAGGGGAAAGGGCGGAGGGGTGTATGGAAAGGTAGGAACATGATCGGCAAGCTCAATCATGTGGCGATCGCGGTGCCGGATCTGGAAGCGGCTGCGAAACTGTATCGTGAGACATTCGGAGCCGATGTCTCAGAGCCCGTGCCCCAGCCCGAGCATGGGGTGACCACCGTCTTCGTCACTTTGCCGAACACCAAGATCGAGCTTCTGCATCCCCTGGGCGAGAACTCGCCGATCGCCAATTTCCTCGCGCGCAATCCAGGCGGCGGAATCCACCATGTCTGCTATGAGGTGGCGGACATCGAAGCGGCAGTCGAAACCCTCACGGCCCAAGGACTACGGGTGTTGGGTGACGGACGTCCGCGGATCGGGGCGCATGGCAAACCGGTTGTCTTCCTGCATCCGAAGGATTGCTTCGGCACGCTCGTCGAACTGGAGCAGGCTTGAGACCGCTTTTTGCCCTTCGGACCGGGGATGTGAGGGGAAGCGAGCGGCGGAAGCCGGATAGGAACATACGAGGAGAGAGGGCGATGAGCTGGGCGAGTGCGGTGGTCGTCTATGTGATCGCCTGGTGGCTGATCTTCTTTATGTTGCTGCCAGTCGGGGTGCGCACGCAAGGGGAAGCGCGTGATGCCGGACAACCGGATGCGGTGGTGCCCGGCACACCCGAATCGGCGCCGCATCGTCCCCGCTTTTTATGGAAACTGATCGTGGCCAGTCTGGGAGCGGCCGTCGTGTTGGGGCTGTTCATCCTCGTCAATCGTTATGATCTGATTACTTTGCGTCCTGCTGATCCTCTGGCGTCTTTTTGAGGGGTCTCAAACGCGCCAAAAGCGCTTCGGCATTGTGGAGCCAGTTGCGTTCGCGCTGGATGAAGGCGCGCGCTGCTCGCCCCAGGGCCATACGGCGGGTTGGATCGTCCATCAGGTCTTTCAGCGCCCGTGCGAGCGCGCGACGGTCGGCGGGAGGGATGAGTTGCACGATGGGTTCACCGGCAGGCAGGACGTCGCGGATCGGCTCGGTATCGGCCGCGATCACGGCTGCGCCGCTCGCCCAGTATTCGAACAGCTTCATCGGCGAGGCATAATCGGCGATGTCCGGCAGCACGGCAATCGCAAACTGCGCCAGCCAGCGGGGTAGCTCTCCATGATCGATCATGCCCGGGAGAATGACAGCCTCCGCCAGCCCCATGTCCCGTGCCTGCGCGGCGATGGCCGCCCGTTCCGGCCCATCGCCGATGAGCAGCAGGCAGGCTGATCGCCGCAAGGACGGAGGCAGCGCCGCATAGGCATCGAGAAGGGCATCCAGTCCATGCCAGCGATAGAAGCCGCCCACATATCCGATCACGATCCGATCGCCTTTCTTTTCGGTCAGGGCCGGCGGTGGCGCCAGATCGGGACGGAAGCGTTCGGGATCCGCGGCGTTCGGCAGCACAAGAAAACGCTCTGCCGGCAAGCGCCAGCCGCTTGTGAGCAGTCTCCGCAATGTTTCGGAAATGACGATGATGACATCGGCGCGTGCCAGGACGCGTCGTTCGATGGCCGCGAACAGAGGGCGCAAGAGACGGGTCCGCCGTCGCACGATGGGGGTGAGCACGCTGTAGTTGACCTCCACCACATACGGGACCCCGCGCCGTTGCGCGAAAGCCGCTCCCGCGAAAACCCCTTGGGCATAGCGCTCGTAAATGAGGCCGGCATCTCGGGCGGCAGCAAGCTTGCGAAGGCGAATCGCGAGCACCGCATTGTAGGCAAGCTCGGCCAGCTCGAAGAGCCAAGCCGGCGCATGATGAGAGAGAAAGCGGAAGATGCGCACGGCCAGTCCCGGGCCGGATGACGAAGGCGGGTTTGAGGCAGAGGTCATAGGTGTGGTTTCGGTCAGGGGATCGGCCGTCACCCCCTTCGGTCCCAGCACGGTCACGGGATGGCCTAACCGTTGGAATGCGCGCACCATCTCCCAGATATGCACCCCCTCCACTCCCTCGCCGCGGGTGCGATGGAGGTAGAGAATCGGGTAGGAAGATTCCGCAGATGATAAGCCGGACGCCGGCTGTCTGGCTGCATCCTGCCTTTTGGCACCTGTTTTTGATTCTGGCATCACCAGCTTTTCTCTCTCTTCCCGCGCCGCAGGTCTCGTTTCGCATATGAGTCGGAAACGCAGACGACGGCAGATCGTCGAACCTTTGCCGGTTCGGTCGCCTTGTCTTGTCACCGGCTCACGCCGGAGCGGCAGGACAGCATGCGCATGTAGACAGCCAATGCGCAAGAAAAAGTCTTCCCGGCAAGGTGTTACGAACAGGTTTTCAAACCGGACCGGGGGTGTCGAGGACGGATTTTGTCATGATCGGAAAAACGCAAAAAAATCGTCAAAAAGGGTTTGACATGGGTCGGGGGCGTGCATATATAGCGCCCCTGCCGGGGCGGTCGAAAGACACGATGTCTCGCCCCGCCCTTCCGTGTGAAGCGGAACGCCAAAGGCCCTGCTTGCGGATGAGTGGCAGGGGGCGTCCGTGTCGGACGAAGGTTGTTGCTCTTTGACAAGGTGGTGTGGAGGAAGATGCAGACCGGTGGCGTTCCGGCTTGAACGCCTGTCCGGATCGATGCGTCTTCGAGCGCTTTGTGATGGTCAGGCGGGCCTTCGCAGGCAGCGATTCCGCGATCCGTATCTGCGGGTCGAGGGTCGTGGTCTTGCGAACGTCAACATGAGAGTTTGATCCTGGCTCAGAACGAACGCTGGCGGCAGGCCTAACACATGCAAGTCGTACGAGGTGTTCACCTTCGGGTGGCCACCTAGTGGCGGACGGGTGAGTAACGCGTGGGAACCTGCCCCAAGGTGTGGGATAACCCTCGGAAACGGGGGCTAATACCGCATAATGCCACCAGGTGGGAGCCTGGTGGCCAAAGGCTTCGGTCGCCTTGGGAGGGGCCCGCGTCGGATTAGGTAGTTGGTGGGGTAACGGCCCACCAAGCCGACGATCCGTAGCTGGTCTGAGAGGATGATCAGCCACACTGGGACTGAGACACGGCCCAGACTCCTACGGGAGGCAGCAGTGGGGAATATTGGACAATGGGGGCAACCCTGATCCAGCCATGCCGCGTGAGTGAAGAAGGCCTTAGGGTTGTAAAGCTCTTTCAGCGGGGAAGATAATGACGGTACCCGCAGAAGAAGCCCCGGCTAACTCCGTGCCAGCAGCCGCGGTAAGACGGAGGGGGCTAGCGTTGTTCGGAATTACTGGGCGTAAAGCGCGCGTAGGCGGA
>CAZJPA010000047.1:0-15763 GCA_964547755.1 uncultured Sphingomonadales bacterium
TCGTCATCCGCCGACTTGATCGGCGGATCCAGCGGACGGTGAAGACAATCCCAAGCATCAGAGTTCGCTAAACCGCTGGCTGGATTCGCCGGATAAACCGGCGAATGACGATTCGGTTATCAGTGATCAGGAATCGGTAATCAGAACCAAAAGCAGCGAACGATGGGGAAGGCGAAGACGGCCTTCACACGCTTCTCCTCTCCGATAACTGATCACCACCCCTGATCACTGATCACCGGTCTCTGATCACTGGAACGTCACCCGCCGGACAAGACCGGCGGGTCCAGCGGACGGTGGAGACACCTTCCAGCACTGAAGACTGCCTCACCGCCGGATGGATTCGCCGGATAAACCGGCGAATGACGATTCGGTGATCGGTGATCAGTGCTCAGTGATCAGACAATCCCAGCGGCGGATGATGGGGATGGGGAAGGAGGCTGTCACACGCTTCCCCTCACCGATTGCTGATAACCGATGACTGATCACTGATCACCGAGAATCGGTGATCGCCCTGCCGCTAGCGGCGTGCGGCGATGCGCGGCGCGGCCAGCTCCTGAAGGCGGCGGGTGAGATAGGAATCGACCACCGAATCCAGCTCATCCAACCGCCCTTGGAAGAAATGGTCTGCTCCCTCGATCACAGCGAGATCAACGGTGATTCGCTTCTGCTGACGCAGCTTTTCCAGGAGCTTTTCCACCGATTCCAGGGGCACGATATCGTCCCGGTCCCCTTGGACGATGAGCCCGGATGTCGGACAGGGCGCAAGGAAACTGAAGTCGTAGTGGTTTGCCGGCGGGGCGACCGAAATAAATCCCTGAAACTCCGGCCGACGCATCAGCAGCTGCATACCGATCCAGGCGCCGAAGGAGAACCCCCCTACCCAAGCAAACGGCGCGTCAGGATAGACGGCCTGGAGCCAATCCAGCGCGGCGGCGGCATCGGCGAGCTCACCCACACCACCGTCATACCGTCCCTCGGACCGGCCGACACCGCGGAAGTTGAAGCGCAGCGTCGTAAATCCATGCCGCACAAAGGTCTGGTAGAGGTGGTAGACCACCTTGTTGTTCATGGTCCCCCCGTACTGCGGATGCGGATGCAGCACGATCGCAAGGGGCGCATTGCGGCTACGCCCCTGCTGCAGGCGGCCTTCCAGTCGCCCTTCCGGTCCAGCGAAGATGACCTCCGGCATGCTCGTCCTCCAGTTGCTGATATCGGTCCGGTCGCCGGCAGCCGCGACACCCCGCAAGGCGGCGGGGGCGGCCAGCCATGTCGGCGGTGACGGGATCGTCCGACGCGCGGCGCCTGGCCTGTGTCTCCTGCCTGCTCGTCCGATGTGAGCGCAGCCTTATATAGGAGCAGGCAGCCGTCGCACAAGCGGATCCTCAGTCCAGACCGATTGACGGGGCCGCCCATGCATCCCATCTTCTCACGCAAACGCCAGAACAGGAAGCAGCCCTTGACCGGTTCCAAGTCCCAGACTGTCTATCTGGACCACAATGCGACGACGCCGCTGCGCCCCGAGGTGCAGGCGGCGATGGCGGAGGCTTTCGATCACTTCGGCAATCCATCGTCCGTTCATCGGTTCGGGCGGGCGGCGCGCGCGATGATCGAGGATGCGCGCGAGGCGGTGGCCGCTCTGATCAACGCCGATCCGGCGGAGATTTTGTTCACCTCCGGCGGCACGGAGGCGGCCGCAATCGCACTTCATCAAATTCCGAAGGGCGCCCAGTGCCTCGTCAGCCGGATCGAACATCCCGCGGTACGGGACAATATTCCTTCCGGGCAAGAAACCGTGACCCACTGGCTGCCGGTCAATGGCAAGGGTATCGTCGATCTTCGGCGGTTGGAAGCAGTCCTTGCGGATGCTCCTTCCGAACGGTCGGTCTTTCTCGCCCTCATGTTGGCCAACAACGAAAGCGGAGTCGTGCAACCCGTCGCGCAGGCGCGAGCGATGGTGGAGCAGACGGGGCGAGATCATCTGACCTTCACTGACGCGGTCCAGGCGGTCGGCAAGATCCCGGTCGATGTGCGGGCGCTTGGTGTCGATTACCTGGCTTTGTCCGCCCACAAGCTCGGCGGCCCGAAGGGTGTAGGCGCGCTTTATGTGCGCAGCGACGCCCCCTTTCGGTCCCTCTGGCGGGGCGGCGGACAGGAACGGCGCATGCGCCCCGGCACCGAGAACCTTCTCGGCATCGTCGGACTCGGAGCAGCAGCGCGGGTGGCGGCGGCACGGGTGGCGGAAGAGGCGCGGCGGCTTTCGCGTCTGCGCGAGAGGATGGAAAACGCGCTGAAGGCGATTCGCTCGGATCTCGTGATCTTGGGGGAACACGCGGCCCGTGTGCCCAATACGACGCTGTTCGCCGCCCCCGGCACGAAGGCCGAGGTATTGGTGATGCGGTTCGACCTGGCCGGAATCGCCGTCAGCACGGGCGCGGCCTGTTCATCGGGCCGCACGGAACCGAGCCATGTGGTGGCCGCCATGACGGATGACTCCGCCATCCGAGAAGCCGCTGTGCGGGTCAGCCTCGGCTGGTCCACCACCGAGGACGACATCGCCCGCTTCCTGGCCGTCGCCGCAGACATTCTTGCCAACGCCCATGTGGCGTCGCCCGCCTTGTCATGACGAGGAAACCATGTCGGCCGTGCCCCGCAAGCCCATCTATCTCGACTATCAGGCGACGACCCCGCTCGATCCCCGGGTGTTCGCCGCGATGCGCCCTTTTTTGGAAGAGCATTTCGGCAATCCCCATTCCGCCGAGCACGCCTATGGCTGGATAGCACATGAGGCCGTCGAAGAAGCGCGCCGGCATGTGGCGACGGTCATTGCCGCCCGCCCCGAAGCGATCATTTTCACCTCGGGGGCCACGGAATCGAACAATCTGGCCATTCGCGGCGTGTTCGCCGCCGCCATGCCGCAGCGCGATCATCTGGTGACCGTCGCCACCGAGCACAAATGCGTGCTCGAGAACGCCCGCTGGATCGCCCGCCATGGCGGACGGGTGACCATTCTGCCGGTCGATCGGGAAGGGCGGGTAGACCTGGATCGGTTGCACGCGGCGATCGACGACCGCACGGCCTTGGTATCCGTGATGGCTGTCAACAACGAGATCGGCACGATCCAACCGCTTGCGGAGATCGGCGCTCTGTGTCGGGAACGCGGCGTCTATTTTCACACGGATGCGGCTCAAGGATTCGGCAAGATTCCGATCGATGTGGACGAGATGGGGATCGACCTTCTTTCCATTTCCGCACACAAAGTCTACGGCCCGAAGGGTGTGGGGGCGCTTTATGTGCGCACCAGCGCGCCACGGGTGCGGATCGCGCCGCTGATCTTGGGCGGCGGTCAGGAGCGGGGACTGCGCTCGGGCACACTCGCCCCGCATCAGTGCGTGGGCTTGGGAGAAGCCGCGCGGATCGCCGGTGCCGAGATGGTCCAGGATGCCGAACAGGCACACCATCTTTTCTGTCGCCTCTGGCAGGGATTACAGGACGCGGTACCCGATATCCGGCTCAATGGTCCGGCGACAAAACGTTGGTGGGGCAATTGCAATGTCACAATCCCCGGTGTCCGGGCTGAAGATCTGATGGCGCGACTGCCGGACCTGGCGATCTCGAGTGGTGCAGCCTGCGGCTCGGGCTCGGGCGAACCGTCCTACGTGCTTCAGGCCATCGGCCGCACGCGTCACGAGGCGGAGCAGACGCTCAGGATCGGCTTCGGGCGTTTCACGACCACCGAAGAAATCGATCACGCCGTCACCCGGATCGCCGAGGCCGTAGCCGCCGCCCGGGCGAATATCCGAATGGTCCCGTGATCGGTGATCAGCGCTCAGTGATCCAGGATCAGGTGCCGGTGAGCGTCCTCGGTGACCGGCCGCCGGAGCAGCGGTGCGTAACAGGCCCACACCGCATCACCCGCTAAACCTCCCCTCCCGCCTCATCCGCCGCACGAATTGCTGATCACTGATAACTGATGACCGATCACTGGACCGTCATTCGCCGGCAGATGCGGCGAACCCAACCAATCACCTTCCACCCGCGTCGTTCGCCGGCTTGACCGGCGAACCTATCCGGCGGTGAGGCCATCTTTGACGCCGGGGCTGTCTGCGCTGTCGGCTGGACCCGCCGGTCGAGCCGGCGGGTGACGAGGGAGGGGTATGGCGGATGACGAAGGCAAGGGGTGGATCCGCCGGTCGAGCCTGCCCCGGGGCGCGACCCGAGGTCGGCGGATGACGAAGGAAGGGCCGGTGGATGACGAGAGAGAGATATCGACCGGTGACGCGCTCTTTCCACGTCCGCCAGGAATCCGTGCCGGTGACACCCTCTTCCCGCGTCGTTCGCCGGCTTGACCGGCGAACCTATCCGGCGGTGAGGCCATCTTTGACGCCGGGGCTGTCTGCGCTGTCGGCTGGACCCGCCGGTCGAGCCGGCGGGTGACGAGGGAGGGGTATGGCGGATGACGAAGGCAAGGGGTGGATCCGCCGGTCGAGCCTGCCCCGGGGCGCGACCCGGGGGTCGGCGGATGACGAAAGCGGAAAATGGTCCGCCGGTCATCAGACAAAGAAGCGGCCAGAACCGGTCTTTGCGTCTTACGCCAAATCGGTCTTCACTTCCTCCACCACCTCGGGGGGGATGACGGCCATATGGCGATAATGGGGGTGCTCGATGGCGAAGATGACGGGGCCGGCGGTCGCCTTGAACTTGGCCGCCTGCTCCGGCGTCATGCGGAAATGCAGGAAATGGACGGAAGACGCGCGCCCGTCGGGTGTTGAGCGCTCGACGTCGTGTTCCGGTTCGCCGGGCACATCCTCACCGTCGAAGCGGATATGCATCGTCCGCTCCACACCGCCCAGTCTTGCCAGGATCCGCTCGCGCCGCTCCTTGTCCTCGATTTCGAACATGACGGTCGCAACCAGCTCCCGGCCGCTCGGAACCAAGGGGGCATAGGCCGCAAGCTCGTCGGCGATCTGTTCCTCACCGCCCTGCTCGGTGATCAGCATCTCGTGAACCTGATACCACATCGTATCCCAGTTCTCGAAGATCACCGTTGCGTAGGGACCGACGTGAAAACGCCGACGACGCTTCAAGGCGATCATCTCGCGCCGCTTGTCGCTCCGGATCTTCGCGTATTCCGCGATTGGAATGACATCGGCGCGGATGAGCGTGCGTGCATCCTTCGGCATCGACCTTCTCCTTTGCGCAAAATCCGTCCAGACGGCCCGTCGGCGCGCACTCAAGCGACCGCCAGGCCATAGCTTTCGGCCAGCAGCTCGATCGGATGCGGCTGGCGCAGCCGGGTCTTGTTGTCTTCGCCGCGAATGAGCTGTTCGAGATGGATGCCGGCGAGCGGGCATTCCGAACAACGGTGAGCAGCGCCGCTTTCGGCCTGACGACGCGCCGCCGGTCGTCCGACCTTACAGGCCGTGGCGAAATGTTCGGCCATCATGCCCCATTTGCCGCCATGGCCCGAGCAACGTTCGACGATGGTGATCTCGGCGTCTGGAATGAGTCGCAGCATCTCCACCGCCTTCGCCCCCATATTCTGGGCGCGGGCATGGCAGGCAAGATGAACGGCAATACCGCCTTCTATGGATCTGCGCCCATCGACCAGACCGTGGCGCTTGTTCACGTCCACGACGAATTCGGCGATATCGAAGGTCGCCTCCGCCAGCCGTTGGATGCCGGCGTCCTCGGGCAGAATCAGCGGCCATTCGAATTTGAGCATCAACGCACAAGACGGCACGGCCGCGACCACGTCCCAGCCCTCTTCCACGAGCGGCAGCAGCGCCTCCTTCACGGCCTCGGCCTGGGCGGCCACACCCGCGATGTCCCCGTTTTCGAGCTTCGGCATACCGCAACAGGCCGGATGCACCACCTTCGTCTCGATACCGTTATGCGCCAGCACCGCCCGCGCCGCGCGTACGGCCCGGTGATCGTTCCAGTTCCCAAAGCAGGTGGCATAGAGCACCGCCTTGCGCTTGCCATAGGCCGGCGCCTTGCGGTTGACGACGACAGGCTTGTCCTGCCCCTCGCGCACCATGGGCGGCGCTTCGAATGGCGGCACCTCGGCGCGGGCGTCGATATGGGCGATCCGTTCCATCACCGGGCGGGTCAGGCGGTTGTCGCGCCGCGTCGCCCAATTGACGAGACCGGCCAACGGCATCGCCAGCCGGCCGTTGCGATCGGTCTCGGCGAGCTGACGATCGACGAAGCGACGTTCGCCGCGGCGGAACTCGGCCGCCCGGTAGCGCAGCATCAGATGCGGAAAGTCGATGTTGAATTCATGCGGCGGCACATAGGGGCATTTGGTCATGAAACACATGTCGCACAACGTGCATGCGTCCACGACCGCCTTGAAATCCGCCGAATCGACGGAATCGAGCTCGCCGGTCTCGGATTCGTCGATGAGATCGAAGAGCCGCGGAAACGCATCACACAGATTGAAGCAGCGCCGGCAGGTATGGCAGATGTCGAAGACACGCCGCAGCTCGCGGTCGATTTCCTCCTCGTCGTAGAAGGAGTCCTCGCGCCAGGGGATCGGATGGCGTGTCGGAGCTTCAAGACTGCCTTCGCGCATGACCCATCTCCTCGCTTCGCTCCCCGGACGGCGCCCCCTCGTCGCAGATCCGCATACCAGCTCGCAAAGCCCCCCAACGAGACAGCAACCAAATATCAGGAAGATACGGACGACCTTCCCTCTCGCAGGCGTTTTCGCCCGCGCCCTTCTCTCACCCGGCGACGAACATGCTATCTTGGGAATTGTCTTTCCCAAGAGACGACATCGGCATCAGAGGCCGCCGACCGGAGCGACGGACCCGAAATCCTCTGCTCCGACTCCCGGCCGCTCCGACCGGCGGCACCCCTGCACCAGATCCTACTGCTCGAGCGTGTCCAGCGCCTTCTGGAAACGGCCGGCGTGAGACTTTTCGGCCTTGGCGAGAGTCTCGAACCAGTCGGCGATCTCGTCGAAGCCTTCCTCCCGGGCGGTACGGGCCATGCCCGGATACATGTCGGTGTATTCGTAGGTCTCACCCGCGATGGCTGCCTCGAGATTCTGTGCGGTCGAGCCGATGGGCTTGCCGGTGGCCGGATCGCCGACCTCCTCGAGGAACTGCAGATGGCCGAAGGCGTGTCCCGTCTCACCTTCCGCGGTCGAGCGGAAAACCGCCGCAACGTCGTTGTAGCCCTCCACGTCCGCCTTTTGCGCGAAGTAAAGATAGCGACGGTTGGCCTGAGATTCGCCAGCGAACGCCGCCTTCAGATTTTCCTCGGTCTTGGTACCCTTGAGAGCAGGCATGGAGTCCTCCTTTCCTCAAACTTTCGCTTTCCCATGCACGGGAACCAACGCCGCCCGCGCCGCGCTGGTTCCTCCGTATCGCGGCATAGCATGCGCCGGTTGACCATAAAAGCGGAATTTTTCTATGACTTTGATCGACCAAATCGATCAGACTGCGCGCCACGAACGATCGATTGTCACTCTTGTCGCTCCTCTCGCAATGCGGCGAGCACCACAAGCCGCACAGCAGCAGACAGGTTGAGGCTGCCGCGCGCTTCATCGATGCGGGCGACGAGCTCGGCAAGCGACAATCCTTCGTCTCCGGCCAGTCGTTGCAATTCCTGCCAAAAGGGCGCTTCGAGCGAAAAACTCGTTGCGTGCCCCCGCAAACGGACCGAGCGCTTACGAGGGCCCAGTCGGTCGCGATCGGCCATAAGCCGGGCAAGCAGGCGATCGAGCCTGTCCCAACCGGTGCCGTCGTCCGGCACAGACACCGGCAAGCACCCGGCCACCGGCCGTCAGTCCGCCGGGCCGATCATCTGCTCGGGGCGGACGATACGGTCGAATTCCTCGGCCGTTACATAGCCCAGTGCGATCGCCGATTCCTTGAGTGTGATGCCCTTGGCATGGGCGTTCTTGGCGATCTCGGCGGCCTTGTCATAACCGATCACGGGCGCAAGCGCCGTCACCAGCATCAGCGAGCGTTCGAGGAGCTCGGTGATCCGCGCACGATTCGGCTCGATACCAGCGATGCAGCGATCGGTGACCGAGCGTGCCGCGTCAGCCAACAGCCGGATCGCCTGCAACACGTTATAGACAATCACCGGCTTGAAGACGTTGAGCTCGAGGTGACCGTGGGAGTTGGCCACCGTCACGGTGGCATGGTTACCCATCACTTGGGCGCAGACCTGGGTCAAGGCCTCGATCTGGGTGGGATTCACCTTGCCCGGCATAATCGAAGAGCCCGGCTCATTGGCCGGCAGAATCAGTTCGCCGATCCCGCAGCGCGGTCCCGAGCCCATCAGACGAATGTCGTTGCCGATCTTCATCAGCGCCGACGCGAGCACATTGAGGGCGCCGGAGCATTCGACCATCGCATCATGGGCCGCGAGCGCTTCGAACTTGTTGGGCGCCGTCTCGAACGGCAGACCCGTGATCCCGGCGATCTCCCGGGCCACGCGCTCGGCGAATCCCTTCTTCGTGTTGAGACCGGTACCGACCGCAGTACCGCCTTGGGCAAGCCGATAGAGCGCCGGCAGCGTGTCCCGGATCCGCCGGATACCGCCTTCGACCTGGGCGAGATAGCCGGAGAACTCCTGACCAAGGGTGAGCGGAGTCGCATCCTGCAGATGCGTGCGGCCGATCTTCACGATCTCCCCCCAGGCCGCGACCTTCTCGGCCAAAGCCCCACGCAGATATTCGAGCGCGGGCAGCAGCCGATCGTGAATCTCGCGCACGACCGCCACATGCATGGCGGTCGGGAAGGTATCGTTGGAGGACTGAGCGCGATTGACGTGATCATTGGGATGCACCGGGTCCTTCGAACCGAGCTCCCCGCCCAACATCTCGATCGCACGATTGGCGATCACCTCATTGGCATTCATGTTCGACTGAGTGCCCGAACCCGTCTGCCAGACGACGAGCGGAAAGTGATCATCGAGCTTACCGTCGATCACCTCCTGGGCGGCGGCAACGATCGCCTCGCCGATTCTTGGATCGAGATTGCCGAGCGCCATATTGGCGCGGGCGGCCGCCTGCTTGACAATGCCCAGCGCATGGACGACGGCCAGCGGCATGCGCTCGGTGCCGATCGGAAAATTCTCGAGCGAGCGTTGGGTCTGCGCGCCCCAGTAGCGATCTGCCGGCACGCGAACCTCGCCCATGGTGTCCTTCTCGATTCGGTATCCGCTTTCCGTGCTCATCCACTCCAGCCTTTCTTTGTCCATCGACTGCGCAGGATCACAGACGGCCGCTCCTATGCCTTCAGTTTGCACGAAACCGGCCGACGCGGCGCTGGCGCTAACGCTTTTTGCGGAAGGCGTCCAAGGTTACGACCTTTGCGCCCGCATCTGCCTTGTCCGCCTCTGTATCCTTCTCGGCCTCGTGTTCATTCTGGTTTTCGGCGCGCTGAGCATCTGTGGGAATCGTCGGCTCTTCCATGGGCGCATCCGTCTTCGGCGGTTCGAACTGCAAGGCGAATTGCGCATACGGATCGACGAAGCCCAGGATCGCCTTGAAGGGGATCACAAGATGCGCGGGCTTGCGATTGAAGGACAATCCCACCTCGAAGCGATCGTCGTGGACTGCGAGATCCCAGAAACGGTGCTGCAGGACGATTGTCATGTCCTCCGGATAACGCTCCTTCAGCTCCTCCGGCATCACAACGCCGGGATATTGGGTGGAGAATGCGATGTAGAAATGGTGCTGGCCGGGCAGCCCGCTCTCCTCGACCTGACGCAGCAGATCGCGCACGACGCCACGCAGGGCGTCCTGGACCAGCTCGTCATAGGGAATCAGCAGATTGCGCTTGTCGTTCATGATATCCTCACCGCATCACATGACGCATCCTGCCCGCTCCCATCCGGCAGATCGCGTGCCCGCGCCGAGGCTATATACGCCGCCACACCTACGAAGGCCAGAGGGCTGCGCAGCAGGGGATACGCAGCCGACAGCCCGTTCCATCACCGTTTCGCGATATCGCTCACCAGACGCGGCAAATCGGCTTCGGGCCGGGCTCCGTAATGCGCAATCACCTCGCCGGCCACGCGCGCGGCCACGCGTCCGGCCTGAGGAAGGCTATAGCCGTGGGCGACCCCGTAGAGCAGACCGGCCGCATAGAGATCGCCCGCTCCCGTGGTATCGACGACTCCCTTCGGCGCCTCCGCCGGAATTGCATGCACGGCACGCTCCCGGCCGTCGATGAGCCAGGAGCCCTTTTCCGAGCGCGTCAGGGCCACGAGCGGCAACCGACGCTCCAGGAAGGCATCGCGCGCCTCCTCGGCGCTTGCGACCTTAAAAAGGGTCTTGGCCTCTTCCTCATTGGCAAACAGAATATCGACGTTCTCCAGCAGCTCCATGAATTCGGCGCGATGACGGCTGACGCAAAATGGATCCGAAAGCGTGAAGGCGACTCGGCGACCGGCTTCTTTCGCGATCGCGATCGCCTTGCGAAAAGCGCGCTTCGCACCCGGTGGATCCCAGAGATAGCCTTCGAGATAGAGGATCTCGGCGGAAGCGACGATCTCATCGTCCACATCCGTCTCGTCCAGCATCTGGCTGGCGCCCAGATAGGTATTCATCGTGCGCTGGGCATCCGGCGTCACCAGGATCAGCGAGCGGGCGGTCGTGGCCGGCGGGGAGGCCGGCGGAGTCGCGTAGTGAATGCCGAGCGAGCGGATGTCATGGGCGAAGACCTGTCCGAGCTCGTCTTGCGCCACCTTGCCGATGAAAGCGGCTTTGCCGCCCAACGCCGCAAAGCCCGCAACCGTATTCGCGGCAGATCCGCCGGACATCTCCACACCCGGCCCCATGTCTTCATACAACGCCTCGGCTTGGGCGGCCACAACGAGCCGCATCGTGCCCTTTTTCAGACGGTGTTTGTCGAGAAAGGCGTCGTCGGCCCGGGCGATCACGTCCACGATCGCGTTGCCGATTCCACACAGAGCATAGCGCGCTTCTGCCATCCGGCGTTCCTCCCGTTTGCTGCATGACCCAGCGGTCATCTCAATACGGGTTCAGCGCTAGCGGATGAAGCGGCGGCCGCGCAAGGCTCCTTACCAAAAAGCTCCCTTACCAAAGAAGCGCACTGCGAGCGGGTGTCAGTCTAACCGGCCAGGGATCCGGCCGTCGCCTCCTGCTCGGCCGCGGCGATGAGGGCCGAGACGGCATCGGCGCGGGCCGGCGGTGGGGGTTGGTGAATGGGCGCAAAGACATGGCGATCGAGAAAATAGCCAGTCAGGCGGAAGGCATCGGCCAGCTCGGCAGCAGAGGGCGCCTGTCGCTCCTTGCGATCCGGCCGCAGAAAGCCGGGTAAGGGCAGCAGCTTGGGAGCATAGGGCGCACCGGCGGCGCGCGAGACCGCTCGCCCCGTGCGGGGAGACACATAGACGAGCTCCCACGGCTCGCCCGTGACCGCACAACGTGCAAGATCGAGAGCAAAACCGCTGCTCGCGATCACCGCCAGCTCGAAGCGCGCGAGCGCCTCGCCCAGATGGCCGGCGGAGACGGTATCAAGCGCCAATACCGCGCGCAGTCCTGCCAGGGCGGAAAACACCGCCTCGTAAGGATGGCGTTCGGGCAGAACGGCGAGCAACAGATGACGGGCCGCCTGCCAGAGCTTCAGACGCAGCGGCGCGCCCAGCAGATGCGGCAAAAGCGCCTCCTGCGGCTCGATCAGAAAATGCCCGAGCTGATCGACGAGGCGGGCCCGCCACGTCACCTGCACGCGATTGCCCGGCTCGATGAGGGGCGCCATCCGCGTGCTCGCGCCGCCGTGGACGAGTCCACGCCAACGGCCGTGCGCGCGTGCGAAGAGATCCACCAGCGCATGGGATTCCCCATGCCGCCGCCGCTCCAGGATCACCGCCTCGTCCCGCCATTCGATCATGGCGCGCTTCTAGCATTCCCTCTCTTGCCAGACCAGCCGTCGTGATCACCGCCCCCTCACCCGCCGTTCCTTCTCCTGATACTCGTCACCCACCTGCTCTCCTTCGTCACCCGCCGCTCCTTCTCCTTATGCGTCACCCACCCGCTCTCCCTCGTCACCGATTTCCTTCTTTCGCCATCCACCATTCCCTTTTCTTCGTCATCCGCCATTCCCTTTTCTTCGTCATCCGCCGGCTTGACCGGCGGATCCAGCGGAAAGGGAAGACAGCCCCCAGCGCCGGAGTTGCAAAACCATCGGATGGATTCGCCGGATAAACCGGCGAATGACGCGGAAAGGGAGGCAGCGAAATAGGTTCGCCGCATCTGCCGGCGAATGCGATCCGGTGATCAGACATCAGTGATCAGCAATCCCTGCGGCGAATGACGAGGAAGGAGAACAGCCGGCTGGGTTCGCCGCATCTGTCGGCGAACGACGAGATATGTAGCTGTCACTGGCCATGGATTCGCCGGATAAACCGGCGAATGACGCAAAAAGAGCGAGCCGATGGCGCAGATGGATTCTGCCGCTCACACCCGCCCCGGGCTTGTGACCTGGGGTCGGCGAACGACGATAAGGCGCCACTGTCAGAATCCAGCCGCCACAGGCTCAACGATCGCCGGAGTCCTTGCCTTGCGCCTTGTGCTCCACCTTCTCCACCTGATGGAAGACTCCGAGCCCGCAAGAGCCGATCTCCTGGTGCAGACCCGTATCGATCACGGTGATGATATCGAGATCGCACAGCTCCGGCACGCTCAAGCTGTAGGAAATGGCGCGATCGCGAGCGAGACCCGGACAGCGGTGGGCGAGCTTACTGATGTACAACTTGCCGTTCTTGAGTGTGAACAGAATGTTCTGGGCATCGAGAATCCGGGTCTGATCAATGTCCACGAGCCGCAGGCAACGGGCCGTCTTGCCGGTTTCTTTGTAGGCGGCCAGCGGATCCGCCTTCTTGGCATCATGGGCCAGGGCCTGTGAACCAGTCCACGCGGTTGCCGCCACCAAAATCGCGGCAAGGCCTGCTTTCTTGATTCTGGATGCGTTCATGGCTCTCTCCTGCAATGACTCACGACTGGATGCATGCCGACCACGTAGGTTAACGCCCTCAGCCCGGTCATGTTCCCCCCCCAAACCGGAATAATCGCCTATTCCGCCGCAAGCCGGCCCGCATCCAGATCCAACACGGTCTCGAGCAGCATGCCGCTCCGCTCCGCCAGCCAGGACCAGAAAGCGTCATAGAGGCGCATCAGGGCAAAAAGGCCGGCATGGGGCCGCCCATCCTCTGCAAGATACAGAGGCCGGGCGCATTCGATCTGCAGGGCGTGAACGCCGATGCGCGGAGCCGCATGACGCCGGATCGTATATCCGCCTGCAAACGGCGTGTTGATCGCCACCTTTAGGCCGTGTGTCCGGAAGAAAGCGGCCACGGCTTCACGAATCGTCGGATCGCAGCTTGTCTGTTCGGCATCGCTGATCACGATGTCGGGAAAGGGGCTGTGGCCGGGAATGGTGGGCATCGAATGCAGATCGATCAGGAGAACCGCTCCATGGCGCTCCCGCAGCAGCGCAAGCTGCCGGGCCAGCCGGCGATGATAGCCCAAATGGTATCGGGCCAGGCGCGCGAGTAGCCGCCCTGGCGCCAGCGGCGCACGCCGCAGCGACAGATGCTGACCCGCAAGGCGCGGCACCACGCCCAGCCCCGCCCGCACACGCGGGTCATCCGGTTCGGCATAGCTTGGCAGTGGACCGGCGCAGACATGGCGATCGAAGGCGAAAGGCGAGCGGTTGAGATCGAGATAGCTGCGCACCAGCCTGGCCGCCAAAACACCAACCCCTTCAGACGGGGCTGCGCGTGCGAGCAGATCCACGAAGGGATCGGAGAGCGCATCGGCCGATATCCCGGACACGAGCTCGCAGCGCAGCTCGGCCGGCACCACCCGTCCTGCATGCGGAATCGCGACCAATACCGGCCGCTCAAACCGCAATGGCGGAGTCCAGATCGCGGATGGTCGTTCTGTCATCCTCTCCCGCTCCACGCACGCCACCCCGCAACACTCTTCCAAGACCTGGCAGGATCGCAAGCTTCGCAGAGGAAGGCAAGCGGCTTCATTCCCGGTCCGATCACGTCAGATCAGCGGTCGCGGGACTGGACGGTCCGGCGGAAATCGGCAAGATGGAATGGAAGGTTCGAACGACCCGAGCCATGCGCAAGGTCGATCGGGTGGAAGCTGGGGTGAGGATCATCATGAGCAGGCATCGCCGGCGTCAGGAGACGACTGGGCGCGTGTCGGATGCACCCGTCTTGCGCGTAGAGGCGACCGCCGATCTTCTCCGCCTGGAGCCGGTCGGCCCTTGGACACTGCCGCATGCCGTCACGATCGCGTCCCAGATCGCCAACATCCTACCAACCGACGAGGACAGACAGGTCGCCCCTCGCTCACCAAAACGGGCGATCATCCTGCTCGATAAGCTGACCAGCCTCGATACCACCGGCGCTTTCCTCATCCTGCGCCTTGAGGACCGGCTGCGCGCCCGAGGGCTGTCCGTCTCTCGTGAAAGAGGAAATCAGGCGCATCACAACTTGCTCGCGCTCGTCGCCCGTCAGCAGCCGGAAGAGCCCATCTTCCTGCCGAAACCCGTCCCGCTGCTTGGATTCGTGGAGGACATCGGCCGGGCGACGGTCGCGATTTTGAATAATTTCGGAATCCTCCTGTCCTTTTTTGGAGCGGTGGTCTGGACATGGTTGCGCGGCCTGTTCCATCCCCGGCGCCTGCGGCTGGTGCCCCTTGTCTACCACATGGAGCGAGCCGGCGTGCGGGCGATGCCGATCGTGGGCTTGATCTCCTTCCTGATCGGGGCGGTCGTGGTCAATCAAGGTGCCGTGCAGCTGGAAAAGTTTGGTGCCGAGATTCTGGTGAGCGATCTTGTGGGTATCGCGGTGCTGCGTGAGCTCGGCATTCTCTTGACAGCCGTCATCCTTGCCGGACGCTCGGGCAGCGCGTTCACGGCCCAGATCGGATCGATGGTGCTCAACGAGGAAGTGGACGCCTTGCGCACGATGGGGCTCGATCCGATCGAGGTGCTGGTGCTGCCGCGCGTTTTCGCCTTGCTCATCACCCTGCCGCTGCTCACCTTTTATGCCGATATCCTGGGATTGCTCGGTGGCTGGCTGATGGCCTTCGTCAGCCTGGACATCGACTTTCTTCAGTTCATGACCCGCCTCCAGGAAGCGACCAGCTGGCACGATTTCGCGATCGGCATCATCAAGTCCGTCTTTTTTGCGATCATCATTGCGGTTGTGGGCTGCTTTCATGGACTGATGGTTGCGCGCAATGCCGAATCCGTCGGCCGGCACACCACGGCTTCCGTGGTAGAGGCCATCTTCATGGTGATCGTGCTCGATGCTTTCTTTGCCGTATTCTTCACGACGATCGGCTGGTAGCATGAAAAATGCGTGAGAATGATCGAGGATCGCACGGGGTGAGAGACGACGGAGCCCAAACGCGTGATAGGCCCGTCCCTGCCGCTGGCCGGCGGCACGAGGTGGTCGTGCGGGTGCGCGGGCTCGTCAACCGGTTCGGCGACCAGATCGTGCATCGCGACCTGGATCTCGATCTTCATCGTGGCGAGATTCTGGGAGTCGTGGGCGGGTCGGGTGCCGGCAAGTCCGTGCTGTTGCGCTCGATCGTGGGACTCCAGCGCTACGCGGCCGGCCGCATCGAGGTTTTCGGCCAAGACATCCGTGCTCTTGCCCCTTCACGACAGGAAGCGCTGCGCCACCGTTGGGGTGTGCTGTTCCAACATGCGGCCCTGTTTTCCGCCTTGACCATGGGCGAGAATGTCGAAAT
>CAZJPA010000048.1:0-15405 GCA_964547755.1 uncultured Sphingomonadales bacterium
TCGCCGGCTTGACCGGCGAACCTATCCGACAGGCCCGTCATCTCCGATGCTGGATGTTGTCCCCACCGTCCGCTGGACCCGCCGGTCAAGCCGGCGGGTGACGAGAGGGGGGCTGGATCCGCCGGTCGAGCCTGCCCCGGGCTTGTGACCCGGGGTCGGCGGATGACGAGATGAGAGACCGGCGGATGATGGGAGAGAGAGGGGAACGACGGGTGAAGGGGGGGCAGGTGGCAGAGTTTCCTTCCTGCGTCATTCGCCGCCGAAGAGCGGCGAATCCAGCCGGCGGTGGCGGCATCTTCGGTGTTGGGAGCTGCCTTATCTGTTCGCTGGACCCGCCGGTCAAGCCGGCGGGTGACGAGAGGGGGCTGGACCCGTCGGTCGGGCCGGTGGGTGACGAGGAGAGGATGGATGGGGATGACGAAGGGAAGGTGTCGGGGGGTGACGATTCGGTGATCCGTAATCGTCCCTGACCGATCACTGGTTACTGATCACTGATGACTGATCACCGATTACCGATAACTGATCACCGCGTGCAGATCACTCTTGTCCGGTCTCGCGTTCGCCGAGGCGCGCGCACAACATGCTGTAGGCGGTGTGGATACGAACGAAGCGTTCTTGAACGTCGGGATCGTCATGGCCTGCGACATCTGGATGGTGCTGTTTGGCGAGCGTCCGGTAACGCTGTTTGACCTCGTCGAGATCGGCGCCGGGCTCCAGTCCCAAGGTGCGGTAAGCCGCCTTTTCCGCCGGTGTCCAGGCATCGGCGGCATAGGCGTAGGTCGCGGACTGACGATATCCCCGCCTGGCCGCCTGTTCGTCAGCCATGAAGCTGCGGATTGCTTCTTCGCTCATTCCAGCGAAAAAATTCCAGCCGCGATTGTATTCTTCCACATGTCGTCGGCAGAAATACCAGCGTTCGCGGGAAAGGGGCGAGCGCGGTGCCGGATATTCGCCCCGTTCGGTACAGCCTTCGCGATCACAGGGGCGCACGCGCACGGGATCGCGCTCCTTGAGATAACCGCCCCAGCGCGGAAAGCCGAAATCCTGTGGTCGCCTCGTCATCGTTGCCGATCGATCATCCAGGCTTGCGAACCGATTCCTGCGACATATGGCGCCGCCCTGGCGTGCGCCGCCGGCGGTCAGCCGATCTCGTCACTGGAGGCTTCGGCCTCCTGTGGCTGTGCCGAGGGAGCGAACCGGGCCAGCTTGCGCTGAAGGGCGTTGAGCCGGCGCTTGCGCTCTTCCTCGTCCGGCAGGGTGGCGAGCTGCTGCACGAAACCCTTGGAGCGCATGTAACGTCTGACCTCTTCCACGGCAAGCTGCTGCGCACGCCCTTCCGTCAGCAGCCCCTGCTCGATGAGCGCGAAAATACGCATGACGGCATCATAGGGCGGCATCCGGCTGGCCCGCAGCTTCTCGAATATCTTGGCCCTTTCGATCAGAGTCACACACAGGGCATCGAAGCGCTCGGCCAGCTGATCGCGTGTGAACCGTGTGAGCGTGGAGGCCAGCACACGCCGCTGGAAATCAGCGAGCCGCTTCATCGCACGAGCCGGCGAGCCCTCATCCTTCAGCCAGAAGGCTTCATCGGGCCCGGTGAGCTGGGGGAGCATGTAGTTGGCGAGCATGCGCTTATTGTCGGCACCAAGCACGAAAGGCTCAAGATCGAGCAGCGCCGCCAAGCGCTCGGCCGGCGTCTTGCAGGCTTCCAGATAGCTGCCGATCGTCTGGGAATTGAGAAAACGGGATGTGCGTTCCTCAAGCTTCTGCACCAATCCCGCGCCGCCGGTTTCAACCTGGAGATTGCCGCTCAGCTCCTGAGCGACGCGGGCGATGGCCCGGAATTCCTCGATCAGCGACCCCTGTGTCCATCGCCGCTGCTGGCCGATGGCTTCCAACAGCTGTCGATCAAGCACGCGACGAGTCTGTCGCAACAGCCGGGCTTCCATAAACCGGGCCAGACGGGCGGCCAGTCCCGTAGCGGCACCGCCATGACTGGTTCCCGATCCCAAGAGCGCCGCGATTGCGAATATGCGATCCACGGCGGCACAGACGCCCAGCACCTCGTCGAGCACGCCCCGCAAGACAAGAAGCTCGGCAATGTAGTGATCGAGAATACGGGCGGCCCAGCCGGGATGGTTTTCGCGCATGAGGGCCGCCAGCCGCCGCAGCTTCTCCACCCCGCTGCGGCATTTCGCCAAATCCTGCGCAATCGCGCCACAGAGTAGGAAACCGCGCTCGTCCTCTCCTTCCAGTCCCACAAGCAGAGCGGTGAAGCGCTCCTCGTCAATCGCGGGAAAACCGGATGCGCTGAGCGCCTTGAGCGCGGTGGCAGCCTCGTCGATCAGGCTGTAGAGTTTCTTGACCCGCTCGCCGACAGCCTCGCCCGTGGTCTTCACCTGGGCAACGGCCGCGCGCTGCACGGCACCCTGCAGGATGGTCCCTGCCTGCGCAAGCCGCAGATAGTTGTCGTAGTTGTAGAGGATTTCGAGCGGGGTGATCTGCCAGTCGTCGAGGCTGTCGCGCAACAATTCACCGATCTGTCGGCGGCCGTCCGCGCTGTAGAGATCCGAGACCTTCTCGCAGCCGATCGTGGGCTTGATGGTGTCAAACTTGGAGGTGCGGATCTTGCGCCCCTTGTAGAGCACCTCGAAGGAATGGAACTGGCCGTCCTTTGGATTGAAGCGTTCCCGCAGGACGCGCACAGCCGTGAAGGTGGTTGTGCGGAAGGCCTTTTCGGCCGCGCGCACGGCCGCATTCTGATCATCGAAGATCTCGATGACCGTCCAGCTATTGCCGCGAAGTCCCTGCAGCTCGAAATGGACGTTGCGGCCCATGCGATCGACCCACATGTTACCCGCCATATGCGGGCGAATTTGCACAATTCATCTAAAATCCACGTAATCCGGCCCACGGTAGATATGCAAGTTTTAACATTGTCTTGCCTGGAAACCATGTTCTGACAACAAGTTGGGCCAGGCCCTTCGGCGCTCATGGAAGATGGATTGCCGGCTCTTTTCGGCGTTGCTAGAGCGTCCCGCAAGCGGGATGCACCCAGCTCGCGCTTGCGGGCGAACATCACAAGCCTGTCAAGAAACCAACAAACACAAGGAACGCAAGGCGATGCGTGCAGAATCGAAAGCAGATATCCGGATCGTCGATCCGGCAGGTGCTCGTTCGATTCCATGGGCGGGGATGATCTTGTTGTTGAATGCGATGATGCCGCTCGGCGCTCCGGGATGGGCGGGCGAAGTGGGTCTGCCGGATCCAGGCGAGGAGGAAAGCGGCACCACCGATATCACGTCTCTTCTGACGGTGCTCACCCAGGCCGAGGACGCCGCCGCCTGGCGCGCCTTCAGCCGACTCGTCCAAGCACTGCCCGAGGCGCACCGAGCGCAACTGTTGCATCAGCTCTGTTTGAGAAAGAAAGCGGGAACGATTCCTCCTGATTTCTCGCCACGGCTGTGCGCGGTGGCGACATCAAGACCGGAGGATCAACCGGCGGCCTCCCTCTTGCGGGCTTCCGTGACGGCGGAAAAGCAGAGCGATGCCGCCTCTCGGGCGATCGCAGGCGCGGTCGATCTGGGCGCTTCGCTGTCCTCCGGCGACACGCAGGAACGGGCTTTCTCCGCCCGGATCGAAGCGCGGCAGCGGTTGGGGGGACGTTGGCGTCATGAGCTGGCAGTCGAGGGCGACTGGGCTCGTCGCAGCGGCGCCACCAGCCAGCAACGGCTGACGGGGGATCACCGGCTGTTCTATGCCCTCAGCGAGCGGGCTACGGTCTTTCAGTTCCTGCGTGGCGAATACGATCGCTTTGCCGGTTTCGACTACCGAATTACCGAAAGCATCGGTGTGGGCTATGACGTCATCAGCCATCCGCGTCTGACCTGGCATCTCGAAGGCGGTCCCGGCATCCGCTTCATTGCGCTTGCCGACAGTCCAGCCATGGCGCAGGAGCCGATCGCACGTCTGTCCAGCGAACTGACCTGGCGTTTGCGGCCGGACTGGACGCTCGAAAATCAATCCAGCGCTTTCCTTGGGGGCGAGGGCAATACGCTTGAGAACAAAATCTCGCTTGAGGCCCGGATCAACAGCGCGTTGTTCGGTCGCGTGTCCTTGCATCTGCGCTACGACACCAAGGAACTCGCCGGCACCAGCAAGCTGGACACCCTCACCAAATTCTCCATCGGTTACCGGTTCTAGATGTTCTGCCGCGGAAGCGGCTCGGCGCCGATCGGAGTGGAAGACGTCGTCTATCGTCTGCCGGCGAGTCGGCGGGCCAGCTGCTTGCGCGTGGGTGGATCCAGGTCTGTGAGCGCGGCGGTCAGGGCGCGCGTGCTGCGACGCAGGGCGTGCAGCTGATCCAATAGATCGAGAATAATCTCCACACCGGCTTCGTTGACCCCCATGTCCTCCATCAGTTCGTGGATGAGGGAAATGCGGGCAACATCGATGTCTGCGAACAGCGGTGCGCCGCCCGGCTCGCGCATGGCGGGCAAGACCAATCCCCTCCGGCACCAGCGCCGCAATCTGCGACGGGTGAGCCCGGAGACCAGTGCTAGAACCTCAACCTCCGAATAGACCCGCATCACGCCGTCTCCCTCATCTTTGCGCGTGGATCATAGGCATGTTTGCTGCGCCAGTCCTGCATGAAGGACTTGAGCGCAGGATCGATGCGCTCGGGCAGCACGATCCGCAGCCGCACCAATTGGTCACCGGTGCCGCCGCGGGTGTGGATGCCTTTGCCTTTGAGCCGCAGCGTCCTGCCGGAGGAGCTGCCGGGCGGCACTTTCACCTTCACGCGACCGTCGAGTGTCGGCACCTCCACCTTGGCCCCCAACACCGCCTCATCGATGGTGATCGGCAGGTCGAGCAGAATGTCGCGTCCTTCTCGTCGGAAGAAAGGATGTGGTGTCACCGTGATTTCGATCAACGCATCGCCTGGCGGGCCGCCATCGATCCCCGGCTCACCCTTGCCTTCCAGCCGGAGCACCTGGCCGGTTTCGACTCCGGCAGGGATGGTCAGATCGATGCTCGACCCGTCGGCCAGGGTCAATCGCCGGCTGCCGCCACGGGCTGCGGTCACGAAGTCGACCGGCATGCGGTAGCGTATATCGGCTCCGCGCCGGGCCATGCGCATGCCTCCGCTCCTGGCGCGCCGGCGTGCGGAGAAGAAGTCGCTGAAGATGTCCTCGATATCGAAAATATTCTCGAACCCTGCCTGGCCAGCATAGCGATCGCCGCCGGGGCCGGCCGCGAAATCCCGGTAGCGGAAGGTCGGGCGCTCCTGGCCCTGTTCGTCGATCTCGCCGCGATCATATTTCGCCCGCTTTTCCGGATCCTTGAGAATCTCATAGGCGCGCGAGACATTCTTGAAGGCCTCTTCGGCCGTCTTGTCGCCTGGACGCAGATCGGGATGCAGTTTCTTGGCCTTCTCGCGATAGGCCTTTGTGATCTCCTCCTGGCTGGCCGTCTTCGGAACGCCCAGGATCTCGTATAGGGATTTCGCCATCGTCTCCTCGGGCCCTTTCGTTCCTGCCGTGATCGATTAACTGGGGTCTTCTCACCCGGTGTCGTTGGGTGAGCCCACGCATTTGTGCTCATATCCGCCAGCCGGCGGCTGGCAGCCGGGCAGCCTGCGCCCTTCTTGGTAATAACGCCGGGAAAGCAAAATGTTTCCGCGCCATAAGAGCGACGTATCCGGCATTCGCGAGTGACCGTGAGCCAGTAGCCTGACGTCCGGGTTTTTTATGGGGCGTGGCAGTCTGCGCCCCTTCCGTTTCGCCTGCGGTCACCGGTGTCGGTCGTCGGTAAGTGACGATCGGCTGTCTCCGGCGCTTGCGGGCCAGCCCAAAATGGAACGGGAACAATTCCCTCTCCCGGGCATTTATCAGACGAACGGGCGGCCGGATGTGGCGCCGGTTGGCGGCTCCGCCCGGCCCCGTCAGCGCAAGAGAAAGCAGGAGACAGGAACATGTGGGAGCAGTGGTTGCTGCGGGATTCTCCCCTGCAGGAGGTCGAACGCCTGCGACATCTTTTCGAGAACTGGTTGAGCGGTCTCGAACAGGTGACGGGTGGGCAAGCGGCCGAATTTCCCCCGGTCCAGATTTGGGGTGACGAACATGGGCTCATCCTGATCGCCGAGCTGCCAGGTGTGTTGCCGGCCGATCTGGACGTGACGGTGCATCAGAACACGCTCACCATCCGGGGTGCTCGCAAGGCGCCGGAAGACGAGGTAACGCGCTGGCTCAGACGCGAGCGCGCCTATGGCGATTTCCAGCGTACGATTGCGCTGCCGTTTCCGGTGGATGGCAGCAAGGTCAAGGCCAGTTTCGAGAATGGAGTGCTGACTCTGGAGATGCCGCGTCCGGAATCCGATCGACCGCGGCGGATCGCCATTGCGAGCTGATTGGCACGGCAAGAGGCGAAGGAGTATGACGATCATGACCGAGAAGAAGGAAATCAAGGTCCGGGTGGCTGACCAGGAGCAGCCGCCCGCCGGTGAGCGCATGGAAAGCCGTCCCGTGGTGGCGCCGCGCACGGACATCTATGAGACGGCCGACGGCGTCGTCTTTTTGATTGAACTGCCGGGTGTACGGCCGGAAGACGCAGATCTTACGGTCGAGAAGAATGTACTGAGCGTGCGCGCGCGGCGGCCGTTTGCCGCTCCGAAGGGGTTGAACCGACTCTATGCGGAATGGCGGGCGCGGGACTTCGAGCGCCGCTTTACGCTCGGTCCCGATCTTGACACCGAAAACGTGGAGGCAAAACTGCAGCATGGTGTCCTGCGGCTCGTTCTGAAAAAGCGCGGACCGGAACCCGAGCGCAAGATCAAGATCGAAGCGGCCTGATCGCCGCCTGCCGATCGTTGGAAAGGGAAAGTGGCGGGAAAGAGGCCCTCCGGGCTTCTCCCGCTCTTTCTCTTTGATCACCGATCACCGATGAGTGATTGCGCGGCACAGCGGGTGCAGCCGCGCCCAAGGATCGCTTCTCTCTGATCACCGATGACTGATGACTGAGGACTGATGACTGAGGACTGAGGACTGAACCGTCATCGATTCAGTTTGGAAAACAAGGCGCGGGCAAGTGCGCCCCTTTTTCGCGTCATTCGCCGGCAGATGCGGCGAATCCATCAGGCTGCTCTTTCCTGCGTCGTTCGCCGGCTTGACCGGCGAACCTAGCCGGCGGTGGGACATTCCCGGCGCATGAGGCTGTCTTCCCTTCCCGCTGGACCCGCCGGTCGAGCCAGCGGGTGACGAGGAGAGGGTGGGATCCACCGGTCGAGCGCCTATCGTATCATGCTCCACGAGGATCTCCGATCAGTGATCACCGAGTCGCGTTTCGAAAAAGTCGAGCGCCGTGCGCCAGAGATGGATGCGGGTGTTTTGGCCCCGGATGCCATGGCGTTTACCGGGGTAGGTCATGAGCGCAAAGGGAACACTTCTGTCCTGTAGCGCCTTCATCAGCCGGACAGAGTGGTTGAAAAAGACATTGTCGTCCGCCATGCCGTGCACCAGCAACAGGCGATGGGGGCGAAATCCGTCGATGACGGCAAATACGCTCGATCTTTCATAGGCGTCCGTCTCGCCGGGACGGCCGAGGTAGCGCTCGGTATAATGGGTGTCGTAAAGCCGCCAGTCGGTGACGGGGGCCACCGCCATACCGGCCGCGAACAGCTTGGGGGCTTTGGCGAGCAGTTCCAGCGTCATGTAGCCACCATAGGACCAGCCCCAAACCCCGATGCGCGCGGGATCGATCCAGGGCTGGGCCTTGAGAAAAGCGACCCCGGCGAGCTGGTCGGCCACCTCTGCATCGCCCATGTGGCGGTAGAGCACGCTTTCAAATGCCTTGCCGCGATGGGTGGAGCCGCGATTATCAAGCTTGATCACCACGAAGCCGCGCCGAGCCAGGATTTCGTCGAAGCCGATGGACCAGGCATTCAGCACCCGCTGCGCGCCGGGGCCGCCATAGACCGAGACAATCGCCGGATAACGCTTGTGCGGATCGAAGCCGGGCGGCAGCCGCAGCTCATAGTGGAGGTTGGTTTTGCCATCGGCCGCCGTGATTGTCCCAAATCGGCGGGTGGCGGCACGGGCGAGATAGGGATGATAGGGATGGCTGTCATCCAGTCGATTTTCCACGAGAGACGCGATCAACCGACCGTCCCGTGTGCGCCGCAAGTCCACGCGCGGCGGCTGGATGACCGAGGACCAGAAATCAAGAAAATACTTGCGATCCGGCGAGAGTATGGTGCGATGGCTGCCTGCTTCCTGCGTCAGCCGCCGAATCGGCCCGCCCTTGAGCGGGACGGCATAGAGATGTCGCTCCAGAACCGTGTCGCGATAGCCCTCGAAGAAGACAAGACCGCGCTTCGCGTCGATGCCTTTGACGCCATCGGTCACCCATGTGCCGTCGGTGAGCTGCCGGATGAGTTGTCCGTGACGGTCGAAGAGATAGAGATGACGGAAACCATTGCGCTCGGAGGACCATAGGATCCGCCGTCCTTTCTTGAGAAAGCGCAAATCGTCGTGAAGATTGATCCAGAAGGGATCCGTCTCGGTGATGACAACCTCAGGCCGGGCATCGGTGCCGGTGACGTCCACACGGCGCAGTTCGAGCCGCTTCTGATCGCGGGTCTCCACCTGGAAACTCAAGAAGCGTCCATCCGGCAACCAGTTTACGCGGGCAAGATAGATATCGGGATTGGCGCCGAGGGGAATCCTGCGGCGTGCGCCGGTCTTCAGATCGAAGACGAGGAGGGCGATGCGCACATTGGGACCGCCTGCGAACGGATAGCGCTGGGGCACAGTGGTGACGGAGCCATCCGGTGCGATCTCGAAGCGTTGGACGAGGGGGACCGGGCTTTCGTCCACCCGCGTATAGGCGATGCGCTGCGAATCCGGCGACCACCAGTAGCCGGTATGGCGGTCCATTTCTTCGTCGGCCACGAATTCGGCCATGCCGTTCATGATCGTGCCGCCGCCGTCGGTGGTGATAGCGGTTTCCGCGCCGCTATCCAGGTCGATCACAAAAATATTGCGGTCACGTACAAAGGCGACACGCCGGCCGTCGGGTGAGAATTTCGGATCGGTCTCGAAGGCCTTCGTCGCCGTCAGCCGTTTGACGGTGCCCGATTTGAGCAGATAGAGATAAAGGTCACCGCTCAGTGGAAACAGCAACGCCGAACCGTCCGGCGCCCATTGGTATTCGACGATACCAGAGGCCCGGATCCGCTGACGTTCGCGCCGCGCCTTCTCCACTTCAGAAAGGTGTTCTTTCGCTCCCCCGAGCAAGGTTCGGGAATCGACGAGCAGGCGATGTGCGCCTTTCGCGATATCATAGACCCACAAGTCCTGGACGCGGAAATCCTCCGTCTTGCCCTTCAAATAGCTGACGAACCGACCATCCGGCGAGAACCGCACATTGGCGATCGACGGGCCGTTGAGAGACGGGCTCGATTCCAGCCGCGCAACGGTGAGTTCCTCACTCGGTCCGGCTGCCGGGCTTCTGGCGGGCAAGCCGGCGGCGATCACCAGTAGAGCGAGCGTGCCCGCTGCGATCCGCCAAGCGCGCCATGGTCTTATGTGCGTTATCGACATTATTCACCCTCCCCACTTGTGGTCGTCCGATGCCGTTTTCCGCGCACCGGTCTCATTTGTCCCGCACAGTAGCCGGCGAGCCAGCAAGCCGGCGTGCCACGAGCTCGCGGGCTGCCCGGCGCGGCAGGATGCGCCCCGCCACCACCTCTTCTTCGAGCCGTACTCGTTCGTCTGCGAGCTGGGGGTCGCGATCCCACAGCTCGGCGAGCGCTTCCGCCATCGCTTCCCGTAACCAGCGTCGGCGTTGGGCGCGTCGGCGGGATTCGCCTTCGCCGCTCTCGATGAGCCAGGCGCGGTGGCGGTCAAGAGCCGCGATCACCTCCGCTATCCCTTCACCGGTCAGCGCCGAGACGGTCAGCACCGGCGGCACCCAGCTGTCGCGCACCCCGGCGCGCAGGATGCGGAGCGCCGCCTTGATGTCGCGTGCAGCGGTCTTCGCCGCTTGCGGATGCCGGTCCGCCTTGTTGACGACGAAAATATCGGCGTGCTCCATCACACCCTTCTTGATGCCTTGCAACTCGTCGCCGGCACTCGGCAGCAGCAGGAGCATGAAGCTGTCGACGAGATCGGCGACTTCCGTCTCCGACTGGCCGGTGCCGACGGTCTCGACAATGATGCGGTCGAAACCGGCCGCCTCACCGAGCAGCATGACGTCGCGGGTCGCCGCCGCCACGCCGCCCAACCGGCCGGCCGAGGCCGTCGGCCGCACGAAGGCGCCCTCGGCCGCTGCAAGCCGGGTCATGCGTGTCTTGTCGCCGAGAATAGCGCCGCCGGACAGCTCGGAAGACGGATCGATGGCGAGCACCATCACGCGGTGGTCCGCCTCCAGCAGCTTCAGCCCCAGCGCCTCGATGCAGGTGGACTTGCCGACTCCCGGCACGCCGGAGATGCCGATGCGGTGGGCCTTGCCGACATGGGGCAGGAGAGACGCGAGCAGAGCTTCTGCGGCTTGTCGGTGCGCGGGATGACGGCTCTCAACCAGGGTGATCGCGCGCGCCAGCATGATCCGGTCACCCGCAAGAACCCCTGTGCGCAATGCGTCGAGTGACGGAAAGCCGGGCGGTGCCTCAGCCACGACGGTCTCATCCGCGCTCATGAGGCCGCCTTCCGTGCGGATTTCCCGGTGGAACAGTCGGGTGCCGGGCGACCTTCCAGGATGTCGAGCAGCGCGCCGGCCGCTTTCGGAATGGCGGTGCCCGGCAGGAAGACGGCCGCCGCCCCGGATTCCAAGAGAGCCGGCACATCCTGCGGTGGGATCACACCGCCGACGACGACCAGAATGTCCGGCCGGCCCATCCCTGCCAGCGCTTTCCGGAGCGCCGGCACGAGCCCCAGATGCCCGCCGGCGAGCGTGGATACACCGACGACATGGACATCATTCTCCACCGCCTGGCGGGCCACCTCTTCCGGTGTTTGGAACAAGGGGCCGACATCGACGTCGAAGCCGAGGTCGGCGAAGGCCGAGGCGATCACCTTCTGACCGCGATCGTGACCGTCCTGGCCAAGCTTGGCGACGAGAATGCGCGGCCGACGGCCGTGGGCCTCGAGAAAGGCCGCCGTGCGTCTGCGCAGCTCTTCCATCATCTCCGCATTCCTCATCGCCCCCGCATAGACCCCGCCGATGGTGCGCGGCTCGGCGGCATAGCGGCCGAAGACTGTCTCCAGCGCTGCGGAAATCTCGCCCACGGTCGCTTTCGCACGCGCCGCTTCCACCGCCAACGCCAAGAGATTGCCCTCGCCCGTTTCGGCTGCCCGCGTCAAGGCATCGAGGGCGCGCTGCACGGCTTCTTCGTCGCGCTCGGCTCTGAGTCGCTTCAGCTTTTCGATCTGTTCGGCGCGTACCGCGCGGTTGTCGATCTTGAGCACATCGACCGGTGGTTCGTCCTCCGGCACGAATTTGTTGACGCCGATGATCACCTGCTCGCCGGAATCGATGCGTGCCTGCGTGCGGGCGGCCGCCTCTTCGATCCGCATCTTGGGTAAGCCGGCGACGATCGCCCGCGTCATCCCGCCGGCCGCTTCGACTTCCTCGATATGGGCCCAGGCGCGGGCGGCCAGATCATGGGTGAGGCGTTCCAATGCGTATGAACCGCCCATGGGGTCCACTATGCGGCAGATCCCGGATTCCTGCTGCAGCAGGATCTGGGTGTTGCGGGCGATGCGGGCCGAAAAATCGGTGGGCAGCGCCAGCGCCTCGTCAAAGCTGTTGGTATGCAGCGACTGTGTGCCGCCCAGCGCCGCCGCCAGCGCTTCGATCATGGTGCGGGTGACATTGTTGTAGACGTCCTGGGCGGTCAGCGACCAGCCGGATGTCTGGCAATGGGTGCGCAGCATCAGCGAGCGGGAATTCTTGGGTGCGAATTGACGCATCAGTTTCGCCCACAGCGCCCGCGCGGCGCGAAGCTTGGCCACCTCCTCCCAGAAGTTCATGCCGATTGCGAAGAAAAAGGAAAGGCGGGGCGCAAAATCATCGACATTGAGGCCGGCCTTGAGCCCCGTGCGGACATATTCGAGGCCGTCTGCCAGCGTGTAGGCGAGCTCGAGGTCCACCGTCGCTCCCGCCTCTTGCATGTGGTAGCCGGAGATCGAGATCGAGTTGAATTTCGGCATGTGGCGGGCGGTATAGGCGAAGATGTCGGCCACGATCCGCATCGAGGGTTCAGGTGGGTAGATGTAGGTGTTGCGGACCATGAACTCCTTGAGGATGTCGTTCTGGATGGTCCCGGAAAGCTGTTCCGGTTTCACGCCCTGCTCTTCCGCGGCCACGATATAAAGCGCCATGATCGGCAGGACCGCGCCATTCATCGTCATCGACACCGACATCTGATCGAGCGGAATGCCGGCGAACAGCTCGCGCATGTCGAGTATCGAGTCGATCGCCACCCCGGCCATACCGACATCGGCGGCGACACGGGGATCGTCGCTGTCGTAGCCGCGATGTGTCGGCAGGTCGAAGGCGATCGACAGCCCCTTCTGGCCGGCGGCGAGATTGCGGCGGTAAAAGGCGTTCGATTCGCGCGCTGTGGAGAACCCGGCATACTGGCGGATGGTCCAGGGGCGCGTGACATACATCGTCGGATACGGCCCCCGCAGATAGGGCGGGAAACCCGGCAGGGCGTCGAGGAAGTCAAGATTCCGCCGTTCGGCATCGGCATACAGCGGTTGCAGCGCCAGTCCGGCCGCCGTCGTCAGCGTTGCCTCCTGCGGTGTGATACCTGCTTCGGCCGCAAAGGCCTTCTCCCAGGCCGCGCGATCGCTCCCATGCTTCCAGTCGAGCGCAATCTTCGTGAAATCCGGAAGCCGTGACATGGTCATTCCTTCCCGGCCTGTCCCCGCGGCGAGGCAAGATCCAGTGCAGCGAGCGCGGCATCGTATTCCGTCAGCATATTGCAGCCGCGCCCGATGAAGCGGTTCACGCCGGCCCGGCGCCACGCCTCGGCCTGCTCCGGTTTCGGCCTGCCGGCGAGCCAGACACAGGTCGCTCCCGCTTCTTTCAAGGCGGTGGCAAAGGCGGCTGCCTGTGTGTCGTAATCGGCGTCATGTCCGCATATGACGGCGATCCTTGCCCCGCTCGTCCGAAAGGCGGCCGCCATCTCGTCTGCATTCGGAAATCCGCTATTGGTGATCGGCGCGATGCCGCCGGCGGCAAAGGCATTCGCCGCAAAGGTCGCCCGGGCCGTGTGGCGGGCGATGGGGCCGATATTCGCGAGGAAGATCTGCGGGCGGTTGCCGTGCTCGGCGAGCAGCCTGTCCGAGAACGCGCGATAGGCCTCGAAATCCGCCGCAAGTCGCATGGGGCGGAAGGACCAACGGGCATCCGGTGCAGGGCCGACGACACCGGCCGCTGCGCGCAACCTGGACCGGCTGGGGCCGTCGGGCGGCGCAGGCAGCTGCTCATCGAGATGGGGATATTCGGACACGCCCGTAATCGGTCGGCGGCGGGTTGCGATCTCATCACACCGCCGGCGGGCCACCTCGCCGATCATCTCGGCAATTTCTCCCGAAGCGACGGCTGCCGCCAGCCCGCCCATGCGCTCGATCCGCTGGAACAGCCTCCAGGCGTGTTCGGCGAGTTTGCGGGTCAATGTCTCGAGGGCATAGCTTCCTCCGGCTGCGTCCATCGTCTGCCGAAGCGCCGATTCTTCCATCATGATCAGTGGAATATTGCGGGCGATGCGCCGGGCATGGGCATCAGCGAATCCCAAGGCATCGGTATGCGGGCGCACGGTGACCGCCGCCGCCCCACCGATCAGCGCCGCCTGTGCAGCCAAGGTTGCGCGCAGGATGTTCGTCCAGGGATCATAACGCGTGAACATGCGCGGCGCCGTCTCGGCCGTCAGCTCACGCATGCCGGTCGTCAGCCCCGCGGCTTCGGCCATGCGGTGGACAAGCGCGCGCGCGGCCCGGAGCTTGGCGATGGAGAGCAGAAAGTCCGCATCGGCCATGAGATGGAGATCCGTGCGTCGGGCCAACTCTTCCGGTGCGATTCCCAACGCCTCGCCCGTGCGCAAGGCCTCCACCAAGCCGGCGCACAAAATGGCCAGCTCCTGGGCTTCGCTCGCGCCTGCATCGTGCCAGACACGGCCGCTCAAGCGCAGCACCGCCGGGCTCTCGGCCTCTTCTAGAACCGTCTCTTGCGCCCAGGAAAGAGTAGATCGCAGCTTTTCGCGCCCCTTCTCGCCCACACGCGCCGCCATCGCCAGTGGATCGAGACCCAGATTGGAGCCGGCGGCCGGATGCTGTCCACGTCGCCGGCAAAGCTGGAGAAACGCATCGGCCACGCGATCGCCGGCAAGTCCGGCCTCGAGCACGACCGGCGCCCAGTCCAGCCGCACCTCTGCAAGAAGCGTCTCCAGCGCTTCGCCGATTGCCCCTTCCGCAAGCGGCAGGACGATCCCTTCGGCATCCTGGTCCTCTGGCCGACCGTCATCGATGACGACAACGAGACCGTCCGCCCCGCCTTCGAGGGCGGTCAGGGCATCGGTGCGGGCCTGGTTTGGATCGGGAGCATCAAGCCGCGGCATGTTGCGACAGCGACGTTCGTCCGCGCGCGCGCCGCGCAGCTTCGGCGCAAAACCGGGCAGGCCGGCGAAATCCGGTGCGGACGGCTGATCGGACCGCGTATAAAGTGGTGCAATCGGCAGATCATCGTCCGTGGACGAAGCAAGCCGTGCGATGTCGGCCTTGAGCCGGTTTTCAACAGCCTGTTGCCAAGCCTCCCGCTCAGGTCTTGGAAAGCCTTCCATCAGGGAAATTGCACGCGTTGCATCCATGCGTCCGCCCAACATTCATCGCCCCGGCCGTTGCGAAGGAACGGCTGGTGCCTTTCGCACTGCAACAACGTCAGCATTAGCCTCCCGGCACCCGGCCATGCAAGATCATGGGGCAAGACATGATCCGCAACGATCGCTCAGCCGTCATGACGGTTGTTTCGTTTTCGGTCATTGATCGGCGAGCTGGGTGTCCAATACCACGTCCAACGCAATGTGAGGGGGAAGGGCACGGGCGATCGCCGATTCGGTCATCAGGCGTCGGAAGGGAGGGGCGCATGGCATTCCAGTGATCAGAAGACCGGTGATCAGTGATCAAATATCGGTGATCAGTGATTAGGGGGCGGTGATCAGTTATCGGAGAGGGGAAGGCGTGTGACGGCCGTCTTCCCCATCCATATCATTCGCCGCTTTCAGGTCTGATCACCGATGACTGATAACTGACGACTGATAACTGATAACTGATCACCGATAACCGAATCGTCATTCGCCGGTTTATCCGGCGAATCCAGCTGGCGGCAGAGGCCATCTCCAGC
>CAZJPA010000049.1:0-15323 GCA_964547755.1 uncultured Sphingomonadales bacterium
CTTCCTCGACATCGTCCTTGCGGCGCCGGAGCGCGGACCATCGGCCGTCATGGGCGGTCACATCGTCCCGCGTGAGGCGGGCGTGGGCGCTGCGCCGGATCACGCCTTCGGTGACCAGACCACCCGCCGCCTTGCCGGCCTTGCCGGCTTGGAACACCGCCCGCACTTCGGCCCGGCCGATGACGGTCTCCTCGATCTGCGGGCCGAGGCGGCCGGCCATCATCGCTTTGATGTCCTCGATCAGATCATAGATGATGCTGTAATATTTGATGGCCACAGCTTCACGCTCGGCCGCTTCGCGCGCCTGCCGATTGGCCCGCACGTTGAAGCCGATGATCAGCGCGTCGGAGGCCTCGGCCAGGGTCACGTCCGTTTCGGTGACACCGCCGACGGCGGCGTGGATAACCCGGGCGCGGATCTCTTCGTTGCCGATCTTCTCCAGTGCCTGGACGATCGCTTCCAGCGAGCCCTGGACATCGGCCTTGACGATCACCGGGAACTCCAGGGCCTTGCTTTCCTTCAGCTTGGACAGAAGGGCCTCGACACTGGTCGCGCCGCGGGTCAGGCGTTTGCGCCGCCGCTGCTCCTTGCGGTATTCGGAAACCTCGCGCGCCTTGGCTTCGTCGGAGACCACCACGAAGTCGTCTCCGGCCTCGGGCGTGCCCTGGAATCCCAACACCTCGACTGGACGAGAGGGGCCGGCTTCCGTCAGCTTGCGGCCGCGCTCGTCCATCATCGCACGCACCCGGCCCCATTCGGCACCGCCGACGAAGACATCGCCCACATGCAGCGTGCCGCGGCGGACCAATACGGTCGCAACCGGTCCGCGCCCCTGTTCCAGCTTGGCCTCGATGATCACGCCTTCGGCCGGGCGGTCCGGATTGGCCTTGAGATCAAGCAGCTCGGCCTGCAGCAGGATCGCCTCGATGAGGTCGTCCAACCCCTCACGCTTCAAGGCCGAAACCTCGACATCGAGCACCTCGCCGCCGAGTTTTTCCACCTGCACATTGTATTGGAGCAGCTCCTGGCGGATCCGATCAGGATCGGCGCCGGGCTTGTCGATCTTGTTGATGGCGACGATCATCGGCACCTCGGCGGCGCGGGCGTGGTTGATGGCCTCGACCGTCTGCGGCATCACGCCGTCGTCGGCGGCGACCACCAGCACGACGATATCGGTCACCTGAGCGCCGCGGGCCCGCATCTGGGTGAAGGCCTCATGGCCCGGCGTGTCGATGAAGGTGATCCGGGCACCGTCGCGCACCACCACCTGATAGGCGCCGATATGCTGGGTGATGCCCCCGGCCTCATGCGCGACAACGTCGGTCTCGCGCAGGGCATCGAGCAGCGATGTCTTGCCGTGATCGACATGCCCCATGACGGTGACCACCGGCGGCCGGGGCTTCAAGTCTTCGGGGCGGTCTTCTTCGGTCTGGAGCACCTGCTCGACATCGGCCTCCGAGACCCGCTTCGCCTCATGCCCGAGTTCGACGACGACGAGTTCGGCCGTGTCCTGGTCCAGCGTGTCGTTGATGGTGGCCATCACGCCAAGTTTCATGAGTGTTTTGATGACCGTGGTGCCCTTCTCGGCCATGCGCTCGGCCAGTTCCTTGACGGTAATCGCCTCGGGGATCACCACCTCGCGTTTCTGCTTCTGGACGGGCTGACCGTCCGTTTTCTTGCGGCGCTTGGCCTGGGCACGGCGGAAGGCGGCCAATGAGCGCGGCCGCTCTTCGTCGAGATCGCCGGCGAGGACGCGGGCCACCGTGAGCTTGCCCTTGCGGCGCTCCTCTTCCTCCTCGCGCAGGCGCCGGGCACGGCTGCGCCGCTCGGCTTCTTCCCGCTCGCGCTCGCGGCGGGTCCGCTCGCGTCGTTCGCCTTCGGTTTCGGAAGCCGCAGGCCGCCCGGCGACCGCCTTCTTTTCCGCTTTGCGGCGTTCGCGCTCCTCGCGCTCGCGACGGGCCGCCTCTTCGACCTGGTGACGCGCCTCTTCTTCGGCCCGCTGTTCTTCGTCCGCGGCCGCAGCCGGCTCCTCGCCTTGCGCCTTGGCCTCTTCCTCGGTGGCCCGGCGCAGGGCTTCCTCGGCCGCTTCCCGGCGCCGACGCTCCTCCTCGCGCCGCCGTTCCTCCTCACGCCGGCGGGCTTCTTCTTCGAGGCGCTTGCGTTCTTCCTCGAGCCGCTGCCGCTCCTTTTCCAAGGCCTCAAGAGCCCGCTTGCGGGCGGCGATTTCTTCAGGGGTCAGATGCGCTTCCGACGTTTCGACCGGCGTCGGTTCGGAGGTGGGTGTGGCGGCCGGCTGGGGGGCCTCTTCCTCGCTGATCGGGGACTGCGCCGGCGGTTGCTCGGCACCCGGCTTCTTGATCACGCGCTTGCGTCGGCGTTCGACAACGACAGCCTTGCGCGCGCTGCCGCCGGTTGCGCGCACGGCTCCTTCACGCCCCTTGAGCGTCAAGGGCTTGCGGGTGGTCAGCGTCAGTTTCTTGTCGTCACTCATCGGCTCTTGTCAGACCTCTTCATCCGGCGACGCTCAGCGCCCCGCCCTGCATTTCCCGTTTTTGCGCCTGTCTGCCGGTCGGCACGCAGACCGAACCGGCTTTTCCTGCGCCCGACCACAGACGAAATCGTGCCACATCCCGTGCGAAACGCGCAGGCAAGGATGTCACCAGCGCCGCCTGTACCACATTATCGCGTCCCAAGGCCAAGGCCAATTCCGTGCGATCGAAGAGATCGAGAACCGGCAGCGCGCAAGCACGGGCATGAGAGAGGGTTTTCGCGCGGGCGTTCTCGCCGGCATCACGCGCCAGCACCAGCAACGTGACCTTGCCTGCCCGTATGGCGGCCTGGGTGGCGTCGGCACCGAGGACGAGTCGGCCGGAACGACGCATCAGTCCGAGACGGGCGAGCACCCGCTCACGCAATCCCGTCTCGATGAGCGCAAGCAGATCCGGACCGAGCGCGTCCCGACTCACCGGCTGGCGCCAGGAGGCGGCCAGCGCGCGGGCCAGTGTTCCGCGGGCAAGGGCCGTTTCGACAGCCGCGCGATCCAGATGCACCCAAGCCCCACGACCGGGCAGCTTTTCATGGATGTCGGCGACCACTCCGCCATCCGGTGCGCGCACGAGTCGCAGCAGCATGCCGTCGCCCGCCACCTGGCGGCAAAGCACGCATCGCCGTTCGCGTCGCTGTCCGCTCGTGCCCGAAATCGGTCGGCCTCCCTGTCATCTTGCGAACGGTCATGCATCCACCGCCGGCGAACCGGTCGCCGGGGTGGTGGCGGTTTCTGTGTCTGCGTCCTCGTCGCCGGCGGTCGTCAGGACGGTCGCCGCCGATTCGGCTTCGGCCTTGGCGCGGGCGATGTCCTCCTCGGTGATCCAGCCGAGTTTGAGGCGCGCCTGCATGATCAGGTCTTCAGCCTGCTGGCGGGTGATGTCAGCCGTGCGCAAGGGGGCATCACGGTCGCTGATCAACTCATCGACGGCAAAGCCCGCCAGCTCCTCCACCGTCTTCACGCCGGATTCAGCCAGACGCTCGGCCCAGATGGGCTGCATGCCTGCGAGATCGACCAAGGCTTCTTCCGCACCCGCCTCGATCGCCCGGGTTCGCGCCTCCGCCTCCCGGCGCTCCAGCGCTTCACGAGCCCGGCGCTGCAACTCGGCGACGAGATCCTCGTCGAATCCCTCTATGGCGAGCAGCTCTTCGGTCTCCACGAGGGCGATCTCTTCCACGTCCGAGAAGCCCTCAACGACGAGCAGCTGGGCCAGGGTTTCGTCCACATCGAGCTCGCGCATGAAGCGTTCGCTGCTTTCCTTGAATTCCTGCTGACGGCGTTCGGATTCCTCCTGGGCGGTGAGAATGTCTATGGTCCAGCCCGTCAGCTGGCTGGCCAACCGCACGTTCTGGCCGCGCCGCCCGATTGCCAGCGAGAGCTGCTCGTCGGGCACCACCACCTCGACGCGGCACTTTTCCTCATCGAGCACCACCTTGGTCACTTCGGCCGGGGCAAGGGCGCTGATGATGAAGCTTGCAGGATCCGGATCATAGGGAATGATGTCGATTTTTTCGCCATGCAGCTCGTTGACCACGGCCTGCACGCGGCTGCCGCGCATACCGACGCAGGCGCCCACCGGATCGATGGAGGGGTCATGCGAGAGCACGGCGATTTTCGCGCGCGAACCCGGATCGCGGGCCACCGCCTTGATCTCGACGATGCCCTCATAGACCTCGGGCACCTCCTGCCGAAACAGCTCGGCCATGAATTCGGGCTTCGCGCGGGACATGAAGATCTGGGGGCCGCGCGTCTCGCGCCGGACGTCGTAGATCAGGCCGCGCACGCGGTCTCCCATATGGAAATGCTCGCGCGGGATCTGCTGGTCGCGCCGCATGATCGCCTCGGCGCGTCCGAGATCCAAGATGACATTGCCATATTCCACGCGCTTGACGACGCCGGTGACGATCTCACCCACCCGGTCCTTGTATTCGTTGTATTGCCGTTCGCGTTCGGCGTCGCGGACCTTCTGGAGAATAATCTGACGCGCCGTCTGGGCAGCGATACGGCCGAATTCCACGGGCGGCAGCGACTCGGCGACGAAATCACCGATCTTGGCGTCCGCTTTTTTGACCTTCGCTTCCTCGAGCGTGATCTGGCTGGCCGGATCCTCGACGTCTTCCACCACCTCGAGCACGCGGAACAGCCGGGTCTCGCCGGTCTTGCGGTCGATCTGGGCGCGGATATCGTGTTCGGCGCCATAGCGGGACTTGGCCGCTTTCTGGATCGCCTCCTCCATGGCGGACAAGACGATCTCACGGTCAATCGCCTTCTCGCGCGCCAACGCATCGGCGACCTGCAGCAGCTCCAGCCTGTTTGCGGTCACGCTCATCTCTTCCTTCTCCCTCGGCCATTCGTCCTGCCTGATCCGGGCGCAGCGACGAACATCGTTTTGCCGGCCATCAACCGGGCCTTGGTGATCTGCGCAATCGGCAGCCGCACCCGCGCACCGGCTTCGTCGACGACGATCACCTCGCGCCCCTCCCGCCCCATGAGACGTCCCTTGAAGCGCCGCCGGCCGGCGATCGGCGTGTCTGTCTCGATGGCGACCTGCTCGCCGACGAACCGCGCAAAATCGCCGACTTTGGTCAGCGGCCGGTCAATGCCGGGCGAGCTGACTTCGAGCACATAGGATCCGGCAATGGGGTCTGCGACATCGAGTACGGGATCGAGCTCACGGCTGATCGCGACACAGTCATCCACGCCCAAGCCCCCTTCGGGGCGTTCGGCCATCACCTGCAGCCGCGACCGACCCGCGCCGCCCATCAGCAGGACGCGCACGAGCCGATAGCCCAGCCGCTCGACCACCGGCTCGATGATCTCGTAGAGCCGGCCGATGAGCGGTGTTTCTTGCGCCGCGCCCAGCCGGTCTTCATCCGTGATCTCGTGCTCGCCCGGATCCACGATCGTTGCTCGCCCTCGAGAGCCTCTAGCGCCTCGTGCGAAAAGAGCGGGTCCCTCTTGGAGACCCACTCCCCACACTCACGTCCCATGTGAAGGAGGTGCACTCTTCCCCTATATACGGCGGCGGCTGGCTTCTGGCAAGGGCTGTTCGGCAGAGGGGAATCGGCAAATGGGAGGATGACGACTGAGCGGGGTGCGGTCAGCACCGCCGGTAGACGAAGAAGACATCATGTCGTCCTTCGGCCGCGGCCTTGCCGGCATAACGCGTCTCGCACCATTCGGGCGGGGGGGTCCGCCAGTCTTGCGGGCCGTTTGCGGTCCATACGAAGTCGCTGCGGTGCGCCATCACGATCGCCGTCCAGCGCTGGTAGACGGGATCGTCGCTCACCACGAGAAAGCGACCACCGACTTTGAGAACACGCGCAACGAGATCGAGGTTTTCCGGATTGATGAAACGGCGCTTGGCGTGGCGACGCTTGGGCCAGGGGTCCGGATGGATCAGATAGACGGCATCCAGCGAGCCGGGCGCAAGGCGTTCCAGAAGATCACGGACGTCGTCCGCATAGATCCGGATGTTGGTGACATTCGCGGCCAGCATCGCGTCGAGAAGCGCGACGACGCCGTTCAAATACGGCTCGGCCCCGATGAAGCCGGTGTCCGGTTCGGCTTGCGCGCGCGCCAGCAGGAACTCGCCCTTGCCGAAGCCGATCTCGAGCGCATGGCGGGCGAAGGGTCGGCTGAAGAACGCCGCGGGCGGGACGGCGCGCGCGGTCCGAAGGCGATCCGATGTGATCGCGACACGCGGCAGCGCGTCTTCGAGCAGCCGCTTCTGGCGCGCGGACAGGCCCGGCCCGATCCGCCGGCCGTGGAAGCGACGGTCGGCGGGCTTGCGTCTTGTCGGCAGCCCGGCGGTGGGGTCGCTGATTGTCGCATCGTTCGGCCGTTGGCTCATGGCGCTCACCGTCCGCTCCGGCGGGAAGGGCCAAGCTGGTGCCTGTTCGGCGGCCAGAGGTCAAGTGCGCAGGGGTCAGCTCGCGTTGAAGGCGCGTTTCAACGCATCCACAAGATCAAGGCGCTCCCAGGAAAAGGCGCCGTCGGCCTCCGGTTCGCGGCCGAAATGACCGTAGGCTGCGGTGCGGCGGTAGATCGGGCGATTGAGGCCCAGATGCTCACGAATGCCGCGCGGACTTAGGTTCACGAGCTCCTGGAGCACTTCGGAGAGCCGCTCCTCGCAGATCTCGCCGGTTCCATGCAGATCGGTGTAGAGCGCAAGCGGCCGCGAGACGCCGATCGCGTAGGCGAGCTGGATGGTGCAGCGCTCGGCCAAGCCCGCTGCCACGACGTTTTTCGCCAGATAGCGGGCAGCATAAGCCGCCGAACGGTCCACCTTGGTCGGGTCCTTGCCCGAAAACGCACCGCCGCCGTGCGGGGCCGCGCCGCCATAGGTGTCCACAATGATCTTACGGCCCGTCAGCCCCGCGTCGCCCTCCGGCCCGCCGATCTCGAACTTGCCGGTGGGATTGACGTAGAATTCCGCATCCGCGCACATCCACCCTGCGGGCAGCACGCGCTCCACCACCTCGCGCACGAAATCGCGCAGAACCTTTTGGTCGACACCGGGCTTGTGCTGGGTCGAGACCACGACGCTGTGCGCCTTGACCGGTCGTCCGTTCTCGTAGATGAGGGTGACTTGGCTCTTGGCGTCGGGCTCAAGCATGTCGGTTTCGCCGCTGTGGCGGATACGGGCGAGCTCGCGCAAGATGGCATGGGCGTACTGGATCGCCGCCGGCATCAGCTCCGGTGTCTCGCGACAGGCATAGCCGAACATGATACCCTGGTCTCCGGCGCCTTCGTCCTTGGCGCCCTCGGGATCGGCGTCTACCCCCATCGCGATATCCGGCGACTGTTCGTGCACGTAGCAGGCGATATCCGCTTTCTCCCAGTGAAAACCCGGCTGCTCGTAGCCGATCTCACGCACGACGCGTCGCGCCGTCTCCTCCAGATCAGCGGGCGTGATGTCTTCCGGCCCGCGCACCTCGCCGGCCAAGACGATTCGATTGGTGGTCACCAGCGTCTCCACCGCCACGCGCGCCTGCGGGTCGCGGGAGAGATAAAGATCGAGGATCGCATCCGAGATCTGGTCCGCCACCTTGTCGGGATGCCCCTCAGAGACCGATTCGCTCGTGAACAGATGACGCTTGTCGCGCGTGCAGTCCGTGCCCGTCACCGTCGCCATACTCCTCATACCATCTTGCTTGCCGCTTGTCCTTCGGCCGGTTTTCCATTCCCAATCCAGCAGGAGGAAAGCCCCACCATCGCCTCGCGCTCTATAGCCGAGGCGAGCGTGCCCCACAAGCATAAAGAAATCTTTATGTCGTTATATGGTATGCTCCTGCATGCGCCGAAGCCGGGTGTGGGCGGCCGCCGCCTCTTGGGCGGGCCAGTCGGTGTCGGCTGCAGGTTTCGGGGGGAGGGAGAGGCGGCTAGGAAACGGGAGACAAGAGGAAATGCGGGTCGGCCGGTGCGATCACCGCAAAGCCGTTCCGCCGGACTTCAAGAACGGCCAAATGCCGTTCCACACGGCCGTCCGGGTGCAACCGCAAGGGGCCGTCGATGCCGACGAAGCCGCGCGGATCCGTGAAGGCGGCGATGGTCAGGCGGCGCGAGACCTGGGGTTCGCGGGCCAGAAAGGCGACGAGGGCCATGGCGTCATAGGCCAATGTCGCGATCCGCGGAAAGCGACCGCCGAAGCGTTTCTCCAGCCGGGCGATCAGCGCATGGGGGCGTTTCGGGTCCGGTGCCGGAAACCAGGCGCCGCGCAGATTGGGCTCGCGCAGGACCACCGGATCGTCCCACAGTCCCGTGCCCAGAAACCGGATGGCGGTGGCGTCCACGTCATAGTAGGCGAGCAGCGGCGCGAGCGACCGGATGAGCGGATCTCCTTCGGCAAGCAGCAGCGCATCGAAGCCGGGTTTGCCCAGAGTGTCGCGCTTGTCCAGTTCGGCCAGGATCTCCTGCGAGAGATCGTCCCCCAATGCTTGGAGCACGGCGCGTTCGGCGGCAAGCGCCCGGTGCCGCTCGTCATAGCGGGCGATTTGCCGCACCGGCCCGTCCAAGGCGGCGGCATTGGGCAGATAACGAGCAAGGGCGACGATCGCCATGCCGGTCTCATGCAAAGCGGGACCGAGGGCACTGAGAACGCGCTCGCCATAGGCTGTTTCCGGCAGCAGCGCCGCCAACCGTCTGTGGCCATGGGCGGCGGCGAAGCGCAGGATGCGGGCGACATCGGCTTCCGGCGCGAATCCGAGCGGCCACAGACCGGGGCGCGCGGTGTGGGTGTCGCTGGTGAGCGCCAGCGTCGGAATGCCGGCGCGTTCCAGCACCGGTGCAGCCGCCGTCACGGCCTGCGAGAGCAGGGGGCCGATCACGACGCGCACGCCTTCAGCGACCGCCCGTTCCGCCGCTCGTCTGGCCCCCTCGGCCGTGCCGGCGGTGTCCTGGACAAGGATTCGCAGGCGGGGATCCGAGGCATCGAAGAAGGCCAGCTCCACCGCCTTGCGCAGGGCAGCACCGGTATCGGCTTGCGGACCGCTCAGCGGCAGCAGCAGGGCGATCGGGATGCTGCCTTCCGGTTCGGGAAAGGCGGGAGCCGTGGACGGCTGGCCGGGTAAGGCATGGGGGGGGATTCGCGCTTCGGCCGACGGAGCGACTGCGGACGGCGGATGTGGCGACGGCGCCCCCCCGGCGCAGGCCGCCAACGTCAGCACGGCCAGGAGACAACCGACAAGACCGGCCGTTTTCCCGGAAAGCCGTCTTGAAGTCTGCTGCCGCATGTCCGCCCTTCGTCTTGCGTTGTCGTGATCGTCTTCGATGGGCCGGTCCGCACGGCCCGTCATCCAGCTTGCCTGTTGGTCTTTTATGCGAGATGCTCGCTCGGAGCAAAGCCGGCGGATGGCCGGACGGGGCGCGTCCACCCTGGGGGCGCTTGGACCCGGACAGGCAAAGACTGGTCATGAGCGAAGAAATGCGGCCGATTTGGGACCCGGAACGGTTGGCGCGGCTGGCGGGAGAGGAAGAGCTCGGCCCGGCACTCTATGTGCTGGCGACGCCGATCGGCCATCTGGGCGATCTGAGCCTGCGCGCCATCCGACTGCTGGCACAGGCGGACGAAATCTGGTGCGAGGACACCCGGGTCACCCGCAAATTGTTGGCGGCGTTGGGCATCGCAGGACGGCTCCGTCGCTTCGATGCGCACAGCCCGCCGCAGACCATCGCGCGGATCCTGGACGCCGTCGCGCAAGGCCGGCGCGTCGTGCTCGCAAGTGACGCCGGGACCCCGCTGGTGAGCGATCCCGGCGCAGCCCTCGTGGCGGAGGCCACGCGGCGCGGTCTGCCGGTGGTGCCGATTCCCGGCCCCTCTGCGCTCACCGCCGCTCTCTCGGTTGCCGGCATGCCGGCGCCGCCGGTCCTCTTCTGCGGCTTTCCCCCCGCCAAACGCAGCGAGCGGCAGACCTGGCTGGCCCGGATCGCCGCCGTGCCGGCCACCCTCGTCGTCTACGAGGCGCCGCACCGCCTGGCCGCCGCGCTCGCCGACATGCTGGCGATTCTGGGCGATCGGGAAGTCGTGCTTGCCCGCGAGCTCACCAAGCGCCATGAGGAGATCCGCCGCACGAGCTTGCGCGCCTTGGCGGACAGCCTCGAAGACACACCGCGCAAAGGCGAGATCGTGCTGGTCATCGCGCCGCCCCCTAAGAAGACGGCCCAAGACGCCCCATCCGAGGCCGATGTCCGCGCCCTGTTGCTCGCCGAGGCGCGTCGCCATCCCCCCGCCAAGGCCGCGCGCATCGTCGCGCGCCGCACGGGATACGACCGCAAGCGGCTCTATGCCATGCTGTTGGCGGCGAAAGAGGAGAACATATCTCCGTGCACACCCGCCGCCGACGAACAGGAGTGAGGATAGCGGGAATGTGCGCCAGAAGTCTGGAGACGGTCCGTCGGCGCCGGGCGGAGCGCGCCGGGCGTCTGGCCGAATGGCTGGTGGCATCGGGCTATCGGCTGCGGGGCTGGCGCCTGATGGCCCGACGTCTGCGCACGCCCTATGGGGAGCTCGATCTCGTCTTGCGCAAGGGGCGGATGGTGCTGTTCGTCGAGGTCAAGCGACGGGGACCCGCCGGTTCGGCCTTCGTGGCCGATGAGGTGCTCTCGCCCCGCCAGCAGGCACGGCTGGCGCGTGCGGCCCGCTATCATCTGGCGAAAACCGGCCTCATGGACGCCCCCGTGCGCTTCGATGTCGTCGTCTGGGAAGGCAGACATCTTCCCCGGCGGTTCGAAAACGTCATATGGGAAGAGTAAGCAGCGGCGTCGGCAGGCGCGGCTGTCGTATTCGTGTGAAGAGCCTGGATGAGGAAGGAAGACGGTCACCATGTGCGCACTGGCCGTTGCGATCCAGATGGATCCGATCGAATCGATCGATATCACCGCCGACAGCACCTTCGCACTGGCCCTCGAGGCGCAGCGGCGCGGATATAGACTGTTTCACTATCTGCCGGCCGACCTGTCCTGGCGGCAGGATGAGGTGCGTGCCTATGCTTATCCGCTGACCGTCTTCCCCGAACAGGGACGCCATTACGAGAAAGGCGAGCCGCAGATTCTCGATCTTTCGGCGGTCGATGTCGTGCTGATGCGCCAGGATCCGCCCTTCGATCTGGCCTATATCACGGCCACCCATATCCTCGCGCATCTCAAGGGGCGCACCCTGGTCGTCAATGATCCGGTCGGCGTGCGCAACGCCCCGGAGAAACTCTATGCGACCCATTTCGCGGAACTCATGCCGCCGACGCTGATCACCCGGCGCAAGGACGAAATCGAAGCCTTCCGCGAAGAGTATGGCGACATCATCGTGAAACCGCTTTACGGCAACGGCGGCGCCGGCGTGTTCCATATCCGCCCGGAGGATGAGAATTTGAACGCCTTGGTGGAGCTGTTCTTCGATATCTACCGTGAGCCCTTGATGGTTCAGCGCTATGTGCCCGACGTGAAGAAGGGCGACAAGCGAATCGTCCTGGTGGACGGCGAACCCGTGGGCGCCATCAACCGCGTCCCGCCGCCGGGCGAGGCGCGGTCCAATCTCCATGTCGGCGGCCGCGCCGAGCCCGCGCAACTCACCGCCCGCGACCGCGAGATCTGCGAAGCGCTGGCGCCGCATCTGCGCGCGCAGGGGTTGATTTTCGTCGGTATCGACGTGATCGGGCATTACCTGACCGAGATCAACGTCACCTCGCCCACCGGCATTCAGGAGATTGCGCGCTTCGACAACCGCAACATCGCCGCGCAGGTATGGGATGCGATCGAGACGCGGCTGCCTTCCTGACGCGGGTGGGAAGCGGGTGGGAATCGGCATACCCGCCCGCTGCTGCGGCAAACTGGTCCCCCTTGACCGGTGCGCCGTCCGCGCCCCATGCTTGGCGTCCGCCGACGAGCGGCCCCTTGCGGCTGGGGCATGAGCGGGGCACAGGTGAGGGAGGGGGCAGCCATGGTGGCCATCCTGCGGACCGTCGCCTTCGTCGGGATCGAGGCCCGGCCGGTGGAGGTGCAGGTGCATTTCGCCAACGGTCTGCCGGCCTTCCAGATCGTGGGGCTGCCGGACAAGGCGGTCGCCGAATCGCGTGAGCGGGTGCGGGCGGCGCTGTCTGCGCTCGGACTCGCCTTGCCGCCCAAGCGCATCACGGTCAATCTGGCGCCGGCCGATCTGCCAAAGGAAGGCAGCCATTTCGACCTGCCGATCGCCCTGGGGCTGCTAAGCGCGGCCGAGGTGCTCAATCCCGAGGCGATGACGGACCTGTTCGCCCTGGGCGAGCTCAGTCTCGACGGCCGCATCCTGCCGGTGCCCGGTGTGTTGCCGGCGGCGATGACGGCGTTGGCGAGCGGGGCCGCGTTCGTCTGTCCGGCCGCGCAGGGACGCGAGGCGCGCTGGGCCGGTGCGGAGCTGGCGCTCGTGCCGGCCGATCACCTGATGGCGCTGATCCAGCATCTCAATGGTGAGCGGCGGCTGGCCGCTCCCGGCCCCGGCACCCTGCCGGCAACGGTGGGTGACCTGCCGGATCTTGCGGACATCCGCGGCCAGGAGATGGCGAAAAGAGCGCTCGAGATCGCAGCAGCCGGTGGTCACAATCTGTTGCTGATCGGCCCGCCCGGCGCCGGCAAGTCGATGCTCGCCGAGCGGCTCGTCTCGATTCTGCCGCCGCTCAATGCGGAAGAGGCGCTGGAAGTCTCGCTCATTCATTCGCTGGCGGGGCTCGTGGGCGAGGAGGGGCTGGTGACACGCCGCCCCTATCGCGCGCCGCATCATTCGGCCTCGATGCCGGCGCTGGTCGGCGGCGGGCAGCGCGCGCGGCCGGGCGAGGTTTCACTCGCCCATCGCGGCGTGCTGTTTCTCGACGAGCTGCCGGAATTTTCCCGTGCGGCCCTTGAAGCGCTGCGCCAGCCTCTCGAATCGGGCAAGGCCGTCATCGCCCGGGCGGCCGCCCATGTCAGCTATCCGGCCCGGTTTCAGCTGGTGGCGGCGATGAATCCCTGTCGCTGCGGGCATCTCGACGATGCCGCATTGGCCTGTTCGCGCGCGCCGCGCTGCGCGATCGACTATCAGGCGCGAATCTCAGGCCCCCTTCTCGACCGCATCGATCTCCAGATCGAGGTGCCGGCCCTGCGCGCGCAAGAGCTGCTCGCCCCGCGCCTGGGCGAGCCGTCGGCCGTCGTGGCCGAGCGGGGGATGGCCGCCCGCCGGCGCGCCGCCGAGCGTGCGCGCGCCATGGGGCTTGAAGAGACAGCCTGCAATGCCGAGCTTGCGGGCGAGGCCCTGGAGCGTCTCGCCATGCCGGACGAGGCCGGACGCCGGATGCTGGACCGAGCCGTGCAGGAATTCCGCTTGACCGCCCGCGGCTTCCACCGAGTCCTGCGCATCGCCCGCACCATTGCCGATCTGGCCGGCGCCGAGACGGTTTTGCGGGCCCATATCGCCGAGGCGCTTTCCTATCGCCGACCCTGGGCTGCGGCCGCCTGAGAGGAGAAGAGCGCAAGAGGTGGCCTCTTGCGCTTTGCCGGCGGCTCTGCGATCTGCCACCAAGCCCGGTGGGCGCTTGCAGGCCTTCCACAAAACCCGGATGGGAACGGGACAGGATCGATGCCGTCACCTGCGGACGAGACGCGAGAGGAGACCGGCTGGCGGGTCTATCTTCAGCCGGCGGTTCTTTCCTTTCTGGCCTTCGGCTTCGCGAGTGGCCTGCCGCTGGGGCTGATCGGCGAGACATGGCGCATCCGCCTGGCCGAAGAGGGGGTCGGCATGGGGCTCGTGGGACTGACCACGCTCACCGGCACGGCCTATGCCTTGAAATTTCTCTGGGCGCCGCTCTTCGATCGCCTGCGTCCGCCGCCGCCTTTTGCCGGTTGGGGACGGCGGCGCGGCTGGATGGCGGCGTTGGTGACCGTCATCCTCTGCGCCCTCCTGCCCTTCGCCTATGCGCGTGGGGACGCGTTGTTCGGTGTGTCCGTTGTGCTCGCCGTTCTGATCGCATTCGCCTCGGCCAGCTTCGATATCGTCGTGGATGCCTATCGCATCGAACGCCTCTCTGCCCGGGCATTGGGCGCCGGCACGGCGGTTCACAGTGCCGCCTGGTATGTGGGCGCGCGGCTTATGGGCGGGATCGTGATTCTGCTGCTTGCCGAATCGCTCGGCTGGCCGCTCGCCTATCTGGTGGCCGGCGGCAGCCTCGCCATTCTGCTACCGGTGCTGTGGGTCTCGCCGGAGCCCGCCGTCCACGCGCCGCCTCCTGCACAAGACGCCGGGGTTCTGCGGCGGCTGGGCGATGCCGTTCTTGACCCCTTGCGCGATCTGTGGCGCCGATTCGGGGGAGCGCTGGTGACCGTGTTTCTGTTCGTCGTCTTCTTCAAGCTGCAGGACGCGATGGCCGGCGCGCTCTCAGGCCCCTTCGTCAGGGTCATCGGCTATGAGAAGGACACCATCGCCTGGGTCTATAAGGGATTCGGTCTGGTTGCGACATTTGCAGGCATGTTCCTGGCCGGCGTTCTGGCGGCCCGGCGCAGTCTGATCGGGCCTTTGTGGCTGGCGGTCGGCGTCCAGATTCTCTCCAATCTCGGTTTTTCCTGGCTGGCGGTGCTGGCCGATCTGGTGCGCCTGGCCGTTCAGGGCGGCGGCCCTGAGACCCTCGCGCCGACCGCAGCGGCCGTGATCGATAGCGACTGGGCGGCGCTTGCTGCCGTGATCGGTGTCGAGAATCTCGCAAGCGGCTTCGGCAACACTCTGTTCGTCGTCTATCTGTCGCGACTGGTGGCCCGCGAATACACGGCCGGCCAGTATGCGCTGCTCTCGGCACTGGCGCTGACCGCCCGCAGCTATCTCGCAGCTCCGGCGGGCTTTCTGGCCGAATGGCTGGACTGGCCGCTGTTCTTCGTGATCTCAGGGTTGGCCGGGCTGCCGGGTGCGGTGCTGCTGTGGCAGCTGGCGCAGCGCTTGCCGGACTCTTTTCATCTGACCATGGCGCGCGACCGGGGAAATCCGCGGTAAGAGATCAGAACAAGCGCGCTCGACAAGCGTTTGCGCTTCTGTCATGATGCTGTCACCTTTCGGGGGATAGGGCATCTGTCATGGACTACGAAGGCAAAGAGCAGGTCATCGCCGCCCAGACACTCGCTGCGGCGGAATATTACGCCCGGGCCGGGTCGCTGGAGGTGCGGCTGGTGCAGGACCTTGCGGAGGTGCGGGCGGCCCAGAGGCTGCGCTACCGGATCTTCTATGAAGAAATGGCGGCCAGCCCCACGCCCTTCATGGCGCGCGAGAAGCGCGATTTCGATCGTTATGATC
>CAZJPA010000050.1:0-15323 GCA_964547755.1 uncultured Sphingomonadales bacterium
CCTGTCCGACCTGATCTATTCCCGACAGCGTGAATGGACACGCGCCGACAGCGAGTCACGGTTGCGGCATTCATGCCGTGCCGGCCAACAACAACGGAAATCAGGAAGGGGAAGACCGGCATGTTCGCGATTCGAGGGAAACGGTCACGGTGGTGTCGGGAACGGCTCGCAAAGCTGTCGCTGCTGGTGCTGCTCGCCGTCGCGCTCATCACGCCGGCGGCTGCGCAGGACATCCGCATGGTGGCTTGCAAGGCCCCGTCGCCCACGCTTTCTCAGCGGATCAACGATTGGGTCTCCCCCGTCACCAATGCCGTTTCGGCTGTGATTTTCACCGAGATCCCGATCCCCTTCCTGACACCGCAGCCGCTCTTGACCGGCGAAATCCGCGTCAAACCGGACCGCTTGCAGGACGGTGATCGCTTGACGGTCTCCTTCGGGCGGGAGACGCTCGTCCTCGAATATGACGAGAACGGCCGTATTTGCACGGGCCGGCGCCCCATTCCGGCGACGACGGATACCGAGGCGTTGGCCTTGCTTGTTTCGTCTGCCATCAAGCAGCGTTTCGGCTCCATGCTCGCGAATATCTCCGTGCAGCCGGAAGACGGCCAGGTGCGGATCGCATTGGCCGCATACAAGGGGACGAAGCCTGCCCTTGCCGTCTCAGGAGCGGGATTTGCCGTGACTCCTTTCAGCGACGGGACGGTCGGCATGCCGCTGATCGTTTTGTGGTTGATCGCCGGCGCGCTGTTCTTCACCGTCAAGATGCGCTTCATCAATATTCGCGCCTTCCGGCATGCGATCGATGTTGCCCGGGGAATCTATGACGATCCCAAGGATCCCGGGGAGGTCACGCATTTTCAGGCCTTGACCGCAGCACTCTCAGGCACGGTGGGACTCGGCAACATCGCCGGTGTGGCCATCGCGATATCCATTGGTGGACCGGGAGCCACCTTCTGGATGATCATGGCCGGTCTATTCGGGATGACATCGAAGTTCGTCGAATGCACACTCGGTGTCAAATACCGGGAGATCGACGAGAGCGGCGTTGTCTCCGGCGGGCCGATGTACTACCTTCACAAAGCGCTTGCCTTGCGGGGGGCGTTGCTCGGCCGTTTCGGACGCGTGCTGGCGGTGATTTTCGCGCTGCTGATGGTCGGCGCTTCCTTTGGGGCCGGCAACATGTTCCAGGTCAACCAATCGACGGCCCAGATCATGAATGTGATCGTGCCGGCGGTCTTCGGGGCGGACAGCGCTCTCAACCAGATGCCCTGGCTCGTTGGTGTGCTCTATGCCGTGCTCATCGGCCTGGTCGTGATCGGCGGCATCCGAGCCATCGTACGGGTGACCGAGCGCCTCGTCCCGCTGATGGCCTTCATCTATCTTGCGGCCGCGCTCGTGATTCTCATTCAGCATCTGGACATGCTGCCGGCCGCCTTCGCCGCGATCGTGACCGGTGCCTTCTCGCCGGAAGGCGTGCTCGGCGGCTTCTTCGGTGTTCTGATCCAAGGCATCAGGCGGGCGAGCTTTTCCAACGAGGCCGGTGTGGGCTCCGCAGCGATCGCCCACTCGGCCGTCAAGACCACGGAACCGGTCTCGGAAGGCATGGTGGCGCTGCTCGAACCTTTCGTGGACACGGTGGTGATCTGCACGATGACGGCGCTCGTGATCATCGTTACCGGCCTGTACCAGACGGCCGAGGCCTCCGATGGCATCGCGCTCACCTCGGCCGCTTTCGCAAGCGTGCTGCCGTGGTTTCCCTATGTGCTGTCGGTGGCGGTGCTGATGTTCGCCTATTCCACCTCGCTTACCTACTATTACTATGGTGAGCGCGCCTTCCTCTTCCTCGTGGGGCCCGAGCGGCGCAAGGCGCATATGGGTTTCAAGGTGGCCTATCTTCTGGTTTTGATCGTGGGCTCCTCCATGCAGTTGACGGCCGTGATGGATTTCGCGGATGCGATGCTGCTCGCCATGGCCTTCCCGAACATGATCGGCCTGTATATTCTGGCCGGTGAGGTCAGGGCTGATCTCGACAGCTATTGGGCGCGCCTTAAAGCGAACATCATTCGCCCCTATCGGGATACCCGCGCAGCCGAAGGCGGTGCCTGAAGCCAAAAGCCCGCCTGCTGTCGCGCAGGCCGTCTGCGAGCGCGGCCATTCAGCTGTGGTTCACGGCGAGGCGGCCTATAAAGCGGAGATCGTGACGAGCAAAAGGAACGCGGGGCTTCGCCCCTGTTGGTGAAAGGGGCATCTGGCGGGAACGAGCATGCGGTTGGCAATGCAGATCCTCCTGGTCATGATGCTGGTATGGCTGCCTCCTTTATGTGTCGGGGCGTCTGCGGCAGAGGGGGCGGCTGAGAACGCCGCTTCTGCCGATGCCGGCGGGGTTGTCGTCCCCCGCACGATCTCAAGCCGTGGGGATCCGGAGCGCGGGCGCAAGGTCTTCTATCGCTGCCAGAGCTGCCATCGCATTGCTCCAGCAGCTTCGCCGCTGTTGGGGCCCAACCTCGGGCGTCTGTTTGGACGACGGGCAGGCGGTCTGCCAGGCTATGCGGGCTATTCCCGCGCCTTGAAGGAAGCCGGATTTGTCTGGACGGAAGAGCAACTCGACGCTTGGCTGAAGGATCCGTCCGGGTTTCTGCCGGGCAACCGCATGCCGTTCGCCGGTGTGCGCAGCCCCCAAGACCGCGCCGATCTCATCGCCTATCTGCGTCGGGTGCAGGATTGGCTGGAAGAGCAGGATCAACGAAATCGAAAGCGAGGGCATGACCAATGATTCTTTTGGAACATGAGGGTACAGGCTTTACCGGCAAGACGGCGGCAGGAGCGGTGGAGGGCATCATCTTGCGCATATTGGCGGGCATGCTGTTCTTGAGCGTGTTTGGGCTGGGGATGCGCCCGGCATTTGCGACGGAGACCACCGCCCAGGATCCGGAAGGCGCCCAGGCTTTCATCTCCGATCTGGCCGATCAGGCCATGAAGATCTGGCGGGATCCAACGCTCACCCAGCTCGAACGCGAGAAGGGATTCCGTGATCTCCTCTATGCGGGCTTTGATGTGAACTTCCTGGCGCGGATTTCACTCGGCCGCTTCGTGCGGCAGATGACCCGTGATCAGTTCCGGGAATACATGCGGCTGTTTCCGGACTACATCGTCAACAAATTCGCCAACCGTATCGGTGAATACACCAACCAGACCATCGAGATCGGGGAGGTGGTGCCGGCCGGTCGCCGCGACGTCTATGTCCGCACGACTCTCCAGCGGCCCGGAGCCGAACCCGTGGCTGCGGATTGGCGTGTGCGCAAGACGAAAGACGGTTTCCGAATCGTCGATGTCAAGGTTGAGGGGATCTCAATGGTGATTTCCCAACGGGACGAATTTGCGTCTTTGATCGAGAAATCGGGCATCGAGGGGCTGCTCGCCGAGCTGCGCAAGGGGGCTGCGGAACTTGCCGAAAAGAACGCCGCTCTTGAAGCCGAACGCGCAGCCCGGGGCAGTGGCAATGGCAAGGGCTCGGCGCATTGAGGGAAGCGTTGATCGTCCAACCTGTCTCTTTGGCAAGCGTGAGAGGAAAGAGGCGACGACGCGCAGGCGGCATGAAGCGGCATGTGCTTAAGGAGAGAGGCAGCGCTTGTCCGCCTGGCCATGGGCGCATTGGGTCAGATGATGGCGCTTGTGTTGAGCGGCTGAATAGGTGGAGACCCCAAAAGGCACGGCATAGGTCAGCAGCAGTTTCCACACAGGCGGCCAATAGCCGGCCAGCATCAGATCTGCCTGGTTGATGAGGGTCAGCAATGTGCCGATCACCGCAGCCACCTTCAGGCCACGAAGAATGATCCTGCGGTCCAGGATCGCCTGCCAGAACCCCAGCCTGTGTGGCAGCACCCCCTCGTTGTTCATCGTCCTTGCCCTCTTTCGTTGGCGGCGCATCCCCCCAGCGGGTCGAGACCCAGTCGTGCCAAGGTCACGGGATCGGGGCCGCGCCAGCGATGGGCCTGCAGGTCGAACCGGTCATGCGTGTGGAAGCGGATCCCCTCTTGCTGCAAGAGGGCCCGCTGGCGTGCGGCCTGGGCATGGGGGCTGACCGCGCCGCGAGCGTTTACCACCCGATGCCAGGGCAGATTCGTGTCCGCCCCTGTTCCGGCCATCATGGTGCCGACAAGACGCGCCGTGACACCTGGCACGAGACGGGCGATGTCGCCGTATGTCGCGACCTGGCCTGGGGGGATCAGCCGCACGAGCGCGCACACCTGTTCGCGTCGGCGGGCGATCGCTTCCGGGTGGGCGGCCTCTGTCATCAGCCGCATCCGCGCAAAGCGGCGCATCGCGATCTCCTCCTCCCGAGCGCATTGGCGGGGGCGGGCGGCCGGCGGCAGGCTGCGTTTCGCCTTCTGCCTTTTCCTGCCGCGCCTGTCCGTGCTTGACAAGATCGTTTTCCAAAGGGCAGCCAAGGCGCATCACGGGCACCATGCCTGTCGGATGGACAGAGAAAGGATAAGTCACCGTGAGGCTCGGGATCATCGGGGGATCGGGAATCGCGACCTTGGCAGGGATCGAGCAGGCGCGCTCCCTTCGCCTCACATCACCATACGGGGAACCGAGTGCGCCATTGCTGGTCGGTCGGGTCGCAGGATTGGAGGTGGTGTTCCTCGCCCGGCATGGGCAGAATCACCGCATTCCCCCACACCAGATCAACTATCGCGCCAATATCGATTGTCTCAAACGCGCCGGCGTGACCGATATCCTCTCGCTGTCGGCCTGCGGGAGCTTGCGCGAAGACTTGCCGCCTGGGACTTTCGTCCTCGTCGATCAGTTCATCGATCGCACGCGCCGTGTGAGCAGCTTCTTTGACGCGGGGCTTGTCGCCCATGTCGCTTTCGCGGAACCGACCTGCGCGCGCCTGCGGGCAGGGGTGCGCGCAGTCCTGGAAGAGGCGGGCATTCCCTTCGCTGCTACCGGCACCTATGTCGCCATCGACGGGCCGGCGTTTTCGACGCGCGCGGAAAGCCGCCTTTATCGTTCATGGGGAGCGGACGTGATCGGGATGACCAATCTGCCTGAGGCCAAGCTCGCCCGGGAAGCGGAAATCTGCTATCAGACGGTCGCCATGGTCACCGATTTCGACGCATTCCGGGATGGCGAGGCGGCCGTGGATGTCGCAGCCGTGTTGGAGGTGCTGCATGACAATGCCCGCAAGGCGGGCGAGCTGGTTGCAGCCTTCGCGCGGCAGGCCGTCCGGCATCCCCGCCTTGAGCCTTGCCCCGCCGGATGCGATCGGGCATTGGATCTGGCGATCGTGACCCCGCGGGAAGCCTGGGAGGATGCGGCCGTGCAGCGTAACGAAGCCATTCTTGCCCGGTTTCTTTCGGTATCCCAGGCAGCGTCATGACGAGGACTCACAGCCATGCGCGATCTTCATGGAGGAGGAAACGAGGCGGGCGAGACATTGCCGCAGTTCGTCTCGATCGAGGAGTGGGTCAAGGCCCGCATCCGTACGATCCCTGATTTTCCCAAGCCGGGTATTCAGTTTCGCGACATCACGACGCTACTGGCCGACACCCAAGGTTTTCGCAAAGCGGTGGACGAGCTGGTCCAACCGTATGTCGGGGTCGCGATCGACAAGATTGCCGGTATCGAGGCGCGGGGATTTATTCTGGGTGGGGCCGTCGCCCATCAACTGGGGTGTGGGTTCGTGCCGATCCGCAAGCCTGGCAAGCTGCCCGCTCAAGTGATCCGGCGCGAATACACCCTGGAATACGGCACGGACGCGCTCGAGATGCATGAAGATGCGGTCAGAAGCGGTGATCACCTTCTGCTCGTGGACGATCTGATTGCCACCGGCGGAACCGCGCTGGCGGCGATCGATCTGATCGAAGCGGCCGGCGGCAAGGTGCTGGGGGCGTGTTTCGTGATCGACCTGCCGGATCTAGGGGGCGCGGAAAAACTGCGCGCGCGCGGAATCGCCGTCCTGTCACTCTGCCGTTTTCCGGGCATATGAGACAGACTTCCTGAAAGTCGGCGGAACACTGACAAGCTTTTGCGGCGAATGGGTGTCTTCTCCCCTTCCTGTCTCAGATACGGTCTGCGGGCTTTGTCTGAGCGGGGAGGCGCGGCTGTCGGTGAGAGACAGATCGTCGCACGCCCGGCGCGCGCAACTGCGCAATCGCTGCATCTTGCGTTGCTTCCCTTTTCAACAAGAATCCAGTAACGAGGGGAAAGGGTGATCGACATGCATACACAACAACGATCGCGGGCAAAGAACGATCGCAAGGGGAGAGGTTTGTGTCCATCCTGCCGGGGCTGGACTGGTCGCTGCGCTACGGCGCGCTGTGTGACTGTCCTGTAGAGCCCATCGTGGAGACGTTGATTGAGCCGGATCATCCCGCACGGTTGTTTCATTGCGTGTGGGAGGCCTTGGCGCGCGATCCATTGCCACATCGATCTGCGCTCGATCCGCGGGATTTTCCGGCCCTGCTCAAATGGTTCATGATCCTCGAGCGCTTGCCGTCCACCACTAGGGAAGGAGGGGGGCAGGACTATCGGGTGCGGTTGCAGGGTACGGCTGTTGCGCAGATGATGCATCGGGAATTGACGGGCTGCCGCTTGAGCGAATTTTGTTCGGGCGAGGCGCTCGCGAGCCGTCAACGGGTGCTCGCGCGGGCCATCCGGGAGGCCGAGCCGGTTTTCGCTCGGGCGACGGTGACCGGCGCCAATCGCGCCCGTGTGGAGGTCTCCCTCGGCTTCTTCCCCTTTGCCGGAACCGAACCCGGCTGGGAACAGGTGATCGTCGTCGGTGCTCCGAGTGACCGGCCCTTGCGTCAACATCTGTGATCCCCCTGTCTTCCGGACATTCTTGTGCCGGCAATCCACACACGGTTGTTGTGGCCGTGACGTGCTCGGGAAACGATGGCCGGCTGGAGAGGGCGGCGCAGAAAAAGCCTCCCGCCGGTTGCCCGGACGGGAGGCATGCATGGTGGAGCGATTGACGGATTGCCGATTATGACGACACGCTGATCGCCTTGACGAACCGTCCCTCCTGGTCAAGGACGATGATCGTGGTGAACTCACCATCCACGAAAACGCCCAGCACGGTTCCGCCCTCAGGCGTCTGACCGATGACCTGTGTTTCGATGCTGGTCGCGGCCGCAGTCGTGCTCGCGCCGGCAGACCTGTTCGCGCTGGCCCTCAGGTTCAGATTGACTGGGACGCTCGCCACAGCGTCTGCGCGCACGCGATTCTTGATGATGAGAAGGCCGCCGCCTGTTCGGTGGAGGTAGAAGGTCAGCGTCACCGGCGGTGTCGTCAGTTCCGCGCGGTATAAGGCGAGATCGCCCTGATAACCCAACAGGGAGAAAGGCTGGGACTCACCCTCGGCCAACGCGCCCGCTTGCGCAGCCGCATTTGCCATCAGGCAGAAAACCAGGATCAGCGCGGTGCGCCACGCAGACGGCAGCCGGCGCACCCCACTCGCCAAATCTTTCATTATACACTCCCCATTCGTGAAATATATGCCGCCATATAATCGCATAACGGGTTTATATGGCAAACGCCACCGGCTGTCAATCTCCGGGCGACGGCCGACTGACGCCCAACAACCCCCAACAACCCGTGTGGTTTGTGATGTTTCCGGAAGAGGCAGGCGTAAAGAAGCGGCGGGTGTCCGTAGGGGCAACGGACACCCGCCTGGTTCGGCGTTGACAGGGAGGGGAGTCGAACGCCGTCGCTTACGGGACCGTCGTCATCGGGGGGAGGGGCACCGACGGTCCCTATGTGACCAGTCGGGCGGGGGGGGACCCGACTGGCAGGAGGGGCAATCATACGTCTTCGCCTGAACAGAGAACCCACACGCGAAAAGACACTTCGTCGAGACGTGCGAGCCCCTTTGCAACTGCCAGGCGCGTATCAGACCCTATCCAGAAAATCGTTAACCATCTCCCAATGTCAAGCCTTGCACAGCGACGCGCAAAGTAAGGCGCGGCGCGGGACGCGCCACCATCCGTCGGCAAGGGCCTGACATTTAATGGAAAAATCAACCAATGAGAAAATCGATTGCATAAGTGCGACATACTGTCGCATGCATGATTGCGCATCAACGAATGTTGCGGCGCAGTATCCGGGGGCAATCACGCCTGGCTCACCGGTCGGGAAAAGCGGCGAATCACCGGCATGAAAGTGGCAGCTGGCCGGTTTGCCGTTAACCGACTCCAAGCAGGCAGAGCGCGTGCGGTCGCCCGGCTGCGAGGACAGCGCGGTTGGGGCTCCTCGGTCGGTTCCGGGCCGATGAGCGTAAAGGAAAAGCATCCGCTCCGGCTTTTCACAAGGGGTCCTTTCCCCCGCCCAGTCTTGATCTGTGGTGGGGGGGCTGGGGCGCATATTGGGGCGGTGCGCCGCCTTCGGGGGGAAGGGAGGGCTTATGCGCCCCCACCACCGGATTCGATGGGCCGCGACCAGCGGCGACGAACGGGGCCGTTACGTCTCTTGACGTTGTGCGGCGGTCAGCCGGGGCTGGCGGGCGGCGCGGGTCTCGTCAAGCCGGCGGCGCGGCGCGAACCGGGGCGCTGTCAGGAAGCGGTCCTTCTCGCCGCTCCGCGCCGTCTCAGCCAGCTTGCGCATGGCCATGATGAGCTCATCGAGGCTTGCCTTCGATTCGCTTTCCGTCGGCTCCACCAGCATCGCGCCGTGAACAACGAGGGGGAAATAGATCGTCATCGGATGGAAGCCCTCGTCGATCAGCGCCTTGGCGAAATCGAGCGTGGTGATGCCGGTGCCTTTGAGGAAGCGGTCGTCGAAGAGCACCTCATGCATGGACGGGCCGGGGAAGGGAACCGACATCACATCCTCCAGCCGCGCGCGGATATAGTTGGCGGCGAGCACCGCGTCCTCGGCCATGCGCTTGAGACCGTCTCGCCCGAGGCTCATCATGAAGGCCAACGCCCGCACGAACATGCCCATCTGCCCATGAAAGGCGCACAACCGGCCGAAGCTACGGTCCTCTTCTCCTGCTGGCCATTCCACGAGCCGCCACCCCTCGCCGTCGCGTTCGAGCCGAGGCAGCGGCGCGAAGGGGGCGAGGGCCTCGGAGAAGACGACTGGTCCCGATCCCGGGCCGCCGCCGCCATGGGGCGTGGAGAATGTCTTGTGGAGGTTGATGTGCATCGCGTCCACGCCCAGATCGCCGGGACGCACCTTACCGACAATGGCATTGAAGTTGGCACCGTCGCAGTAGACGAAGCCGCCGGCCGCATGCACGCGTTCCGAGATCTGTCGCATATCACGCTCGAACAGGCCGCAGGTGTTGGGATTCGTGATCATGATCCCGGCGACATCGGGCCCCAACGCCTCTTCCAGCGCGGTCAGATCCACGCGTCCATCCGCACCGGCCCGAATCGCGCGCACGGTGTAGCCGCAGAAGGCCGCTGTCGCCGGATTCGTGCCATGGGCGGATTCGGGGACGAGGATCACCGCCCGGGCATCGCCGCGGGCCTCCAGCGCCGCCCGGATCGCCATGATGCCAGCGAGCTCCCCGTGGGCGCCGGCCTTCGGTGCGAGGGTCACTGCCGGCATCCCGGTCAGCTTCTTCAACCAGTCGGCAAGCTCCGCCATCAGTGCCAGCGCGCCCTGGACGGTGCACGCCGGTTGGAGAGGATGAATGTCCGCCAGCCCCGGTAGCCGCGCCAGCTTTTCGTTGAGACGCGGATTATGCTTCATCGTGCAGGAGCCAAGTGGAAAAATCCCGGTGTCGATGCCGTAATTGAGCTGAGAGAGCCGGGTGTAATGCCGTACGGCCTCCGGCTCGGAAAGGCCCGGTAGACCGATGGGGTCCTCGCGCAGGAAGCCGGTGAGCGGCGTCTCGTCGATCTCGACATCCGGCAGGTCCACGCCCGTCTTTTCGAAAGCGCCGGGATATTCGTGAATGAGCGGCTCCTCATGGAAGAGCCCCTTGTGGCCGGTGAATGTTTCCGGCGAAGAAGCCGTCGCGTCTTCGGCCTTTCGGCTGATCTGGGGCGCATCCATCATCACCATGATCCTCAACTTGTTTTCAGGGCGCGTTCAAGGGCCGCCGCGAGTGCCGTGATATCTGCATCGCGCACCGTCTCGGTTGCGGCGACAAGAAGCAGATTGTGACAGTCTTCACGATCGGGCCACAGACGGTTGCCTGGCACACCTGCCAGGATGCCCTCGGCCGCCAGCGCCTCGACGATGGGCGCCGCCGCCACCGGCAGGCGCAAGGTGATCTCGTTGAAGAAGCGCTCGCCCAGCACCGCCACGCCCGGCAGTGCTGCCAGCGCGTTCTTCACCGTCACCATGCGGGCGTGATTGAGGCGTGCCAGACGTCGCAAGCCTTTTTCGCCCAGCAGCGTCATGTGAATCGTGAAGGCGAGCGCGGCCAGGCCTGAATTCGTGCAGATGTTGGAGGTCGCCTTCTCACGGCGGATGTGTTGCTCGCGCGCCGCCAGTGTCAGCACGAAACCACGCCGGCCTTCCGTATCGACCGTCTCGCCAACCAGCCGGCCGGGCATCTGGCGCACGAATGTCCGCCGCGTCGTGAACAGCCCCAAATGCGGTCCGCCAAAGTTCAGTCCTACACCCAGGGACTGTCCCTCGCCGACCGCGATATCCGCGCCGAAGCTGCCCGGCGGTCGCAACAGGCCAAGCGCGACGGGCTCGGTGGTCACCGTGACAAGAAGCGCGCCGTGCGCATGGGCTCGTTCGGCGAGCATGGTGAAGTCGGTCACATGACCGAAGACGTCCGGATACTGGACGACGACACAGGCCGTCTCCTCGTCGATCGCGGCCATCACGGCGGCCAAGTCGTCTTCCGGATTTGCTGGGCGCGGCGTGCCTGTGACCAGCGTTTCGCCCCGGAAGCGGCTCATCGTCTCGATGACGGCGCGGTAATGGGGATGGAGATTGCCGGACAAGACGGCCTTACGCCTGTTGCGTTTGAGGCGCATCGCCATCAGAACGGCTTCGGCGGTTGCGGTCGCGCCGTCATACATGGAGGCGTTGGCCACCTCCATGCCGAACAGCGCCGCCACCTGGCTCTGAAATTCGAAGAGATAGGTGAGCGTGCCCTGGGCGATCTCGGGCTGATAGGGGGTATAGGCGGTCAAGAATTCACCACGCTGAATGAGGTAGTCCACGCTCGCCGGCACGTGATGGCGATAGGCCCCGGCACCAACGAAGAAGGGATGTTCGAAGGCCGGCAGATTGCGGCGTGCAAGCGCGCGAAAATGGCGGTCGACCTCCATTTCGCCAGCGCCTTCCGGCAGGTCATGGAGCGATGGGTTGCGCAGTTCCGCCGGAACATCCCGAAACAGCTCATCCACCGCGCTGATACCGATGGCCGCGCACATCGCGTGGCGATCCGCATCGCTCAAGGGCAGATAGCGCATGCGCCTTCGTCCCTTCTTTCTTCAGTCTTTGGTTCTTTGAGATGGCCGGCCTCGGCCGTCGTCAGCCGTGTCAGCCTTCCAGTTCCGCCACGAAGGCTTGATAAGCAGTCTCATCCATGAGCTGATCGAGCTCGGCCGGATCACTCGGCTTCATCCGGAAGAACCAGCCGTCCGCCATGGGACTGGTGTTGACGAGTCCCGGCTCGTCCGGCAGCCGCTCGTTGACCGCTGTCACCGTGCCGGAGACCGGCGCGTAGACCTCGCTCGCCGCTTTCACCGATTCCACGACGGCCGCTTCTTCGCCCCGGGAGACGCTCTTGCCGACCTCGGGCAGCTCGACGAAGACGATATCACCCAGCTGCTGTTGCGCATAGTCGGTGATGCCGACGACGACCTCCGCCCCCTCCAGCCGCACCCATTCGTGTTCTTTGGTATATCGGATCGTGCTCATGACGCCTGTCTCCTCCTGTTGAATGTGAATTTATCGGCTCTGTCGCTTGTAGCGGTGCGGGACGAAGGGCAGGTTTGTGACCTCCGCCTCCTGGGGGCGTCCGCGCACCATGACGGCGAGTCGTGACCCCGGCCTGTCCTGCCCGCGTGGGACATAACCCATGGCGATCGGCCGGTCGAGGGTGGGCGAATAGCAGCCGCTGGTCACGCGGCCCACCGCCGCGCCGGATTCCGTGATCCGAATCTCGGCGCCTTCTCGGGCAATTGCGCGACCTTGGAGCAGAAGCCCCACACGGCGTTGTGCCGGCCCCTCAGCCAATGCCTCCAAGATGCGCCGGGCACCCGGGAAGTCGGCGGCCTCGCGCCGGGCTTTGGCAATGGTGAAAACGAGATCGGCCGCGACGGGATCCGTCGTCTCGTCGATGTCATGGCCGTAGAGGCACAGCCCGGCCTCCAGGCGCAGCGAATCTCGGGCCCCCAGCCCGGCCGGAGCAACCGCTTCATGTGCAAGCAGCGTCCGGGCCAACCCTTCCGCCGCATCGGCAGGCACCGAGATTTCGAAGCCGTTCTCGCCCGTATATCCGGACCGGGAAATCCACAGCTCGGAGCCGTTCCAGACGAACCGTCCCCATTGCATGAAGGCGAGCGCGGCCGCTTGCGGCACAAGCTCTGTCAACGCTTCTTCGGCCCGTGGGCCTTGCAGGGCGAGGAGGGCGCGGTCGTCGTGGCGCGCGATCATCACATCCGCACCGATACGCTTTTCGAGGTAAGCGAGATCGACATCCTTGCGTGCGGCGTTGACGACCACGAACAGCGCACCGTCAGCAGCGTCCGTGCGGGTGACGATCAGGTCGTCGATGATACCGCCTTCGTCGTTCAGCAGCAGCGTATAGCGCATCCGCCCGGGCGTCAGATTGACGAGCCGCGAGGGCACCAGCCGCTCCAGCGCCGCGGCTGCGTCGGTGTCATCCTTGCGGGGGCGGATCGTCACTTGTCCCATGTGGGAGACGTCGAAAAGGCTTGCGGCTTGGCGGGTGTGGTTGTGCTCGGCGATGATGCCGGCTGGATACTGCACCGGCATCGCATAGCCGGCAAAAGGCACCATGCGCGCACCGAGCTCCTCGTGCAAAGCCCGCAAAGGAGTGGACTTCAGATCGTTTGCGACAGTCATGTCCGGTCCCGCTTGTTCGTGTCTTTGCCGGGTACGACAGGACGCATCCGTCTTGCGGCGTAAGACGCCGAACATCGCTGTCCTGTCGCCCCCTCTGTCGCGGGACCTGAGAGATTTCACGCCGATCGATCCAACCGCCGCCGGCGCTTATCCCCTTCGGTGAGGGGTGGCGTCATGCGCCGCCCCCTGCTTTCCAGAGAGGCCCTTCCTGATCACGCCTGCGGTCCTTTTGCCTGAGAGTTTCCGGGGCGGTTGCTCCTTCGGCGCCCGCGTGGATACGCATATTCGCGTATCCCTTGCGGGTCTCTCCCGCAGGCATGTGTGGCCGACCACCTCCTGCCACGCAGGCGGGGCCGACCACGAGCCCAAAGCAGGGACTAGCTTCTCCCGCCCCCTGAAGTCAATCGCGGATCTGTTCAGCGCTTCCCAGCGGGCAGAGGAGGCGGGCAGGATGAAGACTACTTCTTTCCTTTGCCAGCAAACGTCTCGCGCAGGTAGGCGATAACGGCATGGATGTCGTCGTCGGACAAGGAGGGATTGCCCCCCTTTGGGGGCATGGCCATCATGGAGCCCGGGCTTTGAAAACCATTTTTGATGTGATCGAAGAGGATATCGTCGCTTTGGGCGAGCGGGCCATTTGGGTTTCGGAAGTCAGGCGTGCCAGGCACAACGCCCTGTCCCTTTGCACCATGGCAAGCAATACAGGTGGTTTTGTATATCTTGGCACCTTGATTTGTATCCTTGCCCCATGTCACGGCAGGCAACGTCATGGCTAGTGCGATAGAGGCAACGACCACGCGTTTTGACCGCAGGGCTTTGCCACGTTCTGCCGTGACGTTCTCAGAAAAAGGGGGCTTTTGACCAGAACCTTTCATCGTGTTCCACCTTTCTTTTCTCTGTACAGTACAAGCTTTTCTTCCTCACCCTCGGAAGGGACGGTAAGCCCCTTTCCTTATTCCGAAGGCACTTCGCATTCAGTGCCTACTGATTGCTGGCCTTGAGAAAAGCCTTGATGTCCTCAACCGTTTTTCCCGGAAGATTGGCACGAACGCGCATATGAGTGACGGAGACCTCCCAGATCTCATCGTTGAATTCCTTGGGATCGCGGATGTTGTGACAACGACCGCAGTTTTCCGCCCATGCTTTCGCGCCTCGAGCAACTTGGACGGGATCAGGTTGATTTTTACTGGCTTTTTGCGGTGTGCCCGCTATTGCCACTCCCCCTAGCAAAAGCATGGAAACAGTTGCCAGGGCTATTGTCGCTCTTTTCATCTCTTGTCTCCTGCTTCCAAGTGGACGCTAGAAGCCATAGGCGAACTGAAGTTGGAACCGCCGCTCAGTCTCGCGTGCCACAGCCAAGAAATCGCGCCACTCAACGCCAACACGTGCCACGATAGACGGTGCCAGCCAGTAATTGAGTCCGATATTGAAGCGTTTTTCGGCGTTTTCCTCCCGCAATTCTTCATTGCCCTTGATGCGAAATTCGCCGTAGCGAAGAACCGGCTCTAAATTTTTCACATAGCGTTTGTTGGTTATCCGAGAAAGTTTGTAAGCAACCTGGGCATACCAAGCTTCCATCTTCATCCGCGGGAGGAAGGCAACTTCGGTATCCAGGGGTAAGGACGCGCCTCCCTCGTCGCCAGCTGATGCGAGGCCGATTCCTGTAGAGGTCGTGGTCGCTTCCTCGTGAGGAAGAGCACTGAAAATCGCACCGCGTCGGCTGTTGAGATACTCAAACCGCACATCCCAGCCATCTTTTGTGATGGCCATGTCTGCTCCCCAGAGTGTGAAGTCTGCCACCGTGGGGTCAGGAGTATCGGTTTCGACAACTGTTCCTTCCAACCCCTTTACATTCGCGGTTAAGAAGGATGCCCCAACTTCCAGCCAAGGCACCGGAAGAAATCCAATCCGTCCGCCGATAGACTTATTATCGTTGTCGTCGGTTGTGAAACCTTCCAAGTCGGTGCCGCCCTCAAGATTCATTCTGGGGCCGTTGCCGATTGCCAGCACATAGGTCAGCCGAGATTCTTCCCCGAAAGGCAAGACGCCCCGCAGCTGAACACCGACATCGCTGGCAGGCTGCACGCCATCATGTCCGAAGCCGGCCGGCGCATCGATTGACCTATTGATCCAACTGGGGTGCAAGCGCTCCCGAAACTGGCCGATGGGACTCAGATACTTGCCGATGACAAGAATGGTGTTGTCGCCCAGCAAAAGGTCTGCTTGTGTGTATTCCAGCTCAATTTCTGTTTCACCTTCGCTATTGAAGCTTACTTCAAGCTCGGACTCGAACATCACAACATTTTTGT
>CAZJPA010000051.1:0-15120 GCA_964547755.1 uncultured Sphingomonadales bacterium
AATGCCGAGCAGAGTGAGCAGCAGATAAAGCCGCTTGCGGCTGCGGAGCGTCACGGCGGTCGCGAATGCCAGCGCGGTCACCTTGAGCAGTTCGGTCCAGCCTTCGAACGCAAGATCGGGTTCGAGCGCGAAGATCGCCGTAATTCCCACCCAGCCCACATAGAGCGCCACCAGCACGATCAGGGGGTGGCGCGGAAGATATTTGATCTCGTTCCGGAAAATGATGACAGCCAGAGTCACCAGCGCGATCGCGTAGACGATGGGCGCGTCATAGAGGAAACCATAGGTCAGACGATGCGGCGTCATGGAGGAAATCCATGTCCACAGCATCACCCCCACGAAGGGATTGAAAGGGATGTAGATCGCGGGGATCGCGATCAGGGCGAGGAGAAACAGACTGCGCAGCATTCGTCGGCTCTGTCATCCTGCAGGAAACACGCGGTGAGGGCATTCCTGCACCCACACCCCTCATTCCGGTGACCGCCCTCCTGTGCTCGCCTTATCTTCCGAGCATCATCTTACCTTCGCCGCATGAATTTGGCCAGCGTGGCGGGTTGCCGACTTTTCCCTGGGCTCCCCGCTGGAGAAAAGACCCGCCGATCCGACGGTCTTCACTCTCCTGTCGCCAGTTTTCTGCGCAGGGAAACGAGCCGGGCCCGCTGCCTGGTATCGAGGGCAGACTCGTCGATCTCCCTGATCAGCCGGGCGGCGCGCGCGCCAGCGGCCGGATCGCCTTGGCCGGCCAGAGCCCAGTTCGCCTCCGCCGCCAGCAGGCGCAAGGCCGCCGAAGCGGGCGCCAGCCGCAAGGCCTTCTCAGCTGCCCGGACGGCGCGCACAGAATCCTGGCCGCGCAGTTTTGCGGCAATTTCAGCAAGCGTGCGTGCATCGGCGATGCGAGCGATGAGGTCATCATAGATCCGCCGGGCTTGCGCCTGTGCGCTGCTGTCCGCAGACGTCATCAATATGCCGGCCAGCAGCATGGCGGCATCCTGGTCCTTGGGATTTTCGTCATATATCTGCCGCGCCACGGCGAGCGCGGCCTGATGATCGCCGGTGCGGGCGAGCAGCCGGGCGAGCTTGGGCCGTACGCCCTTCGTATCTGGAAACAGGCGTATGAGCTCTCGGACATAGCCCAAGGCGACCGTGTCATTGCCGGCGCGCTCCTCGATCTCGACAAGAGTCTTCAGAAGATCGCGGCGCGCGGGGGTGGCTGGATCGGCAAACAGCTTGTCCGCTTGAAGGAGAACTCGACGCGCGCCGTCATCGTCACCGCGGGCAAGCAGGGCCCGAGCCAGTCCGATTCGATGCGCGGGCTCGTCCGGTTCGGCCGCCACCAGCCGGCGATAGGCTTGCTCGGCGATGCCTGGCCGGCCGGTACGCAACGCAAGACGCGCAACCGCCGCCACCAATTCCCGGCGATTGGGCAGCAGGAGATCGGCCGCCACCGCACTCTTGAAGGCACCTTCCAGATCACCGGCCTGCTCCTTGAGGGCAACCAGCCGCAGCCGCAATCGCGGCTCCTGGGGTGCGAGGGCAATGGCGGCCGACAGGCGACGCTCGGCCTCTTCCCATTGCCCTTGCCGGGCTGCGATCTCGGCGAGTGCGACCAATGCGATGCCATCCTTCGGTTCGGCCGCGAGCACGCGCAGGAATTCGCGACGCGCCTGCTCGTCCTTGCCCATGCGCAGCAGCACCCGCGCGAGATTGCGGCGTGCCGGCAGGAAGCCGGGGTCGCGGGCGAGTGCCTCGTCGAAATGCCGATGTGCCTGGGGCAAATCCCCCGCCGTCAATGCCACGAGTCCCTTGAGGTTGGGGCCGATCGCCGAGCGCGGAGCCAGCCGCTCCACCTGATCCGCGGCCGCCATGGCCGCATCGATGCGCCCCAATCGCCGCTCGATCAAGGTCAGCATCACGGCTGCGCGAAAAGCATCGGCACCATTGTCCGCCAGCGCGAGCAGACGCTGGCGGGCGGCATCCACTTCCCCCAAGGCGAACTGCGCCAGGGCGTATTGGGTCTTGAGTTCGGGCAGGTTCTGGAAACGGGCCATCGCCCGCTCATAAAGCCGCAATGCTGCATCGAACCGCCCGACCCGCATATAGGCGCTCGCCAGCAGAATGCGGCCGCGATCATCGATCCGACCGGCGCGATCGAGCCGTTCGAGAATCGCCAGCGCCGGTCTCACGGCTCCTTTGCGCAACAAGGCCGCGGCCTTGAGCTCGGCGGCCACGATATCATTCGGATCGGCTGCTTCCACTTGGCCGGCAAGAGCAATGGCCTCCTCCAGCTGCCCCTCGAAAAAGGCGAGCCAGGCGCGCAGCCGCATGAGCGGCAGGTAGCGCGGCATCAATCGGGCCGCCTTGTCCGCATAGATGCGCGCCTCCGCGATCCGTCCCTGTCGGACGAGATAGAGCGCCTCCAGAAAATTGCTGATGGGGGCATCGGGCAGGCGGTCGCGTACGACGGCGACATCGTCTCCCGCCTCCTCCACCCGCCCCAGGGCGAGCAGCAGGCCGGCGCGCAGGATGCGGGCAGTCACGTCATCGGGAGAAAGCGTAAGCGCCCGGTTGACATGGTCGAGTGCTTCTTCCAGTCGCCCGCTTCGCTTGGCGATTTCAGCCGCCAGCACCAACGCCCGCGGATCGGGCCTGTCTCCGGCAAGATAGGGCGCAATGCGCTCCCGACAGCCTTCGAGATCGCCGGTGGCCAAAGCCAAGCGGGCAAGGGCGAGATCGGCCTCGCGCGGGTCCTCGGCCAACTGGCGGGCGCGGGCATATGCCGCATAGGCCTTGCCGTGCGCGCCCTTGAGAAGCCACGCATCGCCCTCCACCAGCGCCGCCTGAACGGCCGCCTCTCCCGTCACCGTCAGCTTCTTGAGGCGGGCCAATGCCTCGTCCGGTCGCCGCAGCCCCACAAGGGCGCGTGCGCCGATGAGCCGAGCCGCCACGGCCGCCTCCGCCGTCCCGACTTGCGCAAGCCGCCGCGCGACATCGAGCGCCTCGGCAAAATAGCCGAGCTGAATATAACGCTCACCAAGCCGCACGAGCACGGCGGGATTGCGGGGATCCGCTTCGAGCGCGGCCCGCAAGGCGGTCAGACTGCGCTGTTCGTCAGCAACCGCATCGCCCACCCCCTCTTGAGCGACCGCCAGCCCCATCCCGAGCAGCGCCGCCATCACCAACCCACCAACCCCGCCGGATGCACCGCGGATCAGACGGTGGCAATGACAATGAGCCCTGGCCAGAAAATCCATGTTCAGCTCAACGTGCCCCATCAGCGAACAAAATGACGCGCAGGGTCTGGACGATGATCAGCATGTCCAAGAATAGCGTATAATTCTTGATGTAATAAAGATCATATTCGAGCTTGATGCGCGCATCCTCCACGGAAGCGCCATAGGGGTAGTTGAGCTGCGCCCATCCGGTGATCCCCGGCTTCATGGCGTGACGTTCGCGATAGAAGGGGATCTGGCGCGCCAGCTCTTCCACGAAGACCGGGCGCTCGGGGCGCGGCCCCACCACGCTCATCTCGCCTTTCAAGACATTCACAAGCTGGGGCAGCTCGTCGAGCCGCGTCAGCCGCAGAAATCGGCCGACCGGCGTGACCCGCGGATCCTTCTTCGCGGCCCAGCGGGCGCCATGACGCTCGGCATCAGGCACCATGGTGCGGAACTTGAGCAATCGGAAGGGGCGACCGCCGCGGCCCACGCGCTCCTGGGTATAGAAGACGGGGCCGCCACTGGTGAGCAGGATCGCAAGCGCGGCCAGCAGCTGGAGCGGCAAGGTGACAACCAGCAGCGTGAAGGCGACGAGAATGTCGAAGCCGCGTTTGGCCAAGCGTTCGTAGAATCGCCCTCCCACAAAACCTTCGGCAAAGACCAGGGCGGCCGGATCGATGAGGTCGAGATCCACGCGTCCCGTCTCCCGCTCGACAAAATCCGCCGCTTGTGTCACGGGATAGCCCGTAAGCCGACAGGCCAGCAGATGGTCCACGAGCTCCGGATCCCGGCTGGCCGGCGACACCACAACCTCGTCGGCCTGCAATCGATCCAATGCCGCAAGCACGGGATTGTCGCCACCTTCCCGCTGCCCGTCATCCCCCTCCGGCGGCCAGGTGAGGATCCCCGCCAGGGCAAAGCGGGCCTCGCGTCGCCCGGCAAGGGTCCGCAATTTGTCCGCCACGCGACCATTGCCGACCAATAGCACCCGATGCCGCAACCGCGACCAGTCCACGGCGCGGGCGAAGAGAAAGCGCACCGCTGGAATGGCCAGCAGAACCTCCCCCGTCACCACAAGCAGCACGGACCGCCAGACCGGCGTTGCCCGAATGACGAAACCGATCACCGCCAACGCAACGATACTGATGAACACCCCCACGAAGAGCTTCAGCAGCGTCTCGCGGAAATCGAGTGTCGTGTGGCGCTGGTACATGCCCACCGAGACGAAGGCCAGATACGTGACCAGGGCATACAGAATCGCCTCCGACGTAGCGCTGGCGCCGGGATCGGGCGACAGGCCGGCAAGTTTCAGACGCAGGCTCTCACCCAGAAGATAGGCCAGATAGAGGGTGCCGATCTCGATCGTGGACAGCAGAAGCAGAGAGCTCGGCACATAATGGCGGAAAACGCGGATCATCGTTTTTCCCGTCCCTCACCGGCAAGTTCGTTGCTCCCGCCCGCGGCAGAAGCAGGCCCGCCTTTGTCCCCATCTCCGAAAACCCGGCACGAAGCCTATCCAAAAACATTCGCCTCGTCTGGTGCGAGGCTCCTTCGCCGAGACGACCGCCTCTCCTGCCGTCCACATATGCCGAAAATTTTTCCGAATGTTTAATACAATTTGCCCATATCACCAAGAACAAGGCCGTCGTCCCGCATTCACATCCCGGCTGACGATCCATGCACGACTGAAAAAAGAGACACAGGATCAGGCCATCATCTTTTACATCTGAAGAGAAGACTACATCTGAAGAGAAGACGCGGCCACAAAGTTTCAGGCGGTCCCGGCCAGTGCTTGATCGAGGCGGTCGAAGAGGGTGAGAAAGACGCTTTCCTCCTGCGCGCCCTGGAGGAGGAACGAACCGCCGAAGATGAAGCAAGGCACGCCTTGGATGCCCATCGCCCGGGCGGCCTGGATGTCCTGGTGGATCAGGTCGCGGTCCCGATCCCCGGCCAGCAGTTCGGCCACAAGCTTTGCGTCCATTCCCGCGTCCTCGGCGATCGCGGTCAACACCCCAGGATCGCCGATGAAGCGGCCTTCCAGAAAATGCGCGCGGAAGAGCGCCTCTACGACCTGGTCCTGACAGCCGGCTGAGCCCGCCCATCGGATCAGACGATGGGCATCGAGGGTATTGGGCAGGCGGGCCACTTTTTCAAAGGCGAAGTCGATTCCCACCGCCTCGCCCTCGCGTGCCAACATGGCGAACAGCGCCTTTCTGCGGGTCGCATCCGGAAATTTGCGGGCGTAATATTGTGCGGCCTCCATGCCCTCTTGCGGCATGTCGGGGGCGAGCTGGAAGGGCCGCCAGCGCATGGCCAACCGCTCACGCCATTGCGGACGGCGGTGCAGCGCCCGCTCCAGCCGGCGCTTGCCCACGAAGCACCAGGGACAGACGACGTCTGAGACGATGTCCAGCCTCACGCGCATGCGGATGTCCTATGCCCTTTCATCCCGGCCCACTGTTCGCCCACGAGAGCCGCCGCCTCGGCCAGAGGCAGCGGGCGGGCGTAATGGAATCCCTGGGCGGCCGGGCAACCGAGCGCGACCAGCAAGCGGTGCTGGTCTGCGTTCTCCACGCCTTCTGCCACGACGTCGACACCGAGCGCGCGGGCCATATCAAGAATGGCCGTGAGGATGGCGGCGCTTTCGGGATCGGTGTCGCGAACCAACATCCGGTCGATCTTGATTTCGTCGAGCTGGAGACGCTTGACGACGCCGAAGGAGGCGTAGCCGCTGCCGAAATCGTCCACCGCCACCCGCACGCCCGCCGCCTTGAGACGCCGGAGATTGCGTAGGCTGCGTCGCCAGGCCGACATCGGGCTGCGCTCCGTCACCTCCACGACGAGATGCGCGCCGTTTTTCATGAGCTCTTCGCCGACGGCCGCCGCCCGCCCGGCATACACCTCTTCCCCGGCGCCACGAGGGGAGGCATTGACCGCGACCCTCAACCCCGCCGGGATTCCACCTTCCAATCGACCCAGAAAGGCGGCCGCCTGGTCGAGCGCAAACAGATCCAGGTCACCGGCCGCGGCACAGTGTTCGGCCAGGCGGATGAATCGCTGTGGACGCAGGAGCCCGAAGCGCGGATGCCGCCACCGCACCAATACTTCGAATCCCCGCAACCGGCAGTCCGGCAGCCACAGCTGGGGCTGGAACATGGCGACCATCTCGCCCTTGGCCAGAGCCGTCCGCAGCGCGGATTCCAGCTCCTCCGGCCGCAGTTCGAGGCGGGCGAGATCGCGCATCGCCCGGGAGTCCCACCGTCTTTCGTCTCGCTCCTGCATGCTCCGGCCCGCCCAGCCGTTTTGGACACAATTGTTCCCGTCACTTTACCGCATGCTAACGACTGGCGCGCAAGGCTTGAAGGACAATCTGGTCGCATGACCAAGAAGGACCGGCAAAGAGGCGAGGATGCGTATCCTGGCGATTGCTGTCAGCGGCATGACCGCCGCCCGCCAGCAGCTGACCGTGGCGGCGGAAAACACCGTGCACATGCTCGACCGCGGCCCGCCGGATCAGATCTTCCGCGCCAGGATGGTGACGACCAAGGCGACAGCCGGGGGCGGTGTGTCGGTGGCCATCAGCGAGCGGCGGCCGGCTGTCCTGCCGCTTGCGAATCCGGATGGTACGGGAGGCGTATCTCTGTTCGCCCCCAACGTCGATCCGGTAGTCGAGGCGGTGGAGATGATCCGGGCGCGCACCGCCTTCGCCGCAGCCGCCCGCTTGGTCTCCGTGGAATCCGAACGCAGCCATCGTCTGCTGGACATCCTCGACACCGAAGACGGCGGTCACAGAGGGTGACCGTCTCCATCGCACCCCTTCCTGGCAAGCAAGGCGATACCTGGCTGTCCCCTCATTCATGAGGGGGCGCGATCACACCAGCCGGCTTTGCGTGAGGGCCGCCTTGATGAAGCTTGCGAACAGGGGGTGCGGGTCGAAGGGCTTGGATTTCAGTTCGGGGTGGAACTGAACGCCGATGAACCAGGGATGACCTTCCAGTTCCACGATCTCCGGCAGGCGCCCATCCGGCGACAGGCCGGAGAATGTCAATCCCGCCTTTTCCAGCACCTCACGATAAGTGAGGTTCACCTCATAGCGATGGCGGTGGCGTTCGCTGATCGTCGTTGTGCCGTAGATGCGTGCGACCCGCGAGCCGGGCTTCAGCACAGCGGGATACGCGCCCAGGCGCATGGTGCCGCCGAGATCGTCTCCCGCCTTACGCCGTTCCTTTTCGCCGGTTTCGGTGGTCCATTCGGTGAGCAGTCCCACGACGGGATGCTCGGGGCGGCCGAACTCGCTCGACCCCGCGCCCTCCAACCCTGCCAGATTGCGGGCGGCCTCCACCACCGCCATCTGCATACCGAGACAAATGCCGAAGAAGGGAATGCCGTGTTCCCGGGCAAAGCGCGCAGCAGCGATCTTGCCCTCTACCCCGCGCGAGCCGAACCCGCCGGGAACCAGGATGCCGTGCACCTCCTCCAGACGATAGATCGCGTCCGGCTGCTCGAAGATCTCGGACTCGATCCACTCAACCTCGACCTTCACCCCATTCGCGATCCCGCCGTGCACGAGGGCTTCCGAGAGGGACTTATAAGCATCCTTCAGCCCCGTGTACTTGCCGACGACTGCGATCCGCACCACGCCTTCCGGCCGCCGCAGACGATCCACGATCGTGTGCCAGCGCACGAGATCCGGCTCCCCCTCGCTTGCAACCCCCATGGCAGACAGCACGGCGCTGTCCAATCCCGCCTTGTGATAGGCGATCGGCACCTCATAGATGAAATCGACGTCCCGCGCCTCGATCACCCGTGATTCGGCGACATTGCAGAACAGCGCGATCTTCTTGCGCTCTCCCTCGGGCAGGGGGTGCTCCGTGCGACAGACCAGCACGTCCGGCGCGATCCCGATCGACCGCAGCTCCTTGACGGAATGCTGGGTGGGCTTTGTCTTCAGCTCGCCGGCGGCGCGGATGTAGGGGACCAGCGTCAAATGCACGAAGGCGGCGTGCGCACGCCCGAGCTCCAGCCCGAGCTGGCGGATCGCCTCCAGAAAGGGCAGGCTTTCGATATCTCCCACCGTGCCGCCGATCTCGCACAGGCAAAAGTCCACATCTTTCAGATCCGCCGTGATGAATTCCTTGATGGCGTTGGTGACATGCGGGATGACTTGAACGGTGCCGCCCAGATAGTCGCCGCGGCGTTCTTTTCGGATGATCTCCTGATAGATGCGGCCTGACGTCACATTGTCGCTGCGGCGCGCCGGCACGCCGGTAAACCGCTCATAGTGGCCAAGATCGAGATCGGTTTCCGCCCCGTCATCGGTCACATAGACCTCGCCGTGCTGGTAGGGGCTCATGGTGCCGGGATCGACGTTGAGATAGGGATCGAGCTTGCGCAGACGTACACGGTAGCCGCGCGTCTGCAGAAGTGCGCCGAGCGCAGCCGACATCAACCCCTTTCCCAAAGAGGAAACCACGCCACCGGTGATGAAGACGAATCGTGTCATCGCCTCGCGAACCGCATCTACCCCCTTTGCCTGTTCCGGTTTTCCGGCTCATGCACGCCCGAAACCGGCGCCTTGTCTTGTTCTCTCCGGCGCGACGCCGATCACTGCGGAACGGGCACTTCGGGCTCACTGTCCTTCTTCTCGGCCGGTGGTGCAGGTGACGTCTCCTGCTGGGACACCGGCGTTTCGGCCGGGACCTCGTCGAGAACCGAACGCCCTTCGCTGCGGTTCTTGGCGAGGATCGCCAATGTCAGCGAGGTGGCCAGAAAGAGAGCGGCGAGAATGGCCGTCGTGCGGGTCAGGAAGTTCGCGGCACCTCTGGCGGTGAACAGCCCGCCGCCACCGCCGCCGATGCCCAACGCGCCGCCCTCCGACTGCTGCAGGAGAATGACCCCGACCAGCGCCAGCGCCAGAAAGATGTGGATGATCAGCAGAACGAGTTCCATGGCATTCGTCCTTCAAAAGGCTCGCCCCTCTCAACCGGTGCCGACATACTCTATGAAAAACAGGTCTGCCGTTCCGGCTGCGGCCGGCCGCTCGCATCGTGGCGCTTGCTAGCGCGATGCGCCCGCTTTCACAAGCCCCGTGCCCGAAACCTCATCCACGGCGCCGGGCGACCCACGCATCGATGATGGCCGCAAAGCTGTCCGCCTTGAGGCTGGCGCCTCCCACCAGCGCGCCATCGACATGGTTGATGGCGAAGATCGCCGCCGCATTTTCCGGCTTGACCGAGCCGCCATAGAGCACCGCCATCGCCGCGCGCGCCGGTCCCATCGCGGCCAATGCTTCGCGAATCGCCGTATGCATCGCAGCGATATCTTCCGGTTCGGCGCTCCGGCCCGTGCCGATGGCCCAGACCGGTTCATAGGCGATGATGGTGTTGTCGGCATCCGCATCGGCGGCAAGCGATTCGGAAAGCTGGCGCAGGACGACGCGCTCGGCACCGCCGGCCTCGCGCTCCGCCCATGTCTCTCCGACACAGACGATGCAGCCGAGCCCGGCCGCCAGCGCCGCCTCCTGCTTGGCGCGCACCACCGCACTCGTCTCCCCATGGTCCCGGCGACGTTCGGAATGCCCCAGGATCACGAGATCCGCGCCCGCATCCTTGACCATCACGGCCGACACGTCACCGGTATGCGCGCCTTCCTGCAGGGTGTGGCAATCCTGACCGCCCAACAGAATCGCCGCCTTCCCGCCCAGCCTGTCTGCGGCCGGCGCAATCAAGGTGAAAGGCACGCACAGCCCGACCCGGCTGTCTCCCAAGCGGGCTTCCAGAGAGGCCACATGGGCGGCGACGGCCTCCACCTCCCCAAGATCAGCCTTCAGGCCATGCATCTTCCAGTTGCCGATGATCCAGCCCCTGCGCTTGCCTTCCGCCATGATTGGTTCCTCCGGTTGCGCCATCCCGTCCACAGCGCTTGTCTTTGCTGAAACATGTGCTCTTTGCGCAGCGTGATTGTCCATTGACGGATTTGCCTGCCTCTGACAAGAGGCCAAGAGGCTCTCCTGCCCGCTGGTGCGGGCCTGCATACGGGCCATCAGGGGAGGAGTGCAGGACAAGATCCGGACGGGATCTCTCGTGCGTCATCCCACGAGAGATTCATTGTGCGGATCGGCAGGAAGGGATGGACCGGATTCATGGCTCTGCTGACCAGCATACGGCGCTCGCTGACATCGATCGCGGCGATGTTCGTGATGGGCTTGCTGCTCGCCAGCTTCGCGCTGTGGGGCATTCCGGACGTTTTCGTGGCGGGGGCGAAGAATACCTTGGTGGAGATCGGCAAGGACGAGATCACGGCCCAGGACTTTCTGCGTCGCTACGATCAGCGTCTGAAACAGATCGAACGGCAGTTCGGCCAGCCGCTCGACCGCACGCAAGCGGCCGCTCTCGGCCTGCCCGGGCAAACCCTACAGGAGATGATCAGCGAGCGGGTGCTCGATCATTATGCCCGGGATCTGGGCTTTCGCGCCTCACGCGCACTGATGATCGAGGCGCTGCACCAAATGGACGCTTTCAAGGGATTCGACGGCCAGTTCGACCGCACGACCTACGAGCTTCAGCTCAGGAATGCCGGCTTCACACCGGCCCAGTTCGAAGAAGAACTCAGGCGTGAGATGGCACGCGTGCAGATGCTCTCCCTGTTCGTGGACTGGCGCCCGGCCCCGGCGGTGCTGGCCGCGCCGCTGTTCTCCTATGCCTACGAACGCCGCAAGGGCACGGTGGTCAGCGTTCCCCTGCCGCCGGAAGATGCGATCGAACCCCCCAGCGACGACGACATCGCCAAGGCCTATGAATTCGACAAGGAGCAGTTCAAGACGCCCGAGTACCGCCATGCCCTCGTAGCCGAGATCTCGCCGGACAGCCTGGCCGATCCTGCCGGCATCACCGAAGACGAGCTCCAGGCCGCCTACGAAGAACGCAAGGCGGACTATCAGTCCCCCGAACTGCGGGACATCACCGTCGTCACCTTTCCCAAGGACCAGAAGGACAAGGCGGCCGAATTCGCCCGCCGGCTGACCGCAGGCGAGGATTTCGCAACCCTGCTCGCCAGATTGACGGACAAGAAGCCAGAGGATACGGCGCTTGGCGACGTCACTGAAAGCGATCTCGTCAAGGATTACAACAAGCAAATCGCCGAGGCTGTCTTCTCCGCCGCCAAGGGTGAGATCGTGGGACCGCTGGCCAGCGTCTTCGGCTGGCATGTCTTCCGGGTCAATGACATCACGCCGCCTGTTGCGCGCGATTTTGCTCAGGTTAAGGATGAATTGCGCCATCAGCTCGCCCGCGAACGGGCCGAAGAGGAGGCCTATGACCTGTCCACCAAGGTGGAAGACGCGATCGCTCGCGGGGCCGGCCTGCAGGAGCTGGCCGAACGCTTCAGCCTTAGGCTACATGACGCCTGGGTCTCGCGGGACGGGATGTTGAGGGAGGGAGGACTGGCCCCGGAGACTGTGCGCCGGCAGATCCAAACCATCTTCTCGCTCGCGCCGGGTGATCCGGTCGAATTCGTCACCGAAGACAATGGTGGTTTCGCACTGGTCGAGGTGCTTGATGTGGCCGAGCCCGAAATCCGCCCACTCGATGATGTCAAGGACCGCATCCGTGCCAATCTGATCGCCGAGCGCCGCCTGGCCCAGGCCGGAGAGAAGGCCAATCAGCTGCTCGATGCCTTGAAGGCCGGCCTGGCGCCGGAAGAGGCGGCCAAGCGCGTTGGCGGCACCGTGATCACGACACCTGCTGTCGCCCGCATCGAAATCGGGCGCGGCGACAATCTTGCTCCCAATATCGCGCGCCTGTTGTTCGATCTTGACCCCGACGAATGGGCGGAAGAACGCGCCGCCGACGGCAACGGCTACGTGCTGGTCCGACTGGACGAGGTGCGCCCCGGAGATCCACATGACCCTCAGGAAGCGCAGGCCTATCGGGATCTCACGGCCCAGCTGGCGGATGCGCGCGCCAATGATGTCGTCATGATGCTGGAGCGCAATCTGCGCGAGCGCTACGGCATCGAGATCAACACCGCCCTCTGGCAGGAGCTCGCTAAGCCGCAAGGGGCGGGTGATGCGCCATTTTGATGGCGGGATACCCTAGGAAGGGATTGGGAGAGGCTGCCTCGTGGCGGAGCGGGCGGATGAGAAACTCCTTGGAGACCTGGCCGCCGGTCGTGACGTCGTGCTCATGCGCCGCCTGCCCGGCGATCTCGAAACACCGGTTTCCGCCTATTTGAAGCTGGCCGACCAGCCTTGGAGTGCGTTGCTCGAATCGGTCGAAGGCGGACGGGTGCGCGGCCGCTATTCGATCATCGGCTTTGCGCCGGACCGGTTGTTCCGGATTCGGAACGGTCAGGCGGAACTCGCCGTCGTCGATGAGACCGCCATGGCCGATGCCTGGCAGCCTGTCACGCAGACGCCTTTGCAGGCCCTGCGGCAGTTCATCGATGACGCACGGATGGCGCTCGCCCCCGACAGTCCGCCGATGCTGGGCGCCGTCATCGGGTATCTGGGCTATGACATGGTGCGCGAGATCGAACACCTCGGCGCAGCGCCGCCCGATCCCTACGACGTGCCCGGAGCGCTGTTCATGCGGCCGACGAAGATGGCGATCTTCGATGCCGTCAGGGATGAAATCCTGCTTGCCGTGATCCTGCGGCCGGACGACTCGCGGATCGAGGCGCCCGCCCGTCTGGCCCGCGCCCGGGCCGATATCGACGCCATGGAGGCCGCTCTCGCCCGCCCCGTGCCGGCAGCGGCCCGCTGGGCTGCGATCCCGGATTCGGTGCAGGTGGGAAGGCAAGCGGTGCGGGCGGCCGTCCCACCAGGCCGTTATGCCGAAATGGTCATGCGCGCAAAAGAACACATCTTTGCCGGCGACATCTTCCAAGTCGTGCTTGCGCAACGCTTCTCACGACCATTCACCCTGCCGGCATTCACGCTCTACCGGGCGCTTCGGCGCCTCAACCCCGCGCCTTTCTTGTTTTTCCTGCGCTTTGGTGATTTCGCGCTGACCGGTTCCAGCCCGGAGATTCTGGTGCGTGTACAGGCCGGAGAGGTCACCATCCGTCCGATCGCCGGCACGCGTCCGCGTGGCGAGACCCGGGATGAGGATACGCGGCTGGCCGCGGAACTGCTCGCTGATCCCAAGGAGCGCGCCGAGCATCTGATGCTGCTCGATCTCGGGCGCAACGATGTCGGCCGGGTGGCCGTGCCGGGAACGGTGCGGGTGGCCGAGTCCTTCGTGATCGAGCGCTATTCGCATGTCATGCACATCGTCTCGGAAGTGCGTGGACGCCTCGATACTGAGCGCGCCGATGTCATCGACGCGCTGATGGCGGGTTTCCCGGCGGGCACCGTCTCAGGTGCGCCGAAGGTTCGCGCGATGGAAATCATCGACGCGCTGGAGCCTGAAGGCCGCGGTCCCTATGCCGGTGCGGTGGGCTATTTCGCACCCTCCGGCGACATGGACAGCTGCATCGTCCTGCGCACGGCGCTTGTCAAAGACGGCTGGATGCATGTCCACGCTGGAGCCGGCATCGTGGCCGACAGCGTGCCCGCGCGCGAGCAGGCCGAATGCGAAAACAAGGCCCGGGCGCTTATCCGCGCGGCCGAGATCGCGGAAGCCGCCGCAACCGGCGAGGCCACGGACCGCTGATCCGCACCGGATGCACACCTCCCGTGAAGGGGGGAGAAGCACTTCTTTTCTTCCTGCGTTCGCCTGGTTTAGAAGAACCGGCGAGACGGACGGTATGCTGCAGGCGATACGGCCCGCAGCCGCACCCCCCTACCGGACGAAGCCGGACAGGACAGATCGAGGAGGAAATCGCGATGGCTACTGTGGATTACGAGTGTCAGGACGACGTCGCGGTGCTGTGGGTGGACAACCCGCCCGTCAATGCCTTGTCCCATGCGGTACGCGAGGGGCTGGTCAAAGGCATCGAACAGGCGGAAGCCGATCCTGCGGCAAAAGCGGTGGTGATCGCGGCCCGCGGACGCACCTTCATGGCCGGGGCCGATATCCGCGAATTCGGCCAACCGCCGAAAGAGCCCTTTCTCCCCGATGTCGTCGAGCGCATCGAAGTCTGCTCGAAACCGGTCGTGGCGGCGATCCACGGCACCGCGCTCGGCGGCGGGCTCGAGATCGCGATGGGATGCCATTATCGGGTGGCCGTTGCATCGGCCCGGCTCGGTTTGCCGGAAGTGACATTGGGATTGATCCCGGGTGCGGAAGGCACCCAGCGTCTGCCGCGGCTCGTCGGAGTGGAGGCCGCGCTCGAGATGATCGTCACCGGACAGCCGGTTCCGGCGGACAAAGCGGCGGCTCTCGGTCTCGTCGATCGGGTGGTGGAGGATCCGCTGGTTGATCAGGCCGTTGCCTTCGCCCGCGCGCTCCTTGCCGCCGGCAAAGCGCCGCGCCGGACCCGCGATCTGCCGGTGAAGGCGGACCACCTGCCCGCCGATTTCTTCGACCGGTTCCGCGCTCGTATGCACAAACGCATCCGCGGTCAGTTCGCGCCCGAACAGGCGATCGCGGCGGTCAAGGCCGCCATTGAATTGCCATTCGCCGAGGGCGTCAAGCGTGAGCGCGAGCTGTTCATGCAATGCATGGCGCATCCACAATCGGCGGCGTTGCGCCACGCCTTCTTCGCCGAACGCGAGGTCGCCAAGATTCCGGACCTGCCCGCCGATGTGCGCCCGCGCGAGATTGCGCGAGTCGGTGTCGTCGGCGGCGGCACCATGGGCTCAGGGATCGCCACCGCCTGCATAAAGGCTGGTTTGTCCGTGACCATGGTCGAGCGCGATGAGGATGCGGCGGCCGCCGGCCTGGCCCGCGTCCACGGCTTCCTCGAGCACGACTTCAAGAAAGGCCGGATCGATGAGGCGGAGCTCTCAGCCCGCAAGGAGTGC
>CAZJPA010000052.1:0-15115 GCA_964547755.1 uncultured Sphingomonadales bacterium
CAGACCCATAGAAACCATCATGACTTTTGTTAGGCAAGAAGGTTAAGAGTACACCCAACGCTCTGTTCTCACCCACCGCGCGGGCCGTTTTCCATCGATGCTGATGCGGAAGCAAGCCAAGTCTGTGGCGTGCGGTAAAGCAGCCCGGGATATGTGCGAGATGCCAAAAAGCTTTTCGTGGACACGACTCTCAAAGGGCCGGACCGTGTGCCCGTGACCACCGTCGATCTCGATCCCTGGCTGTTCGGGATGGGGTTTGGCTATCGGTTCTGAATGTCATTCTGTCGGCGAAGGCGGGCGACATACAGGCGACATAGAAAGGCGAGCGTTCACCTTACCGCTCCCATCCTCCGGCGCCAGGTGGCGGGGGACAGGCCGGCGGCGGAGCGGAATGCACGCGAGAAGCTGCGGAAATCGGCATAGCCCAGAGCCTCGGCGATCTCGGACAGGGAATGACCGCGGCGCAGAAGGCGCTCGGCTTCGGCCATCAGCGTCGCCTGTCGCAGCTGCCGGAATGACCGCCGCTCGTCCGCCAATCGGCGGCGTAATGTGGCCACGCTCATTCCCAAGGCGCGCGCCACCTGAGCCTGGCGCCAACCGGGATGCTCTTGCAGCAGTTGCGTCGTCTGCGCGCTCAAAGAGGAAGCAAGCGGTCGTCTTTCCCAACACGCGATCCGATCGACCAGTTTGCGGTAGACGGCCCTGGGCGCCGGGATCGCATCGGGTTTGCGCGCAATGGGCAAAGCGGCGGCCCGTCTGTCGTAGACCAATGCATACACAGGCGTCGACCAACGCACAGGCGCATCGAGAAAGGCCAACGCCCCCGGTTCGTCTGGTGGCGCGGCACGGCGTGACCAGATCCGCCGCAGGAAGCCCGTTGCCGCATCATCGGTGAGCAGCAGAAAGCTGCCATGCAGAAACAGCAGGACGCATTCGAGCGCGAAGATGATATGCGCGCGATCTTGCCCGGGGGCATAGGGAAAGCGCCGGTCGTCGATGACGTAGCGCAGCATGTCGTCGGTCTGCTCGACACGATTGTAATGGCCGCCATGGAGCATATTATAGGCTTCCGCCACGCGCCGCATCGCATGCGCAAAATCAGGCGCATCCAAGACCGTCGACCAGGCGAAATGGGTGGCTCCTGGAATGAGAGGCTTGCTCGCAAGCCGGCATGTTTCGTCGTCCAGCTCCAGAGCCAAGCGGTCCAGCAGCCGGAAATAGTCGCTCAAAGCCACAGTCGCATCAGGCGCACCGCCTGCGGCTGATGGGATGCCACAAGCGACGAGCAACGCCTGGAACCGCTGTTCACTCAAGCCGGCTGCATGCGCCAATTGTCGGAGATGATGGGCGGGCACCAGAGGACGCACTGGGGCGGGTGGAGAAAGGCTGATGCAGGATTCGATCGCCGCCTCCGGGGCCATGCCAGGGGTTCCCAACTGCTCTCGACATCCCGACGAGTGCCGGTGAGCGAATTTGTATACCAAAATTGATGCGGTTCGTCATGGTGTGTGCGTAGGTCACTGGCTTAAGCGCCGGGATGAGACAGGCTAGGCACGAAACGACATGCAAGGAGGAGCACCATGGCGCGGCGAGTGGACTGGTCTCATGAAAAACGCCGTCAAGCGATCCGGTCATGGGTGACGGGCTGTAGCAGCTTGGGTGTCGCGGTTGTCATGACTACGGCTTTTGCCCAGGAGCAGGGCGAGATGCCCGGCGGCCAGAAAAGCCAGAGCGACGCCGCCATGACCGAGATCGAGGAAATCGTGGTGACCGCCCGCCGGCGCGAGGAGACATTGCAAAGCGTGCCCGTTTCGGTATCCGCTTTTGATGAAGAGGATCTGCGCGATTTGCAGGCCACCGACATCACCGGGATCCAGTATGCGGTGCCCAATTTCTATCTCGATCAAGGCGATGCCTCGAATACCGTGATCTTCCTGCGCGGCATCGGCCAGAATGATTCCCTGGCCTTCGTGGATCCGGGTGTGTCCGTCTATATCGACGATGTCTATATCGCGCGCACGCAGGCGGCGATGCTGGAATTGTTCGATGTGGAACGCGTCGAGGTGCTGCGCGGGCCGCAGGGCACGCTCTATGGGCGCAATTCGCCCGGCGGTGCGGTTAAGCTGATCACCCGGGCGCCGGGCGAGGAGCGCGAGTATTATCTGGAAGCCGGATACGGCCGGTTCGACAGCGTCACGGCGCGCGCACGAGTGAGCGGCCCATTGGCGAACGGCCTTAAGGGCAAGCTTGCCATTTCCTATCGGGCGCGCGACGGTTTCAACCGCAACGGCTTTACCGGCCGGCGCGATGGGGATCTCAACACGCTGGCCTGGCGCGGGGCGCTTTACTTCACACCCAACGCCGATTGGCGGATCATGCTGTCGCTGGATGGGCGGATCGATCGGCCGGATACGTCCAAGAGCCCGGTCAGGCGTACGGCGCTCGTCGCCTTTCCCGATCCCTTCACCGATCCGACCGACGCCGTGGCCTTCCCACCGGCGCGCGACAATTATGTCGTTCAGACCAATGCCAACGACTTTTCGGACATCACGACGGTGGGTGTTTCTCTCAAGGCGGAGTGGCGGCTCTCGAACGACTGGCAGTTTGAATGGATTTCCGCCTTCCGCAGCTTTGACTTCAATCTCGAACTCGATACAGACGGCTCGCCGCTGCCGGTTCTTGATGTGGTTCTCTTCGAGGATTCACGCACTTTCAGTCAGGAGCTGCGGGTAAGCTATGATGATGGTGGGCGCTGGTCAGTTACAGGTGGGCTGTTCTATTTTCACGACATCGATCACACCCTTGCCGGTTTCGACCTGAAATCGGCCGGCGTGTTCGGCTTCCCCGTCATTCTCTTCGGCTTTCCCGTTGCTCAAGCGGGCAAAACCGACCAGCGCACCGATTCGTACGCGGTCTATTTGGACGCCACCACCCGTCTCACGCCTCGACTGTCTTTCGAGGCCGGGCTGCGCTACACGCTCGACGAGAAGCGCGCGCGCCGGCAGCTGGAGAATTTCTTCGATCCGAACTTTCTGCTGGCCGAGCGTGATGCGCCACCACCTTTCCTTCAGGGAATCGGTGTGCCGACGCCGCAGCTGGCGGGCAAGAAGCGGTTCAACGCATTCACGCCGCGGATCGCGCTGTCATATGATCTCGATGAGGACATCATGGTCTATGCCTCCGTATCGCGGGGCTTCAAGAGCGGCGGCTTTGACGGGCGCGCCAATTCGGCTTTCCAGTTCCAACCGTTCCGTCCGGAGAAGGTTTGGGCCTATGAGGGCGGTATCAAAAGCGAGTGGGCCGGCCGCCGGGTGACAGCCAATCTCGCCTATTTCTACAACCGCTATCGTGATCTCCAGGTCACATCCTTCGGTCAGGATCCGCAAACGGGCTTTTTTCAAAGCCTGTTCACCAATGCCGCCGCCGCGCGCATTCAGGGTGTGGAACTCGAACTGGCGGTTCGGCCGGTGGCGCATCTGACCCTGCAAGGCAGTGTCGGCTTCATGGATGCCGAATATCGGCGGTTTGAAGCGCTGGTCGGCGGCGTGCCGACGGACGTCAGCAATCGACGCCTCGTGAACACGCCGCGCTGGAGCGCGCAGGCCGGCTTCACATACGAACGGTCCGTTGCCGCCGGCTGGTTGGTGCGGCTGCATCTCGACGCCAACTATCGCGGGCGCCTGGCCAATGAGCTCACCGACTCACCCAATCTCGCTCAGGGCGCCTATCTGCTGGTGAATGCCTTTGCGGCGATTGCGGATGAGGCTGGGCGCTATGAATTCCGTCTCGGCGGCACCAATCTGTCCGACCGGCAATATATCGTCCAAGGCTTCAATCTTGCAGAGTTTCCAGGAGTGGAGACTGCTTTCTTCGGTCCGCGCCGCGTCTGGGGCGCAACGCTCATCTTCCGTCGCTGACGGAAATCGCCATGGATAGAATGGTCGATGCCGCAACCCAGCGGTTGCTTGCCCGGCTTGCAACTTGGGCACAGGCAAATACGCGGGCGATGAAAGATATGAGCCCGGCTCAAGCGCGGGCCATGATGCGGTCCGTGATGGAGTGCTTCGGACTGCCCAATTCGTCTCTGTGTGCCTGTGATGGCCGTGCGCGGCCCGTGCCCATGCGGATCTACCGTCCAGCCGAAATGGCGCAGCCTGCTCCCTGCGTGGCTTTTTTCCACGGCGGCGGCTGGGCAATGGGCGATGTGGAGAGTTATCATCCGCTGGTTGACCGATTGGCCGCCCATTCCGGCGCCTTGTTCATGAGCGTGGATTACCGGCTGGCACCCGAACATCCCTTTCCCGCAGCCTTTGAAGACTGTTTGGCGGCTACCCGCTGGTTGCTGTCCAATGCCGTCGGGCTTGGTTGCGATCCCAAGCGTGTCATGGTGATGGGTGACAGCGCGGGCGGTGCGCTGGCAGCCGCCGTTGCCTGGGCCTTGAGTCGGGAACGGCCGGACGCTCTGGCAGGGCAGATCTTGCTTTACCCGCTGCTCGACATTGCTCAGCCGCACCGCGCCCATTCTTCCCGCAAGCAGTTTGGCGGGGGGGACTATTTTCTCTCTCTCACCGATATCGACCGGGCAGCCGAATGGTATGTCCCAGACCCCGCCCGGCGCCGCGATCCACTCGTGTCTCCCTTGCTGGAGCCTGATCTGAGCGGGCTGCCCAAGACGCGCATTCTTACAACCGGTTTCGATCCTCTGCGTGATGAAGGGCGGTTATATGCTCGGCGTTTGGGAGATGCCGGTGTACCGGTTTCCCACCATTGCGCACCCACCACCATCCACGCTTTCCTGTCTTTTCGTGCCCTGTCCGCAGGCACGCGCTGGCGCCGACGGATCGCGCAGTGGATCCAGGCGACCTAGCCGGGAGGACATTCATCTTTCCGGTTGCGCATTCGGTAGAGCTGGATCAGGCCGCTGGTTGGGGGGGGATGACCATCCGCTGGTCTTGGCTTTCTCCATCGCCAACACCTGCACGATCCGTTCGGCGGCGTGGCCATCGCCGAAGGGAAAGCGCGGCTTTGCCATAGCGGCGTAGGCGGCCGGGTCGTCGAGCAGGCGGGCGACCGCGGACAGGATGCGCACCGGATCGGTGCCCACCAGCCGCGTCGCACCGGCTGCGAGCGCCTCGGGGCGTTCGGTCACCGCGCGCATGACCAGCACGGGCTTGCCGAGCGCCGGCGCTTCTTCTTGGAGACCACCGGAATCGGTGAGCACCAGATCAACCCGGCGCAACAGCCAGACGAAGCGGCGATAGTCGAGCGGTGCGATCAGATGAATGCGCCGGTGGCCGCCAAGCAGGCGGTGGACCGCCGCATGCACATGCGGGTTCGGATGCACCGGCCAGACGATCTCGATATCCTCGCGTTCGGTAAGCCGCGCGACGGCCGCACAGATACGCGTGATCCCCTCTCCAAGGCTCTCACGCCGATGGGCGGTGACCAGAACAACACGCCGACCTCTCGTGCGGCCTGGCGCCAGGACGGGGACGATCGTCGTCATTTCGCGTGCCAGCCCTCGGTCCACGCGCACGGTCTCAGCCATCATCAGCAGGGCATCGATCGCGGTATTGCCGGTGACATGGATGGATCGCCGGTTCACACCCGCGGCCAGCAGGTTGTCGCGGGCTGCCGGTGTCGGCGCGAAATGCAGATCGGCGATGGGCGCCACCATGCAGCGATTGCCTTCCTCGGGAAAGGGGTGGCCGCGATCGCCGCTTCTCAGACCCGCTTCCACATGCGCAAGCGGCGTGCGGGCATAAAAGGCGGCCTGGGCCGCGGCAAGCGTCGTCACTGTATCCCCCTGGACCAATACCCAGGCCGGCCGCTGGTGGCGGATCACCTCATCGATCCCGGTCAACACAGCTGCGGCGAGTGCAGCTGGCTGCTGATCGACTTCCATCAACTCGAGATCGACGTCCGGCGCAAGGCCGAAGGCGGCCAATGCGTCCGCAAGCAGCGTGCGGTGCTGGCCCGTCGCGCACAGGATCGGGACAAAGCGGCCGTCACCTTCCAACGCCCGCACCACCGGCGCCATCTTGATTGCCTCCGGACGGGTGCCGACCACCACCAGAATACGGAGCCTGTTCCCCATAGAGCGCCCCCCGTATGCCCCTCATGCTCCCCCACGGTTGTCCTGTCCCACTCATGACAAGATAGCGTCATAGCGGGAGGGACGGCAAGGGCGCACGAGGGTTTCCGGCTGCCGGGCAGAGAAGTGGGGAGGCATCGGACATCTTGCATGACGGGGGCGGTCATGATATCAGCGCCGCAAGCCTCCTCGCGGAGGAGTCGTGAAAGGGCGACAGGAGCTCTTGCGCTTGTCGAAGGTCGTCAAGATCGCCTGGATGGCGCTGTTCGTCGTGATCCAGCTGGTGGATATCGCCGTGCTGGATCCTGTCGCCTATGGTCAGGCGCGGACTCTGGTCCCAGCGTCCACCATGACGGTCCAGACAGCAGCCAAGCCGTCTTCCTCCTTGCCAGGCCAGTTGGGTGGCGGCCTTGTCAAGGGTGAGGTCCATGATGGCTGTCATGGGCTCCATTTGATGGCCCTGCCGGCTGGTGCGGCCGCGGCGATCGATATCATCAGTTCTGCTCGCGACCGGCTTTCCCGCCATCGTCGTGTAGCGGAAGCCATTTTCGCCCCGCCTGTTCCCCCTCCCAATTCGTGATCCTTGGTCATTCCCGGCCGCTTGTGCAGGCAGCACAGCCCTGTGCGCGGCAGTGAGGATTTTCTGAAATCAAGGATACACGACATGTTGGTTACAGGAAGGGCCGTTTCGGCCATCACTTTCGGTTTGTTTCTCTTTGTCCTACCGGTCTCCCAGGCACGCGGGGACGGTGCCGGCCTGGCGGTGCGCGACTATGTCGCGCAGGTTCTGGCCACCCATCCCGCTCTGCTGGCCGCCCAAGCGGATGTCCAGGCAGCCCGTGCCCAGATGCGGGCGGACGGCAAGCCTCTCTACAATCCGGAGCTGGATCTGGAATACGACAACGCCCTCGACAATGGGGCACGGGTGGGAATCACCCAGCGTTTCAACTTCGTGGGCAAGCGGCAGGCCCGTAAGGCGGTCGGCGCGGCTGAATTGCGTGCCGCCGAGGCCCGCTATCGGATCATACGCAAGCAGCTGCTGGGGGACCTCTTGCGTGCTCTGGCCGGCTTTCAGGCCGCCAGAGAACGACGGGACTTGGCCCGCAATCGTGTCTTGCTCGATGAGGAGTTTCTCGCAATCGCCAAGCGGCGTTGGCGGGAAGGCGATATTCCGCAAGCCTCCCTGCTGACGGCCCAACTGGCTCTTGCCGAGGCGCGTGCCGAACGGAGTGCGGCCGAGCTCGCCTTCTCGCGGGCGCAGGAAGCGCTGAATGCCATCACCGGGCGGCGCGACCTTCCGCCTCCACCTCTCATCGGCGCGCCGAAAGGGCAGGTCCAGGATCTTTCGGAAGAGGATATTCGCCAGCTTCCCGAGGTCCTGTTGGCGCAAAGCGAGACCCGGGTGGCTCAGGCTCTTGTGCAAGTGGCCCGCAAGGCGCGGGTGCCCGATCCCGCCATTTCGCTGAATCTGGGGCGGGAACGGGGAGGCGTGGATCCTCTCGGACGTCGGGAGCGGACCACGGCCTTTGGCCTCGGCTTGTCCGTGCCGTTGCCGCTGCGCAACGGCTTTCGCGCCGAGGTGGAGGTGGCCCGGGCGCGCACGCTCTCGGCCGAGCGCAATCTTGCCAACATGGTTCGGCTGATCCGCGCCCGGGTGATGGAGAGTGCGCGCCGGCATCGTCTGGCGGTGGAGGCGTGGCAGGAGTGGCAGCGCCAAGGGCAAGCCTCGCTTGTGGAGCAGCGCACGCTGCTGCGCCGTTTGTGGCGGACCGGTGATATCGGGGTTCCCGAGTTCCTTCTTCAGATCAATCAGACATTTGCGACGGAAGAGGCCGGTATTGCGGTGAGAGAACAGCTCTGGACGAGCTGGTTCGACTGGCTGGGGGCCTCAGCACGGCTGAACGCATGGTTGGAGAGCGAATCATGAGCGAATCTTTGTGGTTTCAAAAGGTCACCCGGTGCCGGATGGCCGGCGTGGGCGTCCTTGTTTTCACCCTGACCTGGGGCGTCCTGTCCCCGATTTCCGCCCAGGCTCTCTCTCCCGACGAAGAAAGCGGGCATGAGCAGGGGCAGGAAGAAGCCCATGGTGAGGAGCAACAGGAAGGCTTCGTTCCGGCCCAGGTCGTGCAGCAGGCAGGGGCGGATATCGTGCTAACGCCGGTGACCTATCGCCGGATCTCGGAAGAAATCCGTGTGCCGGGTGAGGTGCGGCTCGATCAATATCGGGCGGCCGTTGTCGCCCCGCGGATCGCCGGGCAGGTGGTGGCCAGACATGTCCGGCTGGGCGACAGGGTGTCGGCCGGCCAGCCGCTGGTTACCCTGTCCAGCACGGAGATGGCCGCAGCACAAGGTGAGCTGATCACGGCCAGTCGGGAGTGGCGGCGTGTGCAGACGCTCGGTCGGGAAGTCGTCTCCGAGCGACGTTACATAGCAGCGCAGGTGGCCGCGGATCTGGCCCGGGCGCGTCTTTTGGCCTTCGGCATGACGCCAAAACAGGTGGAGGATCTCGTCAGTCGAGACGATCCTGCGCTTGCGACCGGTGAATTCGATCTTCTTGCCCCGCGGGACGGAACCGTCATCGGTGATGATTTCATCCTTGGCGAATATGTCGAGCCGGGACGCGTGCTGATCCGGCTTGCCGACGAGCAGCGGGTATGGGTGCGCGCGCAGCTGCGGCCGGAACAGGCAGCTTTTCTGAAAGCGGGAGCAAGCGTGCGTATCCTTCTCGCCGACGGTGAAGCGCAGCAAGGCCAAGTCCAGCAAATCTATCACACACTCGATGAAGAAACCCGCACCCTGCCGGTCCGCATTCTCGTCACGAACGCCGGGGATCGTTTGCACCCTGGAGAATATGTCGAGGTCGCAATTCCTCTCCAGACATCACGGAAAGTGCTGGCCGTGCCGGCTTCCGCTTTGACCCTGCTGCAGGGTGAGCCGGTCGTCTTCCTGGCCGAAGAAGGTGGATACCGGGCGGTGGCAGTAGCAACCGAGGATGTCGGGAGCCAATGGGTCGCCATCACGGACGGCCTGGTGGCGGGTCAGCAGGTGGTCAGCCGCGGCGCGTTCTTCCTCAAGTCGATCATGCTGAAATCCCAGCTTGGTGAAGGCCACGCACATTAGGGAGAGGACCATGCTCGAACGCATTGTCGGACTATCACTGAAATACAAATTTCTCGTGCTGGTGGCCTCTGTCGTCGTGGCCTTTCTGGGGTGGCGGGCCTTCCAGCGGGTGCCGATCGACGCCTTTCCCGATGTGACCCCGATTCAGGTGAACATCTATACCGAATCGCCAGGACTGGCGGCCGAAGACATCGAGCAGCTCATCACCTTTCCCGTGGAATCGGCCATGGCCGGACTGCCGGATGTGACCGAGATCCGGTCGGTGAGCCTGTTCGGTCTGTCTTATGTCTCTGTCTATTTCGAGGATGACATGGACATCTACTTCGCCCGCCGTCTCGTGATGGAGCGGTTGGCCGAAGTCCGGGATCGCATTCCGGAAGGCTATGGCACGCCGACGATGGGGCCCAACACTTCAGGGCTTGGACAGGTATTCTGGTACACGATCGAACAGGCTGAAGGTGCGGCCGGTCGCGATATCGACGACATGGATCTGCGCACGCTTCAGGATTGGACGGTGCGCCTGATCCTGCGGACCGCTCCGGGTGTGGACGATGTTCTGTCCTGGGGCGGGCAGGAGCGCCAGTTCCAGGTGCAGGTCTCGCCACTCCAGCTCGTGAAATACGGTCTGACCTATGGCGATGTGGTCTCTGCGATCATGGACAACAATCGTCAGGTCGGGGGGCAATATATCGAGCAGGGAGCAGAGCAGTATCTGGTGCGCGGGCTCGGCCTCGTTCGTGAGGAGCGGGACATCGAGAACATCGTCCTCAAGGTGGTCGATGGCACGCCGGTCTATGTGCGCGACGTAGCTGTCGTGACGCAGGCGCCGGCTCTGCGCTTCGGAGCGGTCACCCGCGACGGCAAAGAAGTGGTGCTCGGCATGGCGCTCGCGCGTATCGGCGCGAATGCCAAGACTGTCGTGGATGCGGTCAAGGAGCGGTTGGATGTCGTCCGGAAGGCCTTGCCTGATGGGGTTGTCATCAAGCCGATCTATGATCGCACGGATCTCGTGAAAAAAGCCGTGGCCACGGCTGAGCGTGCCCTGATCGAGGGAGCGGTGTTGGTGGCGATCATTCTGTTTCTCTTTTTGGGAGACCTGCGTTCCGCAGCGGTGGTGATCGCCGCTTTGCCGCTGGCGATGCTGATCGCCTTCATCTTCATGGAACAGGCCGGTTTGTCCGCCAATCTGATGTCCTTGGCCGGGCTGGCCATCGGTATCGGCATGATGGTGGACGGCGCGGTCGTGATGGTCGAGAATTCCTTCCGGATCATGGCCGAGCGCAAGGCGGCGGGGGGAGCGGTGGATCGTACGGCTGCCGTGTTGGCCGCGGCCCGCGAGGTGGCGGGTCCCATCGCCTTTGCCATTACGATCATCATCGTCGTCTTCCTGCCGCTGTTCAGCCTGGAAGGGCTGGAAGGCAAGCTGTTCAAGCCCATGGCGTTCAACATCAGCTTTGCCATGGCCGGCTCGCTTGTGCTGGCGCTGACATTGATCCCCGTGCTTGCGTCTGTCGTGCTCAAGCCCAAGGAAGAACGCGACACTCTGGTCGTGCGGTGGATCAAACGGCATTACCTGCCCCTGCTCGATTTTGCTCTGGCAAAGAAGAAGCTGGTGGTGGGCATGGCAGCGGCATTGCTTGTGGCGGCGCTGGCGCTCTTTCCCTTTTTGGGGCGCGAGTTCATGCCCCAGCTTCAGGAAGGCTCGATCATGTGGCGGGTGACGATGGTGCCCTCCACGTCCCTGTCGGAATCCATTCGTGTTTCCGAGCGGATCGAGGAGCGGTTGTCGGCCTTCCCCGAGGTCGAAACGACGCTCGCCATGATCGGGCGGGCCGAGAACGGTGAGACCGCCGATGTCAATTACATGGAAATCTATACGGCCCTCACACCACAGGACGAGTGGAAGCAAGGACGCAGCACCGAGGAGCTTGCCGATGTGATGCGTGAAGCCATCGAGGAGGTCGCCCCCACTGCGGTGGTCGCTTTCACCCAGCCTATCCAGATGCGGGTGGAAGAGCTGATTTCCGGTGTGCGGGCGACATTGGCGGTCAAGATCTACGGGCCGGATCTCGGTGAACTGGATCGTCTGGCCAGCGAGATCAAGGATGCGATCGCCCAGGTTCCGGGCGTGGCGGATCTTGCGCTTGAAGCCAATATCGGCAAGCCCCAAGTCCGCATCGAAGTCGATCGCGAAAAACTGGCGCGCTATGGTCTGAACGCCGATGAAATCCTCGCGATCGTTCGCAACGGAATCGGCAATGACGAAGTCTCCACCCTGATCGACGGGGTGCGCAGATTCGCCATAACGGTGCCGTTGGTCGCAGATGCGAGGGCTTCCGTACAGGCTATTCGTGCCTTGCCGCTGCGGACCGCCGCCGGCAGCCTCATCCGCCTTGAACAGGTGGCGGATGTCTCGGTGGCCGAAGGCTATTCCTTCATCCGCCGCGAGCAGCTTCAGCGCTATGCCGTCATTCAGATGGACGTGCGCGGCCGCGATGTGGATGGATTCGTCCAGGATGCCGACAAGGCCATCGCCGAGCAGGTGACCATTCCCCCCGGCTACTGGCTGGAGTGGGGCGGCGCCTTCGAGAATCAGCAACGAGCCTTGAAGCGCCTGTCCTTCATTGTGCCGGTGACGATCTTCTTCATCTTCGTCCTGCTGTATACGGCCTTTAATTCGGTGCGGTATGCAGCGTTGATCATCGGCAATGTGCCATTCGCCACCATCGGCGGGCTGTTTTCGCTGGCCCTGACAGGCCAGTATCTTTCAGTGCCGTCGGCGATCGGCTTTATCGCCGTCTTCGGGGTGGCGATGCTGAACGGCATTGTGCTGGTCGCCTTCATCAATGACCTACGCGCCAGAGGGCTGACGGTCCGTGAGGCGGTCCGCAAAGGCGCGGAACTGCGCCTGCGTCCGGTCTTGATGACGGCGAGTGTGGCTATCCTCGGGCTCGTGCCCATGCTGTTGTCGCAGGGTGTGGGTGCGGAAACACAGCGCCCGCTTGCGACCGTCGTCGTCGGCGGTCTGATCACGTCCACGCTGCTGACCCTGCTGTTGCTGCCGATCTTCTACGAATGGCTGGAAGCAGGGCGTGAAAAGGCGGACCGCAGAGAGCCGGACGGGGACATCAGCACGGGAGAAAGCCGATGAAAGAAATCAAGGCGTTTGTCCATCGCAGTCGGATTGCCGATGTTGTGCACGCTCTGCGTGAGGCCGGCTATCGCGATCTTTCGGTGATCGATGTCAAGGGTATGTTGCGGGCGATCGATCCGCAAGAACGCGAGTTTTCCCTCGAATTGGGGGAGCTGGTCGTCACGGAGGTGAAGCTGGAACTGGTATGCGCCGATGATCGGGTGGACCAGGCGGTCGCACTCATCCGCGAGCGCGGGGCGACGGGAGCCTCTCCTTCGGGATGGATCTACGTCCTGCCGGTCGAGCAGGCTATTCCCATAGCCGCGCCTTCCCGGACATAGCCGGACGGGATTCCGCTCCTTGAAACCGAGCCGCACCGTTCCCGTGACCCGGTCGCAGCCTGTGTTGTGGCGACGGGAAGACGGGCGCGGTGCGGTTCTTTTTGCCGGAGTCCGTTTTTGGGGAATCCTCTTGCCACCTGAAGAAAATCGGGTTTTAACGCCGGCGGGGCTTGGCGGCGTGACGGAACGCGGTTGCGGCCGAGTGTGAATGGGAGAGCAATGCGGGTTACAATCATCGGAACGGGCTATGTGGGGCTGGTGACGGCCGCGTGCCTGGCGGATGTGGGCAACCACGTCACCGGTATCGACATCGATACGGACCGGATCGCCCGCCTTGAGGGCGGCGATTGTCCTATCCATGAACCTGGCCTGCCGCGTCTGCTCGCAGACAATTTGCGGGCCGGGCGGTTGGCGTTCACAGACGACTATGAGCAAGGTCTGGCGGGGGCCGAGGTTGTCCTGATCGCTGTCGGCACACCAGCCGACGAGGACGGCTCGGCGGATGTGCAGCATGTGCTGGCTGCTGCGCGTATGGTGGGACGGCATCTGGGGGAACCCGCTGTGGTCGCCACCAAGTCCACGGTGCCGGTGGGCACGACGGAACGGGTCTGCCGCGTGCTCGAAGAAGAGCTGGCCGCACGCGGTTGTGACATTCCGGTCTGGGTCGCCTCCAACCCTGAGTTTTTGAAGGAGGGCGCGGCGGTTCAGGATTTCATGAAGCCGGATCGCATCGTCATCGGCACCGACAGTGAGGAGGCCCGTCAGCGGCTGCACAGGCTCTATGCCCCCTTCCAGCGCAACCACGAGCGGATCATCCACATGGGAATCCGCGAGGCGGAGATGACGAAATACGCCGCCAATGCCATGCTCGCCACCAAGATCAGCTTCATCAACGAGGTCGCGTCTCTCTGCGAGCGACTGGGCGTGGATGTGGAGGCAGTGCGTCTTGGTATCGGCGCGGACCCGCGCATCGGCTACCATTTCATCTACCCGGGGCTTGGCTTCGGAGGCTCCTGTTTTCCGAAGGATATCCGGGCGCTGATCTCAACAGCACGCGAGGCCAATCTGGCACCGGCGGTGTTGGAGGCGGTCGCCACCCGTAATGCCGAGCAGCGGGCCGCCTTCATCGCCCGCATCCGGGCGGTATTCGGCAATGATCTAAGGGGGCGCCGCTTTGCGCTGTGGGGGCTGGCTTTCAAGCCAGGCACCGACGATATGCGCGAGGCACCGGCTATCGACATCGTCAATGCATTGGTCGCCGCGGGTGCTGAGGTCCGCGCTCATGATCCGGCGGCGCGGGAGACCGCGGCCCGGATTTTCCCGTCCAGCTGGCTGGACGGTGGGGGTCTTCGCCTTGTCGAGGATCCTTATGAGGCGGCGGAAGGCGCCAGTGCCATCGTGCTGGCAACCGAATGGCGGCTCTACCGCGCGCCGGACTGGGGGCACCTCAAGGCCCTGATGACTCACCCCATCGTCTTCGACGGCCGCAACCAGTATGATCCGGTTCTGCTTGACGAGTGTGGTTTCGCCTATTTCGGGATCGGCCGGCGCAACCGGCTGGCGATCCGTGTGCGCAGCGAAGGCCTGGCCGCCTGCGCAGCGACTGAAGGGGAGGGGATGCCGTCGTGAGCGAGACCATTCTGGTTACCGGTGCGGCCGGCTTCATCGGCATGCATGTGGCAGACAGGCTGCTTCAGGGCGGCCATCGGGTCATCGGCATCGACAATCTCAATGCCTATTACGATCCGGCGCTCAAACAGGCGCGGCTTCGCGAACTCACACGGCATGAGGGTTTCACGTTTCAGCGCTGCGATGTCGCAGACCGTCCCACTATATCCCAGCTTTTTTCGGAATATCCCATCACCCATGTGGTGCATTTGGCGGCTCAGGCCGGTGTGCGCTATTCGCTGGAGAATCCGCATGCCTATGTGGATGCCAATCTCGTCGGCTTCGTCAACATTCTGGAGGCCTGTCGCCACAACGGCATCGCGCATCTCGTCTATGCCTCCAGCTCTTCCGTCTATGGCGGCAACACGCGCATGCCCTTTGCCGAGGGTGACAACGTCGATCACCCGATCAGCCTTTATGCGGCGACCAAAAAGGCCAACGAACTGATGGCGCACACTTACAGCCACCTCTACGGCCTGCCGACGACGGGGCTGCGGTTCTTCACGGTCTACGGGCCCTGGGGGCGGCCGGACATGGCCTTGTTCATCTTCACCAAGGCGATTTTGGAGGGACGCCCGATTCCCCTTTACAACGAAGGCCACATGAAACGGGATTTCACCTATATCGACGATGTCGCCGAGGCCGTCGTGCGCTGTGTCTTCAAGCCGGCGACAGCTGATCCCGCCTTCGATTCCGACACGCCCGATCCCGCGGTCTCGTCCGCGCCCTATCGGATATTCAATACCGGCAATCATACGC
>CAZJPA010000053.1:0-14746 GCA_964547755.1 uncultured Sphingomonadales bacterium
AGGCCGTGCGACAAGCCATCGAACGTCGCTTGGAGAAGGTCGGCTCGCGCGCCATCGCGCATGCCTTCAATGCCGACAAGTTGGACATCGGCGGGTTCCTGCACACGGCGGCGACCCTCGTCGACGGACGGGATAACACGGAGGTTGCGGTCAACCGATTGACGTTCGAGCTGCTGGCCCGGGGGCAATTGTCCGAGAACTGGTCGGTCTTCGTCGCGCAGGCCTTCATTCGGGAATCGGGGATCACCTACACCGACCCCTTCGGCCGCTTCGATCCCAATTTCAACGTCGTGACCAAGACCCCACTCGTGATCGCGACGGCCAGCTATCGCAAGAGCGACCTGTTGACCATCGATCTCGGTCGTTTCATCACGCCGCATGGCATCGTCAATATCGAGCATTTCCCGGCCATTCTGCTGGATACCGAACAGCCGCAATTCCTGCGCCCCTTCGGCGGCCAGACGATCTTCGCCAATTTTATGAACGGTGTGCGGATTTCCGGCCAGACCTTCACAGGATTCGGAGGCAAGGGCACGCTCGGTTATGCGGCCTATGTGGGCAGCTTCGTCAACAACGCCGACAGCTTCAACTATGGCGGCCGGGCTTTCTACACCTTCGGCGAAAGCGGGGTGACGCTCGGTCTCAATCTCGGTGGCGGCCGCCGGGCCGGGCAGGGATCGCAATATTGGCTGTTCGGTGGCGATCTGCTGATCGATCACGGTCCCGTGCTCTGGAAGAGCGAAATCTTCGCAACGAACGAGGATCTCGGCGGCAATCGCCTGGCCTTCTATACCCAACCGGCCTGGCGCTTCGGTGACCAGTGGACGGCCTTCTACCGCTTCGATTTTCTGGATGACGGCACGGGTAAGGGCGATCGCATCGAGCATGCGCTGGGGCTGACATTCAAGCCGGATCCAGACATTCACCTGCGGCTCATCTTCCATCGCGATCGCTTCAAGGCCGCGCCCGGCTTCCCGAGGGCGAATGCCGAAAGCTACCAGTTCGCCGCGACATTCTCGTTCTAGGGAGGAGGGCAGGCCAAGATGTTCAGGAACATGACAGGAGCCATCCGCCAAGGGGTTCTCTCGCTGATCGCGTTGGTGATCATGAGCGCCCTATTCGCCGGTTGCCAGCCGCTTGCGGCGGCGGAATACGCCGTGATCGTGAATGCGAACAATCCTGACGCCGGTAAGGGCGCGGCGATGAAGGAGGTCGTCAAGCGTCTGTTCTTGAAGGAGCAGACGAGTTGGCCCGGTGGTCCGCCCGCCAAGCCGCTTGCCAGGCCCGCCTCCTCACCGGCTCAGCAGGCCTTCGTGGCCGAGGTGCTGGGGATGGACCAGGCCGCGCTCGACCAGCATTGGCTGCATCTGAAGCAGACCAAGGGGGAGACGCCGCCGCGCGCCGTCGGCTCGGCGCTCATTCTGACACGGCTGGTGGGCAAATACCCGGGGGCCCTCTCCGTGGTGTCGGCTGAAGAGGCAGCGCGGTTGCCGGATGGCGTGACGGTTCTATTCCGTTTCTCGCACTGAGCGAGGCAGGCAATCTCGTCCGGCGTGCGAACGGGGGCGCGCCGGACGAGGCGGCGAAAAATAATGAAGGGCGCACGCGGATGAAGAGGTGGCAGACCATGTGGTCCTGGATTGTCGATCGTCTCGCTCGCGCTTCCGTGCGCGCCAAGATCTTCTCCCTGGTCGGCGCGCTTGCGACGGTAGCGCTTTTGGGTTCGCTCGTGGTGGTGGTTCAGAACATGCGGGCGCGCGGCTCCGTGGAGGAGCAGGCGCAGGTGCTGGCAACATTGGACAAGGCGAATGCTGCGGTCAGGGCCTTTGACCGCATGCGCTATTGGTATGCGGATCTGGCGATTTCGTTGTCTGATGAGGCTTTGCAGCATGCGCAAGCGGCCGCCAAGGAATACAAGACGGATCTCACGGCGGTGCGTGTGCTTGCTCCCGCTGATCGCCGGCGTCTGCTGGCCGATCTCGATCGGATCGAGCAACTTTCCTTGGAGGCGCTCGATCACTTCGTGATGGAAGAACACGAAGCCGGTGGCGCCAAGATGACGGAGGTGCGGCGGATCGTCGGCGAGGACGACGGCATTCTGGGCAAGCTTCTCACCCGGCTGCGCAAAATGGCCGCTGCCCGGGCTGAGGCCGTCGAGGACCGCAGCCTGGCGGCGAGCTGGTCGGCCGTGATTACGCTGGTGCTGATCCTGGTGGGCGCCGGCGCGATCGCCTTGACCACCGAACGCACCGTCGTCAAGCCCCTGCTCGGGATCACCGCCGCCACGGAACAGGTGGCCAAAGGCGATCTTGCAACGCGGGTGCCTTATGCGGACTATCGCAACGAGTTGGGAGCCTTGGCCCGTGCCGTTGAAGTCTTCCGCGAGAATGCCAAGCGCATGCAGGACATGCAGGCCGAACGCGAGCGTATGGCAGCGGAGAGAGAGGCCGAACGCGAGCGGGCCGAAGCCGAACGGCGGGCCGCCGAAGAGAAGCAGCGCGCGGCACTCGAGCGTGAATTCGCCCGTCAGCGTGAACTGGCCCGATCCGTGATCCAGTTGTTGGAAGGAAGGGTTTTCCGTTCTTTGGACGCGGTCGTGGCCTCGGCCCATGAACTCGAGACGGCCTGGCAGAGCATGGATCGCTCGCTGGCGACTTCCCAGAATCGGATCGCCGAGGTTTCGAGCGCGTCCGAGGTCGCCAGCGAGAACACCCAGATGGTGGCATCGGCCGCCCAGCAGCTGGCCGGCTCCGTCAAGGAGGTCACCCGTCAGATCACACGCAGTTCCGCCATTGTGCGGGAAGCCGTGGCCAAACAGGAAGCGGTCGCCGGCTCGGCCCGGCGCATGCATGAACTGACCGGTGAGGTCACCAATGTGATTTCGGTGATCGACGACATCGCGGACATGACCAATCTGCTCGCGCTTAATGCCACCATCGAGGCCGCCCGCGCCGGTGAGGCGGGCAAGGGATTCGCGGTGGTGGCTGCCGAAGTGCGCTCGCTTGCCGGTCAAACGCAGCGGGCGACCGAGAGTATCGCCGAACAATTGACCTTGATGCGCGCGGCCAGCGAAGAGACGGTTCGGGCCGTGGAGGACATCGGGAGTCAGATACGGGCCATCGACGAGGTCTCCTCCACAGTCGCGGCGGCAGCCGAGGAGCAGGATGCCTCCACCGGCGAGATCAGCCGCACCATCGCCGATGCGGCCGGGGCCATCCGAGGCATTTCCACCAAGATCGGCGAGGTCGTCCAGGATATTCAGGAGACAGGGGTTGCGGCCCGCCAGGTGGCCGAAGCGGCAGGGCAGCTGAAATCCATCGCCTCCGAGCTGCGCGCGGAAGTCGAACGCTATCTCGCTGAGCTCGATGTCGAACGCCAGGCGGACTGACCGCCACCACTGCGCCTTCCTTGTGAGGAGGGAGCGGTCTTCAGGATCGTCTGATTGCCAATTGCGCCGGATCCGGTTAGCGTCGGCGACCGGGCCGATCCGGGAAGAGGGTCGGTTACCAGGTGGTGGCGGACAGGCACGGATAACGCGGCGATGGACAAGACGATGGCAGGCGCGCCGGCGGACAAGGCTGCCGTCGGCTCTGGCTTCCGGAGCACGAACGAGCGATTGACCCTTCAGGACAAAGCGGCGATCCTCTCGGAGGCGCTGCCCTACATGCGGCGGTATGCCGGTTCGATCTTCGTCATCAAATACGGCGGGCATGCGATGGGTGACGAGGCGATCCGGCGGCGCTTCGCCGAAGACGTCGTGCTGTTGCGCCAGGTGGGAATCCGTGTGGTCGTCGTCCACGGCGGCGGGCCCCAGATCGGGGCGATGCTGGAGCGGCTCAAGATCAAGAGCGCGTTCGTCGATGGGCTCAGGGTAACCGATCACGAAACCGTCGAGATCGTCGAGATGGTGCTCTCCGGCGCCATCAACAAGGGACTGGTGGCGGCGATCACCCAAGCCGGCGGTATGGCGGTGGGGATTTCCGGCAAGGATGGGGGATTCGTCGAAGCCAGGCCCTTGCGGCGCAAAAGGCGCGATCCGAGCAGCCATATCGAAGAGGTTCTCGATCTCGGCTTTGTGGGCGAACCGGCACGGGTGGATCCTTCTCTTCTGCATCGTTTTCTCGATGCCGGCCTCATCCCGGTCGTGGCGCCGATCGGGTTGGGGAGCAGTGGTGAGACCTTCAACATCAACGCGGATACCATGGCCGGCGCGGTGGCCGCAGCCCTCGCCGCCGAGCGTTTCATGCTGCTCACCGATGTGGACGGGATTCTCGATCGCAGCGGTCGGTTGATCGCCGAACTCGACCACGACCAGGCGGCCGCCATGATCGCCGATGGCACGATCCACGGCGGCATGATCCCGAAGGTCGAGACCTGTTTGCAGGCGGTCGAAAATGGGGTGAGCGCCGCTGTCATCATGAACGGCCGCGTGCCGCATGCGCCGCTGCTCGAGATCTTCACCCAGTCCGGCGTGGGCACGCTCATCCGGGCGCAGAAAGCCGAGGAGTAGGGGCGTTGGGGGCCGGCGTTGCCTTCGCAGCGCTGTTCGCCAGCGCCATCGCGGCGGCGATGGGGCTGGCCGGCATTCTGGTCGCGCGTTCGGCGCGGGGAATCGAGGAGCGCCATGCCACCGCCATAACGGGGCTGGCGGCGGGCCTGCTGCTTGGCGCCGCTTTTCTGCATCTGCTGCCGGAAGCCGGGAGACGGCTTGTGCTGTATGAGCACAGCATCGAGGAGGCAGGACTGGCCGCTCTGGTCGGGTTCCTTACTCTGTTTCTGTTGGCGGCCGCGATCGGCCGGGCCCGGGATGTGAGCGCCCATGAGGAGGCCGAAGCATTGTTCTGGCTGCCGGTGGTGGCGATCGGCCTGCATGCGGCAACCGACGGGGCGATCTACGCGGTGGCGGCCGAGGCCGGTCAAGCCGCCCTGCTCGTCACTCTTCCCGGCCTGGCCCTGCACAAGATACCGGAAGGATTTCTGGCCTATGGTCTTGTGCTGGCGGCGCGGGAGGATACACGCAGCGCCTTGGTTGCGGCTGTCCTTGCCGTCGTGGCGGCAACCCTGTTGGGCACGGGCGCGGGACTTGCGCTGTTGCCGTGGCTGAGTCCCGTCGCTTTGGCCTTCGCGTTGGCGTTCACGGCCGGCGTGCTGATCCATGTCGCGGCCTCCCATCTGCTCCCGCATATCGAGCATGATCGCGGCCGTGGCGGCGGCCCTGCCTTCGTCGGGGGACTGGCGGTTGCGATCCTGGCGGCCCGTCTGCTTGGTGGTTGAGAATGGTCTGGCCGGAGTGGTGAAAAGAGTGGCACAGCTGCGCGGACACAAAGGAATGCTGCGCCTTGTGTGGCTTGTAGCCGGTATGATGGCTATGGTGGTTCTGGCTTTCGCCCTGCTCCCGGCGGCAGGAGGGGAGGTGCGGCTTGCTCTGAAACAGCTCCGACTGTTGACGACAGACGCGCGCGAGGAGGCGAAGATGGGGCGCGGTCCTGCGCTCGTCGGTGTCTCGCCGGTGATGACGCCGCGCGATTATGCGACCCGAGCCGCCTTCCACACCAAGATCGCCGGCTATCTGAAAGCGGCGCGTCAAGCCGGGTTGATGCCGGCAGGCAGCATCGTCGTGTGGCCGGAGCATCTCGGCACCTGGCTGGTGGTCATGGACGCGCCCGGCATCGTTACGCGCGCACCGGGTATGGGACTGGCGATGACGGCGCTCGCGCTCGCTCGGCCTCGGGCACTTTGGCAGGCGTTTGGCCGCTCGCGGGAGGCGGACCGGCTGGCGGCGGCGCTCTTCCGCAGCCGTGGGGCGGCGATGGCAGAGGCCTATCAGGACGTCTTCGGCGATCTCGCTCGGCGTTTTGGTGTCATTATCGTGGCCGGATCCATCGTGTTGGAGAATCCGGCGGTTGTCGATGGACGGCTGATAACGCGGCCGGGGCCGTTGTATAACACCAGCGTCGTTTTTCATGCCGACGGCCGTCCGGACCCGGCATTGGTGCGCAAGATCTATCCGATTCCGAGCGAGCAGCCCTTCACCACGGCCGCCGATGTCATGGATCTTCCGGTCTTCCCCACGCCGGCTGGGCGGCTGGGCGTGCTGATCTGCGCGGACTCCTGGTATCCGCAGACGTTCGCGCGCCTGACCGAGCAGAATGTCGAGATCGTCGCCGTGCCTTCCTTCCTGCAACCGGATGGTGTCTGGGACGCGCCATGGAAGGGCTATGTGACGCGCTGGCCGGCCGATGCCGACCCTGCCGCCGCCGGGCGGCTCACGGAAGGCGAGGCCTGGCTCACATATGGGCTTGCCGGGCGGCTGGAGGGCGGCAGCGCGCGCGTCGGTATCAATGTCTTCTTGAAAGGCGATCTGTGGGGACTGGGCAGCGATGGGCGCACCACCGCCGTCTGGCCCGGCGGCCGGTTCGTTTCGGATGTGAAACAAGCTGCGGAGATCGTCGCCGTGTCCTTGGGGGCAATATCGTAGACTTGCCGCTATCGCTCTGGCGCTGCCTGGTTTCAGGGGTGGGCAAAGGCTGGAATGAAGCTTGGATGACGGAACAGTCATTTCGCTGACGACGGCATGTTGCTGCGGTCGGACGGCATATGGCTGTGCGTGGTGTTTGTTTGCATCGCTGCTCACGGTCCTGTCATAGGCGAGGGGGGTGGGCGCCGAAGGGGGGTGGGTGGCAGTCGTCAGCCGCTCCCCACCATGACGGCATCGGTGCCCTTGTCGGCGGCTGGCTTCGGCAAGACACCCTAATGCCTTGTCGCGGGCATGCGTCGGCAGCAGGCGGCGGCACCACATGCGCCGTCGGTGACGTTTTTAGTGTGGCCGGTGCTCTGATCGATAGGCCGCGCCTCTCCCGTTGCGCCCGTCACCGCCTCCCCCAGCCTGTGGGCGGGTGCGCGGCCGGCGATGGTCTCGGTGGTGATGATGGTTATGTCTCCTCGCCTTTCTTCCGATCCTGTGCGGAGACTTGGCCATCCGCGCATGGGTGGGGCAGGCGACCGGCGCGACGGAGGGCGTCACGCAACACCCATTCGATCTGCGCATTGAGCGAGCGCAGGTCGTCGTCCGCCCAGCGCTGCATCGCCGCGTAGATTCGGGGATCGAGGCGCAGCGGCAGGGATTTTTTCTGCCCCTTGCGGAGACGGGCCATTCGTGTCCTCGCTGTCGTGATCCGGGTCCCGGCCGTGCGCCTCGCTCACTTGGTGCGGGGCACGGGTTCCCGCGTTCCGATCCTCAATACAGACTGCCGGCGTTGATGACGGGGCGCGGCGCATGGTCCGCGCACAGCACCACCAGCAGGTTCGAGACCATCGCCGCGCGCCGTTCGTCGTCGAGCGCGACGCGACCACCGCGTTCGAGATGGTCGAGCGCCATCTCCACGATCGAGACCGCGCCATCGACAATGCGGCGACGGGCCGCGATCACGGCCGCCGCCTGTTGGCGCTGAAGCATGGCGCCCGCGATCTCGGGAGCATAGGCCAGATGCGAGATCCGCGCCTCGATCACCTCAATGCCGGCGCGCTCCAGCCGCTCTTCGATATCGGACCGCAGCCGGTGGGAAATCTCCTCGGCATTCGAGCGCAAGGCAAGCTGGCCGTCTTCGGCCTCGTCGGCGTCATAGGGATGGCGGGTGGCGGTTTGACGCAGTGCGGCTTCCGCCTGTGTCGCGACGAAATCCTCATAATTGTCCACCCCGAAAAGCGCTTCTGCCGTATCCCGCACGCGCCAGACCACAACCGCGGCGATCTCAATAGGACTGCCGCCGAGCTCGTTGACCTTCAGTGTCGCGGTCTCGAAATTGCGCACCCGGGTCGAGACCTTGTGGCGGCGGTAGAACGGATTGGTCCAGCGCGGGCCCGTCTCCCGCACGGTGCCTTTGTAGCGTCCGAAGAAGGTGAGGGCCGCCGCTTGGTTCGGCTCGAGCATGAAAAAACCGCCGAACCCAATCAGAGCGCCGATCAAGGCCAGCGTCCACAAACCGCCGGCGACAGGTGCCCCGTTCGCGAAACCGGCCGCCATGCGCCAGACCATCAGTCCCGATAGAATGAGGATCACGAGGAATATCACCACGCCATTGGTGCTCCAGCCGGGCCTTTCCGACAGATGCGCATCCTTGGCCATGATCGCTCTCCTTCTGCCTAATAATATATAATGATATCAATTTATATGCATTGTGTCAAACCATTCCTGTTCTCCATGGAGATCACGCCGAGGGAAAAGAAGGCAGACCGGTGCGCGCCGATCCTTCGGAATCTGTTGTGCGGTCCCTTCGATTATCCAGGGCTGATTCTGGATCGCTGCGGCGCTTCCGACCGGCATCTGCAGCGGATCCGGCGGAAAGAGGGGACGGCGTCCAGTGCCGGGGCTGTCTCCGTTGCAGCTGGTTTGCCGTTCTTCGACCCGGCTGCCCTCCTCCTGCATCGTTCCCACTTCCCGGTCGCGGCCCGGGCAGGCGGATGACGGTTCAGTGATCAGTGATCGGAAAGAAGCGGTAGGTGACGGCATTCCTTTCCGGTCGTTCGCTGTGTGACGATCATTGGTCATGGGAGAGGTGCGGCGGCCGGCGCTTCCCTTTTTCGCGTCATTCGCCGCCGAAGAGCGGCGAATCCAACCGGCGGGTCCGTCATCTCCGATGCTGGATGTTGTCCCCACCGTCTGCTGGATCCGCCGGTCAAGCCGGCGGATGACGAGGAGAGGATGGATGGCGGGTGACGAAGAGAAGGGGATGACGCGCCGGTCAAGCCTGCCCCGGGGGCGGCGGATGACGGTTCAGTGATCAGAAGACCGGGGATCAGTGATCAGGGGGCGGTGATCAATTAGCGGAGAAGAGAAGCTGTGACGGCCTCCTTCTACCTGCACATCATTCGCCGCTTTCAGTTCTGATCACCGATGACTGATCACCGATAACCGAATTGTCATTCGCCGGTTTATCCGGCGAATCCAATCGGGGGCAAGCTGCGCCCCCTTCGGTTGCGCTCACGGGCACCGGCCGGCACACAGACCCAAGCCTTCAGTAGTCGTAGCGCAGTGTGATCCGGAAGCTGCGGCCCGGCGCCGGGAGCAGTTCCTTGAGGAAGCTCGTGTGATAGCGAATTTCTGAATCGAGCAGGTTGCGTGCCTCCACGAGCAGGGACAGCCGTTGGTCGGCAAAGGGATGCGCGCGCCAGTGGATTCCCAGATCCACATATCCCGATGTCGGGGCCTCCTGGGGCGCCAGCCGACGCTGATGATTGGCGACGGTCACTACGATTCCGGCATCGATCAGTCTTCCCAGATATTCGAGGGTGAGACGGGCTTTCATCGGCGGGATGCGCGGCAGCGGCGCGGCGAGGGCGAGATCGCGTGCCCGCACGATGTCGCCGGAAATCTGTGCATGGAGCGCACGGCCCTCGCCCTGCCAGAGATCGGTCGCGATCTCGATTTCGGCCCCTACGAGCCGGGCAGGTGTCGCCGAGAACTGCACGACCGGCAGATCATCCTCTCTCGCACCGGTCAGCCGTTCGGCGATGAAGTTGCGATAGCGATAGAAGAAGGCATTGACGCTGCCCGTTATCCGGCCGCTCAGGCGTTTGAATGAGAGCTCGCCGCCGCGGGCCGTCTCTTCGCCCAGCGTGACGTTTCCGCGCTCGAAGGTGAAGGTGGCCAGATGCGGGCCGTTGGAGAACAGCTCCTCCGGTGTCGGGGCCCGCTCAACGCGAAAGCCGCTCAGAGTGACCGTCCAGTCGTTTGCCAGCGCGAGCGACGCACCGCCATTGAGGGAAACGCCGGTGAAGTGGCGCAGAATACCAAGGGCCGGCGCCCGGCTTTCCTGACGGTCGAGCCGTAATCCTCCTTCGATCGTCAGCCCGTTGGTAAACGTCCGACGTTCGAACACATAAAGGCCCCACTGACGGGTCTTGGTGGGCGGCACGAAGGCTTCCTCACCGAGAGCGGAAAAATCACGCTGCCGGATCTGGAAGCCGAAGGATCCCTGAATGTCGCCGATCGGCGCATGCACGAAATCGAGACGTCCCTCGTATCCCTGATTGGCGAAGCGTGTGCCGACGACCCCATCCTCCAGTTCGACCTGGGTATAGTCGCCATATGCGAATTTGAGGTCGATGCGCTCGATGCCCGGCAGAGGATCCCGGCGCCGGCCGAGGATGTCGATGCGCTGCTGGGAACTGTCGATGCGCACGCCGGGCTCACCGCCTTCGAGGGCGACAGGAATGCCGTAGTTGTTCTCGTTGTCGGTGAAGGCGACGCCGAGAAAGCCGTCGTCCCCCACCCAGGACAGTCCGCCGCCCGCACTCCAGTTCCGCTGATCGGAATTGACGGCGCGACCGCGCGGTTCCTCGCCGGGTGGTAGAGGTTGGGCGAGCCGGAGCCGGCGGCTGCGCAGGAAGCCCGGCACATGATAGTCGTTGGTATGGCGGTAGAAGCCTTGGGCATGCGCGACGAGATGATCCGCAAGCGCAAGGGTGACGGCTCCAGACGGCGAGATCAGGTCGTCGTCGCTGCCATAGACGAAGCGCAGATGGCCTTGCACGCCCTCGTCCGGGTAGCGGCGTGGGACACGGTCGTCGATCATGTTGACGACGCCGGCGATCGCATTCGCGCCATAAACGAGAGAGGCGGGCCCCCGCACGACCTCGATCCGGCTGACGGTCGCGACGTCGCCGGCGACCGCGTGGTCCGGGCTGGTGGTCGAGGCATCGATGGTGTCCAGCCCATTGATCAGCACACGCATGCGGTCACCCGCCAGGCCGCGAATGACCGGCCGGCTGGCACCCGCACCAAAGAATGTCTGCGCGATGCCGGGCATGTTTTTGAGCGTCTCGCCCAAGGTCGGGGCGAGTGCCTGTTCCAGTTCCTCATCCGAGACGATCGACGTGCCCTGTAACGCCCGGTCCCGGCGGGTGGCGAGCGGATTGGCCGTGACTACGATTTCCTCGATCGGGCCATGCGGATGGCTGTGCTGCTGGCTGTCTGGGCTTTCTTCGGAAGCGTGAAGCCCCTGAGGTGCGAGCAGGACCAGGGCGACAGCCAGTCTTCCAACATTTGTCACAGGTAGTGTCCCTTTTTTCATGCCATCGCCATGCACCGCTGCTGCCGGATGCTGAAGGAAGTGGCCGGTTTTCCCCCTGAAACCGCCCATGCTGATCCCCCTGTCGGGAAAGGGAAGGCGCGAAGCCACCGCCCCCGCTGTGCGTAACGCGGTTAGCGGGAAGGGGAGGCGAGATCAAGGGATAGAGGCGCCTTTCTCCACCCATCGTTTAGGAGGATGAGGGTATGGGGATGTCGATCACGGCGCATCGCAATAGATTCCCGATCACCGGGGAAAGGCCGGTGCGAGCTGCTTGCCGCGGGCAGAGAGCGATCTTGCAGTCCCCCCTTCACGCGCGGCCGATCGGGATTTGACATGAATCAAGGCGCGTGCTGTGCTTGTGGGAGCAGGTAAGGGAATGCTTGCAGCCGTTGCCGCGGCGGCCTATGGAAGAAACAACGGAATGCATATCCAGCCCTGATCCGGCGATCGCTTCTTGTTCCCGCTCCCCGGTCGTGACGGGACGGTCTAAAGAGCAGGCGTGCGGACCGGGCATGAGAGGGCCTGAAAGCAACCATGCGTGATTATCGGCAGATCTTCGAGGAAGCTATCGAACGCGTCAAGCGGGAAGGGCGCTACCGTGTCTTTGCCGATCTCGAACGCCAGCAGGGCGCGTTCCCCCGTGCCCTGCGCTATGAGGAGGGGGACAATGCCCGGCCCGTGGTTGTGTGGTGCTCCAACGACTATCTCGGCATGGGGCAGCATCCGAAGGTGCTGGCGGCGATGCATGAAGCGCTCGATCGCTGTGGCGCCGGCGCGGGCGGCACCCGCAACATCTCGGGCACCAACCACTATCACGTGCTGCTTGAGCGCGAGCTGGCGGATCTTCATCACAAGGAGGCGGCGCTGCTGTTCACCTCCGGCTATGTGGCGAACGAAGCGACGCTGTCCACGCTCGCGCGGATCTTGCCCGATTGTGTCGTCTTTTCGGATGCTCTCAACCATGCATCCATGATCCAGGGGATCCGGCACTCCGGCGCGCAAAAGCGGATCTTCCGACACAATGATACCGCACATCTGAGAGAACTGCTGGAGGAAGAGCCCCGCGAGCGACCGAAGATCATCGCATTCGAATCCGTCTATTCGATGGATGGTGACATCGCGCCCATTGCGGAGATCGCGGATCTGGCCGCCGAATATGGCGCGCTCACCTATCTCGACGAAGTGCATGCTGTTGGGCTCTACGGCCCACGCGGTGGCGGCATCGCCGAGCGCGATGGTGTGATGGATCGCATCGACATCATCGAAGGGACGCTGGGCAAGGCCTTCGGCGTCATGGGCGGCTATATCGCAGCCAGCCGTGATCTCGTGGATGTGATTCGCTCCTATGCTTCGGGTTTTATCTTCACCACGGCTCTCGCACCCGTGATCGCCGCAGGCGCCCTGGCCAGCGTCCGGCATCTGAAGGAAAGCACGGTTGAGCGCGCGTTGCATCAGCAGCGCGCGGCCGAGCTCAAGGCCATGCTCAAGGAGGCCGGGCTGCCGGTGATGCCGAGCGAATCGCATATCGTGCCGCTGCTGGTGGGAGACCCCGTGCGTTGCAAGCAGGTGACCGACTTGCTGCTCGCCGATTACGGCATTTATGTGCAGCCCATCAATTATCCGACAGTGCCGCGCGGAACGGAGCGGCTGCGTCTGACGCCGGGCCCCCTCCATACGCCCGAGATGATGCAGGCGCTGGTCAAGGCCCTGCTTGCCGTATGGGAACGGCTCGATCTCAGACGTGCCGCCTGATGGCGAAATTCTGCATCGGCGGGTGAGGGGCCGTCCCCCGATGGCGGGGCTGGTGGGGAGAACGAGAAGGGCGCTCTCATGGGCGGGCGGGAACCACCAGAGGTTCTGCTCGAATTTCAGCGTATCGGCCGCCATGTGAAAGTGACGGCCATCGATCCGCAGACGGGTATGGAAGTCTCGCTCGTGGGTGATGCGGCGATGCCGGAAGACCATCTCGCCACTCTCGCCCGTCGCAAACTGATGCGCCGCCTTGACCAGTTGCGCAACCGTCGGGACGACGACGGCCCAGGGGCAGGTATCCTCGTCTAAAAGGGGTTCTGGCGAACAGAGTTCTTCTGAGTCGACTTGCCCCGTCGGGACATACAGGCGGGGCAAAAGCAATTATAGCGGTACCGTGTGCGGTGGACTAGGTTATGCAGGATACCATCTTTTCCCCTGAATCGAGGCAGCAGTAGTTGCAGGAAGCGACCATCCGCGTACTCGTAGTGTCGCCAGACTGCGTAGGCAACGAGATCGGCCAGCTGCAACAGTCGTGAGCTTCGGGAATCGGTAAAAAGCGGCACTTCCGCAAGGTTGCGAATCTTTCCCCAACGCGTTCCACGCACTCGGTGCCGAAGTCGTGGCGAGTCTCAATGATCTGCTGTCCAACATGCGAATCAACATGACCGCGGCCGAAGGTGAATTCGATCAATTTGCCACCAATATTCCACGCGCCTCCTTCGAGCTGATTCGCCAAGCACTTCGCTCTTCCGCCGATGACGTCGAGGCTGCCCGCGAGCTACTTCGCGAACTTCGCCGAATTGCCGGCTAGGTAACGGCTAGTCGCACGCCTGGTGTCGTAGCGACTCGAAGGCCGCGGAGCCCAGGCTGGTTCCGGCACGCTGAATGCGGTAGCCGCGACCCGCCTGAATCGTCTGCAGGCGAACTTCGCCGTCGGCGTTTTGTAGCGTGTCGCTGGTCGCACCGCCCGCGGTCACCGTTGTTACCCAGATCGAGCCATTCGCCAATCGGTTGCCCTCGCCCCAGGCGGCGAGGACCTCGGCATAGGGCGAGCCCAGATGCGCACCATTGATGCCCGCGATGACATTGCGCGAGCGTCCGTCGGCGGGGGTTGCGGCGGCGACGAAGGTGCTGTTCGAGCTCGTACGACGGGCGTGGTGGTGCGCGTGCACGACGTCCACGCCGAGGGTGCCAAAGTACTCGGCTCCGGCGATGTCTACGAGATGGGATTCGACGTCGAATCCGTCCGATGCGCGCCCGTGCATGTCACCGCCGAAGTAATAGCGGAATTCGCCATAGCTTATCATGCCAGCGAGGCTGCGCGCATTCTCTGAGTCGTTACTCTCGTGCTCGATCGCTGCCATCGGCGTGATGACGCCGCGCGAGGCGACCTGTGTATCGGCGGCAAAGAGCGTGATCCGGGCGCCGTTGCCGAGCTCCATATATGAGGCCGCGCCACGGTCGTCGTCCTCGGTCCGGGCCAAGTCTCCCCGGAGCAAGCCGGGACATCCGGTGGCTGGATGGGGATTGTCGACCCTGGCAAAGTCGCACGGTGGCGCGGTTTTCGCGACGCATAGCGGTGTGTCGAGGGCTGCGAGCGAACCGCGCATCAACGTGCAAACTTCACCGTAGTCGGCGGTATTCATGCCCGCGCCGACATCGACGAATCCGCGGTGCACGATGCCCTTGGTGACCTGCAGCGGTTCGCTCCCAGTCATGAGCTTCTTGAGTGCACCGACGTGATCTCCGTGAAAATGGGTGAGCACGATCCAGTCCACTTCGAGTGCTGCGCGCGCGCGAGGGAACCCGCGAGCGGGAGTCAGCACATTCGTGTTGAGCTCGCGCACGACGTCGCGCAGGTCGTCGTCGTGGGGTGAGTTGCCCACGTCGAGGAGCACGATGCTGCCATCCGGCCCCACGAT
>CAZJPA010000054.1:0-14642 GCA_964547755.1 uncultured Sphingomonadales bacterium
CCGTGCCTTTGCCGCCGGGCGCTATCCCCACAACGAGCGGTTCTTTCGTATCACGGGTGAGCTGCCGGCTGTTTTCGTGATCGTGATCGTCGTCCTGGTCGTCATCAAACCCTTCTAGGTCGTCAAACCCTTTCTAGAGGGGGGAGAGCCGGAAATTGCGACTGGCGCGATCTTTCCGGGACTCTTGACAAAGTCTCGCAAGATGCTATGTCACCCGCAAGCATCTCCCTACACGGCTAGGTGGCCTGCCTTTCTGGGCGAAGATCTCCATATTCGGGCATATTCTCAGTCAAGTCGAAGTGTGATCCCCAGCCAGGAATCGGGAAATCGGGACCGGACGAATGGACGAGTCGCCAAGTGGAACGGGCGCACTCGTCGGGAACGAGGACAGCGACGATGAATCTGAAGGAATTGAAGAAAAAGACACCGCCGGAGCTTCTGCAATTGGCGGAGGAAGTCGGCGTGGAGGATGCGAGCAACCTGCGCAAGCAGGACATGATGTTCGCGATTCTGAAAAAGATGGCCGAAAAGGGGGAGGAGATCTCAGGCGGCGGCGTGATCGAGGTGCTTCAGGATGGTTTCGGCTTCCTGCGCTCGCCGGAGGCCAACTATCTGCCGGGGCCTGATGACATTTATGTCAGTCCGAGTCAGGTGCGTCGCTTCGGCTTGCGCACGGGTGATACCGTCGAAGGCCAGATCCGCGCGCCGAAGGAGGGCGAGCGTTATTTTGCGCTCGTCAAGGTCAACACGATCAATTTCCAGGATCCGGAACAGGCCCGCCATCGCGTCAATTTCGACAATTTGACCCCGCTTTATCCCAATGAGCGGTTGAAGCTCGATCCCGAGGATCCGACGGTCAAGGATCTCTCGCCGCGGGTGATCGATCTCGTCTCTCCTCTCGGCAAGGGCCAACGCGCGCTCATCGTCGCCCCCCCCAGGACGGGTAAGACGATGTTGCTGCAGAACATCGCCCAGTCCATCACCCGTAATCATCCCGAGGTCTATCTCATCGTGCTGCTCATCGATGAGCGGCCCGAGGAGGTGACCGACATGCAGCGTTCGGTAAAAGGCGAGGTGATCTCATCAACCTTCGACGAGCCGGCCTCACGCCATGTTCAGGTGGCCGAGATGGTGATCGAGAAGGCGAAGCGCCTCGTTGAGCACAAATTCGATGTCGTCATCCTGCTCGATTCGATCACGCGTCTGGCGCGGGCCTACAACACCGTCGTGCCGAGCTCCGGTAAGGTGCTGACAGGCGGTGTGGACGCCAATGCGCTCCAGCGTCCCAAGCGCTTCTTCGGTGCGGCGCGCAATATCGAGGAGGGCGGCTCGCTGTCGATCATCGCCACCGCGTTGGTGGACACCGGCAGCCGCATGGACGAGGTGATCTTCGAAGAGTTCAAGGGCACCGGCAACTGCGAAATCGTGCTCGACCGCAAGGTGGCCGACAAACGGATCTTCCCGGCGATCGACATCCTCAAATCCGGCACCCGCAAGGAAGAGCTGTTGGTGCCGAAGGAACATCTGCACAAGATGTGGGTGCTGCGCCGCATCCTCCAGCCGATGGGCACCAACGATGCCATCGAATTCCTGCTCTCCAAGCTCAAGGAGACCAAGTCCAACGAGGAATTCTTCGCCGCCATGAACCAGTAGGCGAAGCAGAACCGATCGCGATTTCACCCGAAACCGGCGGAGTCCGAGCGGTGGTCTGAGGGGAAGATCCGCGCTCCCGACGCGGCACTGTCGGGCATCGGACATCTTTCATTTTCAGGAAAAGACGCGTATTCTTCTTCCGTGGAGGGATGGACCATGCAGCCAGCGACGCCGGGCCGTTGTGAGGGTGATCGCCCTGATGCTGCTGCTGTTGTCACGAAGGCCGTGCTGCGTGCGGCGGAGCGGCTTGCGCTTTCGGACGAGGAGCTTGCCGCTGTTTTGGGGGTGGGAGCCGAGACGGTCTCGCGCATGAAGAGCGGAACGTTCCTCCTTCGACCCGACAGCAAGGATTATGAGCTTGCCGTTCTGTTCATTCGGTTGTTCCGCTCGCTTGATGCGATTACAGGTGGGGACGAGGGCACATCCCGCGCTTGGATCAGAAATCGGAACGAGGCGCTGAATGGTGTTCCGGCTGAGCGTATCCGCAGCATCGGGGGGCTCATCGATGTCATCTCCTATGTGGACGGCCGACGCGCTCCGCTCTAAGGCGACCGGTTGGAGAGGGATCGGCTGGCGTGTCGTTGAGGCTCAACATCTAGTCTCCACCAGAAAATTGGTGGATAGCCGCGATGAGCAGGAACTTCTCGAAAAGCTGATCGAGGAAACGAAGCCATTTCTGCCGCCAGAATGTCGGGCGCTTCACTTTCTACTTGCAACGCCATTTCGCTATGGTCAGCGCGCGCAACCAACCCGTTTTCGCGCAGCGGCAGAAGGAGGCGTATTCTATGCCGGCGAGCGGGTCGAGACAGCAGTCGCAGAGATGGTGTTCTACAGGCTTCTGTTCTTTGCTGAATCACCTGGCACGCCATGGCCGGATCGGGCTTTGGAATACACGGCATTCAGTGTGCGCATCAAAACGGACAGGGCAATTGATCTGACTGCGCCACCTTTCAATCGACACGCGGGTTTGTGGACGCATCCTATTGATTACGCTTCCTGTCAGAAATTGGGGCGGAGCGCTCGAAAGGGTGGGATCGAACTCATTCGCTATACCAGTGTTCGCGATCAGCCCAAGGGACGCAATCTGGCTATACTGAGCTGTCGCGCCTTCATGGATTCCAAGCCGCAGAGTTTTCAGAGCTGGAAACGGCTGTTCATTCGGGATCGGGTGCAGGCCATGTGCGAACATCCCTCATGGGCGCGAGAGTGGCGGATTGCCGATTTTGGTGATGATCCCCGAATCGCGACGCTTGTCAGGGCGGCCGGTTAGGGTGTCAGGATGACGCTGCCGATGCTGCGGCGTGATTCGAGAAAGCGGTGGGCTTCGGCGGCTTCGGCCAGGGGGAACCGGGCGGCGATCCGAGGGGTGAGGACGCCGTTCTTCCACATGGCGAACACCCGGGCCGAGCCGGCTGCGACCTCGGCGGGCGTTGCGTAATAGTCCATCAGCGAAGGCCGGGTCACGAAGACGGAACCGGCGGCTGTCAGATCCAGCAGCGAGACCGGCGGCACAGGCCCCGAGGCATTCCCGAAGCTGACCAGCAGGCCGCGGCGGGCGAGGCTGGCAAGCGATTCCCGCCAGGTGGCGGCGCCGACGCCGTCGAAGACGACGTCCACTCCGCGTCCATCCGTGATGGCGCGTACCCGTTCGGCGACCGGTTCGTCGCGGTAGAAGATGACATGATCGGCGCCGCCGGCCCGCACGATCTCCGCCTTCTCGGGCGAGCCGACGGTGGTGATGACCGTGATCCCAAGCGCCTTGAGCCAGGAAAGCGCGAGATGGCCGACTCCACCGGCCCCGGCATGAAACAGCACCGTCATGCCGGCGGACAGATTCGCACAGCGGCACAAGAGATATTCAGCGGTGGCGGCTTTGAGCATCATGGCCGCCGCCGTCTCCGAATCCAGCTCATCCGGTAACGGGACGGCGTTTTCGGCCGGCAGCACCCAGTATTCGGCATAAGCGCCGACCGGCCCCAAAAAGCCGGCCGCACGCAGACCAGGGGTCCAGTCGGTCACTCCCGGCCCGACGCTATCGACGATCCCGGCCGCTTCAAGCCCGATGCCGCTGGGCAGAGGCAAAGGGTAAAGACCGGTGCGATGGTAGGTGTCGATGAAATTGACGCCTATGGCCTCGACCCGGATGCGGATCTCATTCGGTCCGGGCTCCGGTATGGGGACGCTTTCGCGGACAAGCACCTCCGGTCCACCATGGCGCGTGAGCCGAATCGCACGCATGGTTCCGCCCATGGGGATCGTTCTTCCCGTTTCGTGCGGCGTGCCGCCTGGTTCTAGCGCTTCAGATGCTGTGCGAAGAAATCCAGCGTGCGGCGATTGGCCAGTTCGGCCGCCTGTTTGTCGAAATTGATGCCGTCCGGCCGCGCGAAGGCGTGATCGACGCCCGGATAGTCATGGATCGTCACCCGCGGATTGTCGTCCAGGGCCTCGTGGATGGTCTTTTGTGCGGCCTTGTCGACGAACTGGTCTTCTTCGGCGATATGCATCAGCAGATAGCCGGCGATGCTGTTCGCCTCGTCCAGATAATTGTCGATACCGACGCCATAATAGCTCACACTCGCATCCACACTCGTGCGGCAGGCGGTCAGATAGGCGAGCAGCCCGCCGAGGCAGTATCCCACCGCGCCGATGCGTTTGGTCACAGCCGCATGCGAGCGCAGGGTCTCGAGTGTGGCGGCGATGTCCTGGATGCCGAGATCGACATCGAAAGCCTTGTAGAGTTCGAAGGCCTTCTGCCATTCTTCGTCCGTTTTGTCGGTGAGTTCGATGCCGGGCTCGATCCGCCAGAACAAATCGGGACAGAAGGCGACATAGCCTTCGCCCGCCAGCCAGTCACAGATCTGACGCATGCCGGCATTCACGCCGAAGATCTCCTGGATGACGATGATGCCGGGGCCGCTGCCGGAGTCCGGCAAGGCCAGATAGCCGCCGAAGCTGCCGCTGCCGTCACGTGCCGTGATGGTGAGATCCGCCATCGCTGTTCTCCCAGATTACCGCATTGCGATTTCTCCGACGGGGCGAGGATGAGCCTCGCGCATCTGCGCAATCTAGAACGGGAAGGGGGGATTGAAAAGAGTAGCCGGACGACCTGTTGCGCTAGCGCAGCGGCACGCCTTCGTGAATGAGAAGGGCGCGCTTGGTCGCAAGCCCGCCGCCGCCGGAATAACCGACGAGTCTGCCATCGGCGCCGACCACCCGGTGGCAGGGAATGACGATCGGGATCGGGTTGGCCCCCACCGCCCGGCCGATTGCCCGCGGCGATGAGCCGAGATCGGCGGCGAGCGCGCCGTAACTGACGGTCCGACCATAGGGGATCCGGCACAACGCCTCCCACACGTGCTGAGCGAAGGCGCTGCCTTGCGGGGCGAGCGGCAGCGTGAAGCGCTTCAGGCGATGTGCGAAATACGCGACGATCTGCGCGCGGGCGGTCTCCAGAAGGGGGGCGTTGCCGGCCATGCACGCCGGCCGGCCCCAAGCGATCCGGATGACCGCTTGATGGTTCGCGATCACGGTCAACAGGCCGACGGGGGTTGCAACCGCACAGGCGCGCGCATCGGGGGGAACCGGCACAGCTTGCGGCTTGTCTGGTTCAGACATGCATATGCTCCAGCGCATGGTTCAGCGCCGCGGGCTCGGTGACGGGCGGCTGGCAGCGTCGGCCGAGGCAGAGCATCGCGCGCGCCGGCGGGTTGTTTTCCTCAAGGCTGAGCACGAGCCCCGATTCCATCCAGCCGAGCGCCGCCTCATGAAGCGCGGCCATGGCCGGATCCCGGACAGGCGGCGGGCCCGAGAGCGTCACATGCGCCGCCCGCTCATGGCGGCGGAGCGCAAGCAGGCAACCGGCCGCGCTCATGGGATGGCGCGCCGCGATCGCAGAGCCGAGGGCCGCAGCCAGCGCATCCGCCCGCATAGACCAGGCCTCCGTCGGCAGAAGACGGGCCAGGCGCGAGAAGACATCGAGCAAAAGCGCCGTGCCGGCAGGAGCAGGCCCGTCATCCGGCAACACCGGCGCTTGCGGCAACCCTTTCGCCGGGCCGAGGCGATAAAGACCGGTTCCCGGATCATGAAAGCACGCATGTGCCAGATCCGCCAATTCGCAGGCCAGTTCGAGCCATTTCGGCGCAAGGCGGGCCGCGTGCAGGGCCAGACAGGCTTCGGCCAAGGCGGCGTAATCCGCAAGCCCGGCTTCCGGACCCGCCTCGCCGCGGAAGACATGGCGGGCGAGGCCGCCATCGGCGCGACGAAGGAGGGCGAGAAGGCGCACAAGCTGCTCTTCGGCACAGGCGATCCAGTCAGGGCGGCCGAAAACCGCGCCGGCGGCCACGAGCGCCGTGATCATGCGTCCGTTCCAGGCCGCGACCGCCTTGTCGTCGCGGGCGGGACGCGTCCGAGCCATGCGGATGCGGGCGAGCCGCGCGCGAACGGGGCGCAGCCGCCGGCTTTCCTCCTCCCAACAATCCGATTCATCCGGCCGCCGCCGGTTGAGGACGATCGACCCGTCCAGATGGCCGCCTTCGGGCAAGGCGAAGACGTCGGCGAAGATGGCGAAATCCGGCCCCAGTGCCGCCTTCAGCTCTTCTTTCGACCACAGATAGAAAGCGCCTTCCCGGCCTTCGCTTTCGGCATCGAGGGCGGATGCGAAGCCGCCGTCGGCAAGCCGCATCTCGGATTCGACCCAGGCGACGAGCGTGTCCGCCGTCTCGGCCAGCCAGGCGGCAGGCGTCGCGCTGTGGACGGCGGCCAGAAGCAGCAGAATCTCCGCATTGTCGTAAAGCATTTTTTCGAAATGCGGGATTTGCCAGGCGGCATCGACCGTATAGCGATGAAAGCCCCCGCCGATATGGTCATGGATTCCGCCGGCGACCATCGCCGCCAGCGCTGCCGTCACGGCCCGCTGCGCGTTCTCCCCGACGCAAGGCGCATGGCGCATGTCCCACAACAGCCGCAGAGCCGGCACTTGCGGGAACTTCGGGGCGGCGCCGAATCCGCCATGGACGGGATCGATGAGCCCAAGCAGCGTTTCGCCGACCTTCGGGGAAGTCGCCGATGCGCCGGCCGGAGCGGGACGCGCGCGGTCGGGTTCTGCGATCAGGCGGGCCGTCGCCTCCGTGACACGGCGGGCGATCTCCGTCACGCGGGTGCGATCGCTTTCCCAAAGTGCGGCGATCCGCGCAAGCACGGCGGGAAACCCCGGCATGCCCTGGCGCGGGGCAGGCGGAAAATAGGTACCGCCGGCAAACGGCCGCCCGTCGGGGAGAAGGAAGACGGTCATCGGCCAGCCGCCGGGCACGCCCATCACCTGCAGCGCCGTCATGTAGTAATGGTCGATTTCGGGATGTTCCTCGCGGTCGAGCTTGATCGGCAGAAAAGCCGCATTGATCTGGGTGGCGATTTCAGGATCGGAAAAGGACTCGCGGGCCATCACATGGCACCAGTGACAGGCAGCATAGCCCGATGACAACAGAATCGGACGCTGCAATCGCCGGGCGCGCGCGAAGGCCTCCTCATCCCAGGGCTGCCAGGCGACCGGCTGGTCCGCATGGGCGAGGAGATAGGGTGAGAGACTGGTGTCGAGGCGATTGCGAAGGATGGGCTGATCGGTGGACATCGCGGATCTCTGGCACGGCTCGGGGTTTTCCGGCAGACTATACGCGAGAGGAGACCCGAACGGAAAGGACGACGGTCATGAAGGTGGAAATGCGCATCGACTGCAGCCCCGAGGAATTCCGGCGGTTGCTCGGGCTGCCGGACGTGAGCGTGCTTAATCGGCGTTTGGAAGAGGCGATCGCCAAAGCGGCGGACGAGGCGATGCCGGGGACCGACGAGATGGCCAAATGGATGCGGACCTGGATGGCCCAAGCCGGCGAGGCCCAAAGCGCGATGGCGCAATGGCTCAAGCTGTTTCAGACGGGCGAGCGGCGCGGCGATGGCTGAGCGCCCGGACGCTCTCCCTCCTGCCGGCAGGGGAGAGTCGCAAGCCGACACGATCGCCGCTCTGGCCAGCGGCCGCGGCCGCGCGGGTGTGGCCGTCATTCGGGTGAGCGGACCCCGGGCCGGCGATGCGGTGGCCGCTCTCGGCGGCGAATGCGCCCTCGCAACACCGCGACAAGCGCGGCTTGTGACTTTGCGCCATCCGACGAGCGGCGCAATGCTGGATCGGGCATTGGTCCTGTGGTTTCCGGCGCCGCGCTCGTATACGGGCGAGGATGTCGCCGAGTTTCACGTCCATGGCGGACCGGCGGTGATCGCCGCGGTGTTGGAGGCGCTGGTGGGGCTACCGGGCTTGCGGCCGGCCGAGCCCGGGGAATTCACCCGCCGGGCCTTCGAGAATGGGCGGCTCGATCTGACGGCGGCTGAAGCGGTGCTCGATCTCGTTGCAGCGGAAACGGAGGCGCAACGACGGCAGGCGTTGGCGCTCAGCGGCGGTCTGCTGGGCGCGCGGGTGGCGGCCTGGCAGGACCGCTTGCTCGAAAGCTGCGCACGGATCGAGGCCCTGCTCGATTTCGCCGATGAGGACATCGGGGAGGAAAACGCGATCGCAGCCAACGTGGAAACCGTACTGGCGGCGCTCGCTGACGAGATGGCCGCCCTTCTCGCGGACGCCGCCCGCGGCCGCCGCATTCGCGAGGGGTTGAAGGTCGTCGTCCTGGGGCCGCCGAACGCCGGAAAGTCCACGCTTATCAATGCTTTGGCTGCTGAAGACGTCGCCATCGTCTCGCCCGAGCCCGGCACGACGCGTGATGCGATCATGGTGCGGCTGGACCTCGCCGGTATGATGGTCACCCTCGTGGACACGGCCGGATTGCGCGCGGCGGCCGGGGCGATCGAGACAGAGGGGATCCGGCGCGCCTATCGCCACGCCGAGGATGCCGACCTCGCTCTTTGGCTGCAGCCGGCGGACGAAGAGGAAGAGGCGGTCCCGCTCGCATTACGGGGACGGCCGGTCTGGCGGTTGCGCACGAAACAGGATCGCGTGCCGGATTTGCCGGCCGGCCGAAAGGATGCGGACAGCTTCGTGATCTCGGCCCGCACCGGTGCCGGCATGGACGCCTTGCTCGCCGCCTTGCGCGACTGGGTGGAGGCCGCCACGGCCGGTCCGCCCGCGCTGGTGACGCGCCAACGTCAGGAGGCGGCGCTTGCCGAGGCCCATGCGGCACTTGCCGAGGCCCGCGCGACGCTTGCGGCCGGTGACTGGCTGCTCGCGGCCGAGGCGCTCAGGCGCGCGGATGCGGCGCTCGGGCGGATCACGGGCCGGGGCGGGGTGGAAGAGATGCTCGATCGCCTGTTCGCGGAATTCTGCATCGGCAAATAGCGGATCGGTGGGCTGCGGACGGCAGAGGGCGGGACCGCGTGTTTCACGTGAAACAGGCCGGCGGCGGGAGTCGATTTTTCGCCCGTAGGACTGGCCAGATCGGCGCGAATCGCGTATGGACGGCGCCGCCGGTGGATTTGCGTGGGCCGAAGACAGGGGCCGAGTCCATGGACCAGCACTATGACGTGATCGTCGTCGGTGGCGGCCATGCCGGTTGCGAAGCGGCGGCCGCGGCTGCGCGCATCGGTGCGCGCACGGCGCTGGTCACGCATCGCATGGCCACCATCGGCGCGATGTCCTGCAATCCGGCCATCGGCGGACTGGGTAAAGGGCATCTGGTGCGCGAGATCGATGCGCTCGACGGTCTGATGGGGCGCGTCGCAGACCAGGCGGGAATCCATTTCCGCATGCTGAACCGGTCCAAGGGGCCCGCCGTCTGGGGTCCCCGCGCCCAGGCCGATCGGGCGGTCTATGCCGCTCGCATGCAAGAGGCCCTGCAGGCCGAGGAGCGGCTTGTGATCGTCGAAGGCGCGGTCGGCGACCTTCTGCTTGCATCGGGCGCGCCGCCGGCCGTGCGTGGTGTCGTGCTCGAGGACGGGCGCGTGCTGCGGGCGCCTCGGGTCGTGATCACGACGGGGACATTCTTACGCGGGCGTATTCATCGGGGCGAGGAACGCAAGGCGGCCGGCCGCATCGGCGAACCGCCGGCGGTGCGGCTTGCCGAGACCTTCGCGCGGATCGGCTTTCCACTGGGCCGCCTCAAAACGGGCACGCCGCCGCGGCTTACGAGGGAGAGTATCGACTATGCAGGGCTGGCGGTGCAGCCCGGCGACGATCCGCCCGAGCCGTTTTCGGCGCTGACCGAGCGGATCCCGCTGCCGCAGACTGTCTGTCACATCACCCGCACAAGCGCACGCACGCATGCGATCATCCGCGCCAATCTCCACCGTGCGCCCATGTATTCCGGACAGATCCGCTCCCGGGGGCCGCGCTACTGCCCGTCTATCGAGGACAAGATCGTCCGCTTCGCAGCCCGCGACAGCCATCAGATCTTCCTGGAACCCGAGGGGCTCGACAGCCCGCTCGTCTATCCCAACGGCATCTCGACCAGCCTGCCGGCGGAAGTCCAGCTTGCGTTCGTGCGGTCGATCCCGGGTCTTGAGCGGGCGGAGATCGCGCAATACGGCTATGCGATCGAATATGACTTCGTCGATCCCCGCGCGCTCTGGCCCACGCTCGAGACCAAGGCGGTCGCCGGGCTGTTTCTCGCCGGTCAGATCAACGGCACCACAGGATATGAGGAGGCGGCTGGGCAAGGGCTGGTGGCCGGCGCGAACGCAGCGCTGGCGCTCGCGGGACAGGCCGAGCGAACGGGTGAGGATCTGCTGACGGCCGAGCGAGTGTTCCTGCCGCGGCGCCAAGATTCCTATATCGGCGTGCTGATCGACGACTTGACGACCCTCGGTGTGGACGAACCCTACCGAATGTTCACGAGCCGGGCGGAATATCGCCTGCGGTTGCGGGCCGACAATGCGGACCAGCGGCTCACCGGCGAAGGAATCCGGCTGGGCCTCGTCGGCGCCCACCGGGCCCGGCTTTTTGCCGAACGGCGTCGATTGTTGGCGGAGGGGCGGCGGTTGCTGGAGACGCTCGCACTTACGCCAAAGGAGGCGCGCCGCCATGGCCTGCGGCTGGGCGCGGACGGCCGCCGGCGCAGCGCCTTCGATCTCTTGGCGCTGCCGGATGGGGATGTCGCGACGCTTCGGCGGATCTGGCCGGCGGAACTGGCTCATCTGCCGGAGGCCATTCTGCGCCAATTGGCGATCGATGCCCGCTATGCGCATTATGTCGCCCGCCAAGAGGCGGATCTGGCGCGTCTGCGCCGGGATCAGGGAGTCGTGCTCCCCGCCGATCTGAATTACGAGGCGATCGCAGGGCTTTCCACGGAAATCCGTGAGAAGCTCGCCGCCCATCGTCCAGCGACCCTGGCGGCGGCGGCGCGCATTCCAGGCGTCACCCCGGCCGCGCTCACCGCGATCCTCGTTCATCTGAAAAAGCGCGAGTCGGTCCATCATGCGGCCTGAGCGGGGCGATGTCCAAGGAGCGGAGGAGGATGAAGAGGCGCTGGCCGTCCGGCTCGGTGTTTCACGTGAAACAGCCGCACGGCTGAAGCGGTTCGTCTCGCTGCTCCGGCGTTGGAACGCGCGGATCAATCTCATTGCGCCGTCCACCATACCCCATGTCTGGGACCGCCATGTCCGCGACAGCCTGCAGCTGCTCGATCACCTCGACCCCCGCCGGCTTGCCGCCGGCCTCGATCTCGGCAGCGGCGCCGGGTTTCCGGGGTTGGTGCTGGCGATCGCAGGCCGCATTCCCATGACCCTGGTCGAGGCGGACCGCAGGAAGGCCAGCTTTCTGCGTCTCGTGGTCGCCGAGACCGGCGCGCCGGCCGATGTCGTGAACCACCGGATCGAATCCCTTGCGCCCGCCGATTGTCCGCGTCCGGCCATTCTCACCGCCCGGGCGCTCAAACCCTTGCCTCAGCTTCTGGCGCTCGCCCGCCCGTGGCTCGCGGCGGGCGATGCCGTGCTGTGGGCCTGGAAAGGGGCGCGCTGGCAAGAGGAATTGACCGCCGCGCGAAAAGACTGGATATTCGCTCTTGAGAGCTATCCAAGCCGCACCGATCCAGCGGCGCGTCTGCTGCGGATCGCCCGGCTGCGACCGCGAGAGGGGACATGAAAGCCAGGAGGAGGCATCGCATGCCGCACAGTCGCGACAGCTTCGACGGCGGAGGTGAGGACGCAGCGCGAAAAGCCGCGCGCATTCTCGCCATCGCCAACCAGAAGGGAGGCGTGGGCAAGACGACGACGGCGATCAACTTGGCCACCGCGCTGGCGGCGATCGGTCGGCGGGTGCTGGTGATCGATCTCGACCCGCAGGGCAACGCCTCCACCGGCTTGGGGATCGCGCAGCAGGACCGGCGGGCCACGAGTTACGAGGTGCTGACCGGTGTCGTGCCCTTGCGCGAGGCGGAGCTGCCCACCGCCGTGCCCCATCTCTTCCTCGTTCCCGCCACCATCGATCTATCCGGTGCGGAAGCCGAGCTCGTGGGTCGTCCCCGGCAGAATTTCCGGCTTCATGAGGCGCTCGTTGCCGATGAGACGCGCCAGCGGCATGACGACATCCTGATCGACTGTCCGCCCTCGCTTTCCCTGCTCACCGTCAATGCGCTGACGGCCGCCGATTCCGTGCTCGTGCCGCTGCAATGCGAATTCTTTGCGCTTGAGGGACTGTCTTTGCTGCTCAAGACCATAGAGCGGGTCAAAAGCCGATTGAATCCGCGCCTTGAGATCGAAGGTGTGGTGCTGACCATGTATGACCGGCGCAACAAGCTGTCCGAACAGGTGGAGGACGATGTGCGGGCGGCTCTGGGCGCGCGGGTGTGGAAGACCGTGATCCCGCGCAACGTCCGTGTCTCCGAGGCGCCAAGCCATGGCAAGCCGGCACTCATCTATGACCATCGCTGTGCAGGCAGTGCCGCCTATCTGGCTCTGGCGAAAGAATTTCTTCATCGGCGCCGCACGGAAAGGGCGGCGTGATGGCCGAAGGATCCGTCATGTCCGAGCAATCGCGATCCGATCATCCCGACCAGGACGAGCAAACCGGTCCGACCGTCTCGTCCGCCGGTTCGTCGCAACCGGCCCGTCGCCGCGGCTTGGGGCGCGGGCTGTCCGCGTTGCTGGGCGAGCTCGAGGCCGAAGCCGCCGACGTCGGCACCTCGCGCGCCGGCGCCGCGGTGCAACGGCTTCCCATCGGCCAGCTCAGGCCCGGCCGATTTCAGCCGCGCCAGCGCTTCACGGCTGAAGATCTGGGGGAGCTGGCCGCTTCCTTGCGCAAGACCGGCATGCTCCAGCCCATTCTCGTGCGCCGGCTGGAGGAGGAGGGCGAAGACGGGCCGGTCTACGAGATCGTCGCCGGCGAGCGCCGCTGGCGGGCCGCGCAGGCAGCGGGTCTGCATGAAGTGCCGGTCATCGAACGTCGGTTGGAGGATGCCGAAGCGCTCGAGATCGCGCTGGTGGAGAACGTCCAGCGCCGGGATCTGTCGCCGATCGAGGAAGCCCGCGGCTACCGCCGGCTGATGGACGAGTTCGGCTACAAGCCGGAGGACATCGGCCGGCTCGTCGGCAAGAGTCGGTCGCATGTGGCCAATCTGCTGCGGCTGTTGCAGCTGCCGCCGCCGGTCCAGGAGATGGTGGACGAAGGCGCGCTGAGCATGGGGCATGCGCGGGCGCTGATCGGTGTGGCGGAGGCCGAAGCGCTGGCGCGTCGGATCGTGGCCGAGGGGCTGTCGGTGCGATCGGTTGAGGATCTCGTCGCCACGCACAAGAGCGGTTCGCGCAGCCGGGCGCGGCGTGCGGGCGCGCGCGCCAGCGAGGAAGACGCGGACATTCGCGCGCTGGCGGAAACGCTGAGCACTTTGCTCGGAGTCAAGGTCGCCCTGCGCCATCGCCCCGACGGCAGCGGGCAGCTCATCCTGCACTACAAGGATGTCCATCAGCTGGATCGGTTGTGCCGGCTTCTCGATCCCGGTGAAGGATTCTAGGCCGGGAAGGATGGGGGTGTGTTCCCCTCACCCCGGGAAGGGCGAGGCGAGCCGGCGGTTGCCATGCGCGACAGCACATGGCCGACCAGCGGCACAGGCGGCCGGCCGCGTTTGATGGCTGCTTCCGTATCCACCACCGCGGCCAGCAGATCGGCCCAGTCCGGAAGGCGGATGCGGGCGAGCGCCGCCCGCACGGCCGGTTGATCGCGAAAAAAGATCGGCGGCCGGGCTTGGGCCACCACCTCGGCCGGCCGGGCACCGCGCGCGCAGGCCAGCATCAGGGGCTTCAACCGGATCAGCTGCTGCGCCAGGATCCGCAACACCGCGATCGGCTGTACGCCGCCGGCGAGCGCCGATATCCATTTGCGCTCCAGGGCCTCCGCCTTTCCCTCCAGCGCGGCGCGCACCACATCTTGCGCATCGGCCGCCCCGCTTTCGCCGATGAGGGCTTCGACCGTCGCCAGATCGAGCCGGCGCGTGCGGTCATCCGCGAAGAAGAGCGCCAGTTTCTCGAGCTCCTGTCGGCTGACGGCGCGGTCGCGCCCGAGCTCGGCGAGCAGATAGGCGCGCGCTTGCGCGTCGGCCGTCAGCTTCTGCTCGCGCAACCAACCATCGATAAGGGCCGCAAGATCACGCTCGCTGTCGGCATAGCAGGGAATGGCCGCCAGATCGTCTGCTTTCTCAAACAGCATGCGCAGCCGAGCGCGCGGGCCGAGATTGCCGGCCTCGACCAGCAGAAAGCCGTCGCCGGCCGGCTGCTCCAACGCCGCGGCCACGCGGGCGGCCTGGGCGTCCGCCTGCAGCCGTAGCCACACCAGCCGCCGCCCTCCGAACATCGAGATGGCCTGAAGCTCGTCGGCCAGCGCCGCAGGATCCGTTTTGAGACGGTCCTCATCCAAGCGCGCGACGCGGAAGGCGTCTTGGCGATCGGGAACGATCTGGCCGGCGATGGCTCCGGCCCGTTCACGCACGAGCCCCTCATCCGGCCCGAAGACGAGTGCCGCCCGCCAGCGCTCCGGCCAATCGCGGAGTGCGCGTCCGGCAGAGCACACGTCC
>CAZJPA010000055.1:0-14586 GCA_964547755.1 uncultured Sphingomonadales bacterium
CCACCTTCAGACCGCCGCGCAGCTTGTTGACGACGAGAGTCGCCAGCGCCTCGCCTTCGACGTCCTCAGCCACGATCAGCAGCGGCTTGCCGGACTGCACGACCTTCTCCAGCACCGGCAGCAGGGAAGCCAGATTGGACAGCTTCTTCTCGTGGATCAGGATGTAGGGATCCTCCAGCTCCACGATCATCTTCTCGGGATTGGTCACGAAATAGGGGGACAGATAACCGCGGTCGAACTGCATGCCCTCGACGACCTCGAGCTCGGTCTCGAGGCCCTTGGCCTCCTCGACCGTGATCACGCCCTCCTTGCCGACCTTCTCCATGGCCTCGGCGATCATCTCGCCGATCTCGCGGTCATGGTTGGCGGACAGCGTGCCGACCTGAGCGATCTGCTCGGAACCGGATACCTCCTTCGAGCGGCCCTTGAGATCCTCGACCACCTTGGAGACCGCCAGATCGATCCCGCGCTTCAGATCCATCGGGTTCATCCCGGCCGCAATCGCCCTGGCCCCCTCCTTGACGATCGCCTGGGCCAGCACGGTTGCCGTGGTGGTGCCGTCGCCGGCGACATCGCTCGTGCGCGAGGCCACTTCCTTGACCATCTGCGCACCCATGTTCTCGAACTTGTCCTTAAGCTCGATTTCCTTGGCGACGGTCACGCCGTCCTTCGTGATCCGCGGCGCGCCGAAGGTCTTCTCCAGCACGACATTACGGCCTTTCGGGCCCAGCGTCACCTTGACGGCATTCGCCAGAACATCGACGCCTTTGAGCAGGCGATCCCGTGCCTCCTCACCAAATTTCACATCCTTGGCAGCCATCGCTACTCCTCCTTGTTCATGAACGCATCACTTCGCACGCACCCTTGCGCACCCACAGCCGGGCACGCCGGGCCTGACCGATCGACGATGAACCGCCGATCAGGCCGCCGCCTTCTTCTCCTCTTCCGGCACGACGATGCCGAGAATGTCGGACTCCTTCATGATGAGGTATTCTTCCCCATCGATCTTCACCTCGGTGCCCGACCACTTGCCGAACAGGATCCGATCGCCGGGCTTGACGTCCAGCGGGACCAATTTACCCGTCTCGTCCCGCGCACCGGGACCAACCGCGATCACTTCGCCTTCTTGCGGCTTCTCCTTGGCGGTGTCGGGAATGATGATGCCGCCCTTGGTGCGCTCCTCCGTCTCGATGCGACGGACAAGGACACGGTCATGCAGCGGTTTGAAGGCCATCTCGTTTCCTCCTTGAACTGTTTCCACGAAGACATCTTCGCTTCCACCCCTGATAAGGAGCCGCCGTTTCCTGCTGCCGGTTCTTCCACCTCAGCTATCCGCCCGGGCGGAACCCCTGGCAGGAAGCGGCGTTCCGCTTGCCCATCTAGGGCGCCGTTTCCAGCCGTCAAGAGGGTTGGCGGAAAAAATTAGCACTCCAACGCGTAGAGTGCTAACGCAATGAGTGATTTTGGTTTTTCTCTCAAATGCTTAAGCGGCCAGAAAATCCTCGGCCAATTCCGGCGGTCGGGCGATGATCGCATGTTGCCCACGGATCAGGATGGGGCGTTCGATCAGCCGAGGATGTTCGGCCATGGCTTGGATCAGGCGCCCAGAATCGGCGTCCTGCAATCCCAGCTCCCGGTATTCCTTCTCTTTCTTGCGCATCATCTCCCGCGGATCGGTGATGCCGAGCTTGGCCATCACCTCCTTGATCTCCGCCACGCTCGGCGGATCTTCCAGATACAGACGCACCTCGTGCGGCATGTTGCGCTCGGTGAGGATCTTCAACGCGCCGCGGGACTTGGAACAGCGCGGGTTGTGCCAGATGATCACGGTCTCCGCCGTCATGACATCTCTCCTCTCGCGATCCATGCAGGCAGCCTTGCGGTCTTGTGTGCCGCCGGGAAGAGCTGCTCTTGTCTAGAGCGCCGCATCCGGCTTGCCAAGCCCGCCCGGATAGGCAAGGAAAATGGGGAATGCCCGAACAGGCGCCCGCGAAAGGAAACGAGCAAGGATGGCCGCCGGCACCGTGGACGTGATCCAGCACCTGGCCTTCGAGGATCTCGGCCTTCTGGGTGAGATTCTCACAGCCAGAGGCCTGCACCCGCGCCTGTGGGAAGCGGGGGTGCACGATCTTGCCGCGATCACCCCGCAGGCGGCGGATCTGCTTGTCGTCCTCGGCGGACCGATCGGGGCATGCGATGATGCGGAGTTTCCCTTTCTGACGACCGAAGTGGCCTTGCTTCAACAGCGTCTCGCGGCCGGACGGCCAACACTGGGAATCTGCCTCGGCGCCCAGCTGATCGCGCGGGCGCTGGGAGCGCGGGTCTATCCTGCCGCAGAAAGCGAGCTGGGATTTGCGCCGCTCACATTGACCCCGGCCGGTCGGCAATCGGCGCTTGCGCCCTTGGGGAAACCAGACGCCCCGCCCGTCCTGCATTGGCATGGCGATACCTTCGATCTGCCGCCCGGGGCGGCGCTTCTCGCCTCCACACCCGTCTGTCGCAACCAGGCTTTTACGATTGGAGAATCCACCCTCGGCCTGCAGTTTCATCTGGAGGTTCGACCGCAGGATCTTGAGCGGTGGTTGATCGGCCATATCGGCGAGATCCGGTCGCATCCTGCGGTCAGCGTCCCGCAGCTCAGGATGGATGCGGCCCGTTTCGGTCCGAGCCTGATGCGAACGGCACGGCAGGTGTTTGCGGACTGGCTGGAGCGGATTGGATTGTGAGACCGCCAGACACGTCTTCCGGCGTCCCCCAACGAGCAAGATCGAATGCGGAAAACACAGGGAGGAAAGCAGATGCGACAGGTTGGGTGCCGCGTTTCTTGCGTGCGTGTAGCGGACCGACGGTGTTGGCGAGACCGGTTCCGACGGATACCGATCGCCTGCCGGGTTCGGAAGAGGGCGATGACGGCGCATCTTATTACGGCCCTCTTGCTGGCCTTTTTCGCCCCAATCGGCCTTGCCCAAGCGGCGGCACCGGCCTTTCGCTTCGACGCGAGCGCGTCCTTCGACCCAGCCGTGCCCGCGCCTCGGACCGTTCTGGGGCACGAACCAGGCGAGCGTCCGGCCCGCATCGAACGGATCACCGCCTATTTGAAGACATTGGCCGCCCACTCGCCGCGCGTCACCGCCCGGGTGATCGGCCATTCCTACGAAGGGCGAGAGATCCTGCTGCTCGTCGTCTCTTCACCGACGAATCTCGCCAGGATCGACGACATCCAACAACAGCGCCTGAAGCGGGTGGAAAGCGGCACGGGGCCAAAGGATCCCAAGACGACACCGCTCATCATCTGGCTGAACTATGGTGTTCATGGAGCGGAAGCCTCCGGCCTTGAGGCGATCGTTCCCACCGCCTACTGGCTGGCCGCGGCACAAAATCCGGAGGTCGCCGATTGGCTGGAGAAAGCCATCATCCTGCTTGTCGCCCCCTTCAATCCAGATGGCCACGCGCGTCGTGTGGATTGGGTCGAGCGCTGGTCGAGCGCGGTCGCCAATCCCGACCCCCAGCACATTCTGCACGATCTCTGGATCACGGCGCGCACGAACCACTATGGCTTCGATCTCAACCGCCAGTGGCTTCTGCTCACTCAGCAGGAAGCGCGTGCCTGGCAGGCGGCCTGGCAATACTGGCGGCCGCATGTCTCGGCCGATTTCCACGAGATGGGGCGGACCGCCAGCTACTATTTCCATCCCGGTGTGCCGACGCGCCGCAATCCATTGATTCCCGACGCGCTCCGCCGCTTCGCCAACCGCATTGCGGACTTTCACCGCGCCACCCTCGATCAAGAAGGCCGCCTCTATTACTCTGAAGAGTCCTTCGACAATTTCTATCCCGGCAAGGGCTCGACCTATCCGCAACTCAATGGCAGTGTGGGCTTTCTCTTCGAAGCGGCAACCGCCAACGGCGGGCTCGTGAACACGCCGGAAGGGCCGCGCAGCTTAGCGGGCAACATCCGCGCCCATTTCCTGACCAGCCTGAGCACCATCCGCGGCGCCGTGGCGCTCAAGAACGAACTGCTGGCCTACGAGACGCGTTGGGCAAAGGAGACAGCAGCACTCGCAAAGGCCGACCCCGTCAAGGCGGATCTCGTCTCAGGCACGGACCCACGGGTGTTGGCCGATTTCGTCTCGGTGCTTCTCGCCCATCGCATCCGCGTCCACCGCCTGGCCCGAGACACCGTCATCGACGGACGACGATTTGCAGCCGGGCACGCCCTCATCATCCCCCGCCATCAGCCGCAGTACCGCCTGCTGCGCAGCTTGTTTTCACGGGTGCGGGAGTTCTCCGACAGCATCTTCTACGATGTCTCCGCCTGGACCCTGCCGGACGCCTATGGTCTGTCCTGGGAGCGGCTGACGGGCCGACGCTATGATCCGGATCTGTTGGGCGCCGAGATCACGGATCCACAAGTTCTGTTCCCAGCCGCTCCACCTCCGCCGGCTGATGCTTATGGCTATCTTCTCGATTGGCGGGATCTGGCCACCGCCACGGCGGCCGCGCGTCTGCTGGAAGCCGGGGTTGAGGTCTATGCCGCGACGAAGGATTTCACGGCCCCGCCTGCCGGCGACAGCGCGCGGCGATTTCCAGCCGGGACGCTGTTCGTCCCGGCCCGTGGCCCACAGCAGGCCCGCAAGCGCGCCCATGCGCTTGTGTCGCGGATGGCCGAGGAGCTGGGCCTGACGATTTCCGCCGTGGCTTCCGGCCACACACCGGAACCGGGCCGCGACTTCGGCGCGCGGGCGTCCTTCGTTCCCCTTGCCCGCCCCCGCATCGTCCTGGTCGTCGAAGATGGTCTGGCCCGTTACGAATGGGGCGCGGTCTGGTTCCTGCTCGACCGCCGCCTCAAGATACCGGTGACCATGATGCGCCTCGGCGATCTCGCCCGCCGGGATTTGAGATCCTATACCCATATCGTTCTGGTCGGCGGCCGCACGCGCGCTCTGGACAAGAAGGCGGCGGACGCGATCGCGCACTTCGTACGGAAAGGCGGCACCCTCGTTGCCTTCAAGCAACAGGCCATATGGGCGGCCCAAAAGTGGCTGACGAAGGACGATAACATCAAGAAGGAAGACAAGCCGAGGAGCGGCAAGGGTGCCACGCAGCCGCCTATTGTGCGGCGCCCCTATGCGACGCTTGCCACCTGGCTCGCCGAGCGGCAGATCGGCGGCGCGATCTTCGAAAGCGTGATCGACCGCACGCATCCGCTGACGTTCGGCTATGCGCGCGATCGGGTCGCGAGCTTGAAGAACACCACCCTGCTGTTGCCGGCGCCCCGCCATCCCTTCGCGGCCGTCGCCGTCTATGACGAGAAGGAGCCGCTCATCTCGGGCTTCGCTTCCCAGGACAATATCCGTCGGATCGCCGGCACACCGATGCTGCTTGCCGATACATTCGGCCGGGGCCGCTTGATCCTGTTCGCAGACGAACCGACCTTTCGCGCCACCTTTCACGGCACCGAGCGGCTGTTCGTCAACAGCCTGTTCTTTTCAACTGTGTTCGTGGCTCCCGACCCGGAATAGACGGCGGCAGCCATTCCTATTCGGCGGCCGGCGGCAGCGCTTCCTTGAGATCTGCCGCGCTCTCCGCTCGTTCCGTCGGTGAGAGCGGCTGCCGAGCGGTGGGGTCAGCCAAAGGCCGGTTGCGCACCGCGATCCGGAAGGCCGCCGGCGCAAAATAGAAGCTCACGAACATGGTCAGCAGCGTTCCACCGGCGATCGCTGCGGCAAACGGCGGCCAAAACGGGCTTTGCGACAGGATGAGCGGCAGGAAACCGCCGACGGTGGTGAGCGTCGTGGAGACGATATGCCGTCCTGTGGCCATCACGCCGTGAACGATGGCACGCTCCTCCCCTGCGGCCGCAAGCGGCCGGTTCTTGAGCTCCGACAAAATGACGATGGAGGCATTGATCGCCAGCCCCACGAGTCCCATGAGGCCGACGATCACGAGAAAGCCGAGCGGATAGCCGAACACCCACAGCGACAGCAGCCCCAAGGCGGCGGCCTGCGCAGCCGACAGGAAGGTGATGAAGGTCAGCCGGAAGCTGTTGAAGGTCAGCAGGATCGCGATCACCATCAACACCCCCAGAACCCCGGCCTTGGCCATCAGCTTACCGACGGCCTCGTTGCGCTTCTCGCTCTCGCCGCCGATCTCGATGTGATAGCCGGGGGGCAGCACGAAACCGGCCTCGTCCAGACGCGCCCGGACCTTCGCAAAGACCTCCTCGGGCAGGACATCCGGCGGAATGAACGCCTGAACGGTGTTCACCCGTTCGCCATTGCGGCGGACGATGGCCGTGACCTTGGGCTGCAGCCGGGCTTCGGCGATGGCCGATAACGGCAGATTGAGGGCATTCCCTTCCTCCTGCGCACGACCGGCCGGTGGGAGATCGATGGCGGCCAATGCGTCGATCGTGCGGCGCGCCGCCGGCCGTGCCCGCACCCGCACAGGCACATTCTCGGTCTCTTCCGTTACGGAACCGGCTGTTTCTCCCTCCACCGCCGCGCCCAGCATGCGGGCGATGGCGGCAAGATCGAGGCCCATGTCACGCACGGCCTCCTCATCGACGGCGATCATGGCCTCCGGCTGACCGCCCTTGAGACTCGTACGCACATGCTGGACCTCGGGCACCGCAGCGACATGATGCGCCACCTCCTCGCCCAGCAGCCGCAAGGTCTCAAGATCGGGGCCGAGCAGCCGGATCTCGATCGGCGCCTCGTAGGGCGGCCCTTGTTCCAGCTTGCGCACCAGAATTTGCGCTTGGGGAAACCGGGCATCGACCAGCGGCTGGAGTGTCGCGATCAGGTGATCCACCTCACGCTCGGAATGGGTGACGATCATGCCTTCGGCGAACTGAGCCTCGCCGTCCTTGTTGGTGAGCAGGCTGTAGAAGAACTTCGGCGCGCTCTGGCCGATGAACCAGTGATCGGCCACCACTTCCGGTCGGCTGGCGAGCATGGTTCTCAGCTCTTCGACGACCGCTTTGGTGCGTGTGATCGCGGTTCCCGGCGGCATATGCACTTCAACCACCAGCTGGTCACGGTCGGACGGCGGGAAGAACTGTTCGGTCAATTGTGTCGTCAGCAGCAGACCGGCCAGAGGCACGACGCCAAGCAACAGAATTGTTGCCCATGGGTGCCGCATGGCCAGAATGAGCGAACGCCGGAACAGCCGCACGAGAGGCCGCGCGGCCACGCCCTCCTGCCACCAGCGCCGCTCAGGTGCCTTGGCCAGCACACGGATGGCCTCTTCAGGCGCTCCGGGCGGCGGCGTGATACCTTTGCGCCCCAACACGCGCCCCGCCAGCGCCACGATAATCGTGAACGAGATGATGTAGGAGGCGGTCAGCGCCGCGATCACGGCCCCCGAAATGCCGCCCACGAATTCACCAGCGCTGCCCGGCATCAGGATGATGGGCAGAAAGGCGATGATCGTGGTGATTGTAGATCCCAGCAACGGCAGCCACAGTTTCTTGACCGTATGCGCCACGGCCACCGAACGCCGCTCGCCCTTGAGCAGCCGGGACTGGACCTCGTCGGTGACGACGATGGCGTTGTCCACCATGATACCGAGCGCGATGATCAGCCCTGTCACCACCATCTGCTCAATGGCGAAGCCCATAGCATCCAGCAGAGCGAGACTGGCGAGTGCGGCCAGCGGCAGGATAGAGGCCGAGATGAGACTCGCTCGCCAGCCCAGGGTGACGAGAAGAACGGAAAGCACCAGCAGAGCCGAATACACCAGGTTCTCCATCAATCCGGAGAGCCGTTCACGTGTGTAGCGGGACTGATCGAAGATCATCCGAATGCCGATCGCTTGCGGCAAGCGCTGAGCGAAATCGCCCATGACCGTTCGCACGCGCGCCATCCACATATCGATGCGCTGGTCCGGAAGCATGCGCGCGGCCACCGCCACGCCCGGCCGTCCCGCGATCAGAGCCAAGGCATCGGGGGGATCCGTGATGCTGCGCGTCACGGTCGCGAGATCGCCGACCGTGAGCCGGCGGCCGGTCCCGGGTTCCGTGGTCACCGGCACAGCGCGAATCCGATCAAGATCCGTGAAACGCCCGGAGACCGTGAGCACGAACCGGCGCCGGTCACCGGTGAGCAGGCCGATGGCATCCTCGCGATTGGCGCGCTGCAGGATCGCAGCGGCATCCGCCAGGCTGAGGCCGGCGGCGGCCAATCGATCCGGATCGAATGTGATGGCGATCTCTTCTTGCGGCAGCCCGAAGATACGCACGAAATCCGTGCCGGACAGATTGGCGAGTCGGGTACGCAGCTCCTTCGCATAGCGTCCGAGGATCGCGTAATTGGGGGCGCCATCGCCGTTCCACGTCAACGCGATGATTGCGGTGAAGGCGTAAAGCCGCTTGTCGTCGAAGCGCGGCGCCCCTGCTCCAGGCGGCAGATCGGTGACTTCGGCCAGTTTGTCCTTGAGGCGGGATGAGACGAGATCGACGTCTTCCACTTCGTCCTTCATCTCGATCGAGATGAAGGACAAACCCAGCCGCGAGACGGCGACGATGTCCTTGACCTCGGCGACCTCGCGCAGCTTGCGTTCGATCGGGATGGTGACCCGCGCCTCCACCTGCGCGGCATCCGCACCGGGATAGGACGTGATCACGAAAACATAGCGCTGCTTCATGTGCGGATCCTCGAGCCGCGGCATGGTGCGGACACTCGCACTGCCGGCCACCAGGATCAGCAGCAGCAACAGAATGATGAGCCGGGGATATCGGTAAAGGCCGATCATCCGGCATCCCCCGCGCGCAGCGCCGGCCGGGCATTACCGTCCTCACCGGGCCGCCCGGCGCCTTCGCCTTCCGCCCGCACCAGCATGCCCGGCACGACGCGATGCAGCCCGGTTGCGATCAGCCACGCCCCTTCGCGCACCGTTCCCGTGACATAAACGCGGTCGCCGCTCGTATGCAGGATCTGCACATTCTCGAAGCGGACATGCGCATACGGCCACCCGTGTTCGGCATCCTCTTCGAGCGCATAGACCCGCCACAGCCCCCGCAAATCGGCTGTCAACGCCTCGATCGGCAGCCAAAAGCCTCGTGCCGGCACCCGGCGGGTCAGCACCAAAGAGACCAGCGCACCGTCCGGGGCCGCAACCTCGGCCGGCAAGACCAGGCGTGCCGTAAGAACCCGCGAACCGGGCTGAAGCTGCGGCACGAGACCGGCGAGTCTGGCGTCAATCTCCCGCCCATCCGCAAGCCGCACACGGTATCGACGACCGATGACGAGATGCTCCGCCTCGGATGCCGGCAAGCCCACGAGGGCTTCGATGGGCCTGTCCGTGGTCAATACGGCCAGCACCGGCGTGCCGGCGGCAACCACCGTGCCTTCGTCCACGAGTCGGCGCGTGATGATACCGGCAAAAGGCGCACGAATGCGGGTTTGCGCCAAGGCCACACGGATACGCCGCAGCTGGGCGCGCGCACCTTCCACCGCCGCCTCGGCGGCTTGGAGACGGGCCTCGGCCTCGTCGAGGCGCTGACGGGAAACATGCCCGGCTTTGAACAAAGCCCGATTGCGCCGGAAGGTCTGGCGCGCGAGATCCCGATCCGCTTGCGCCTCCTTCAGGCGGGCCGAGGCTGCTGCTTCCTCGGCCTTCAGGCGAGAATCATCCAGGCGCGCAAGAATGTCACCGGGCGCGAAGCGGTCCCCTTCGCGCAAGGGGATAGCGAGAATGCGGCCCGCCTGCTCGAAAGCCAGCCGACTAACCGCCGCCGCCCGAACGCGGCCTGTGAAAGCGACCGTCGTCTCATAAGAATCCTGGTAGTGCACACGCAAAGCCGCCACCGGCAACACACCGGCACCGCCGCGCACATGCGAATCCTCCCGATCGTTGGCGGCAAACACACGGGCAAGCAGCCCTGCCGCCACTATCGCGACGACAAGCACCGCCATCAGCGGTGGAATGGATGGGCCAAGCCGCCCTTTCTGGCGCCGCCTGTCGCGACAGGCGGACGAGACCCCAGGTCCCAGCGCGCCATCATTTTCTTTTTCGTGACGCCCTTGCCGGGCTGTTCGCAGATGCTGTCGTGACATCGGTCCGGCCTCAATCTTTCGGGATTCTTGTCGACCGCCCCCATCCTGCCATTCGTCGCCCGCACACCGTGCTCGTGCCGCTTTGCTCCATCGGGCCGAGGAGCCTTGTCATTCCCGCCAGTGCAATATATACATACTGGACCGTCCAGTCCAGTATTTCATTAAGGGAGGGATGGTTCGCCGAACAAGAGCCCCTACCGAAAACGATAGGGACATCGTGAGGCGGCAGGACGAGGGAGAGGACAACGGATCGTGAACACAAGGCCAAGCGGCACGAGAAACGCAGAGCAGATCCCAACGACGGCCCAGGGTGAGTCGCCCGCCAGTGGCATGCGGACGGCTTGTCGAGATGCGTCCTCCGCCCCCTCCCAGATCCCGTCATCCCGCGGGCGGCCTCCGGATCCCGAGCGGCGCGCACGGATCCTGCATGCGGCGGCTGAACTCTTTCTTGATCACGGGTTCGCCCATACCAGCATGGACCGAATCGCTCAGGCGGCGGGTGTCTCCAAACAGACCGTCTATGCTCATTTTCACAGCAAGGAGGATCTCTATCGGGCGGTCATCGCGCACAAGATCGCCGAATATTTTCCGGAAGAAAGCGTGCTTGCGGGCTCCTCTCAGGATAGCGAACGCGCGCTCGCGCAATTCGGCTGTCGCTTCCTCGCGCTCGTGCTCTCAGACGATTCGATCGCCATGCTGCGACGATTGATCGAATCGGCGGAGCGTGAGCGCAAGCTGGTCCATCTCTTCGACGAGGAAGGACCAGAGCGCATTCTGGCCGAATTGACCACGTTTTGCGCCCGCGGCTGCTGTGCGGTGATCGAGGGGCGCTGCCGGCCGCGTGGTCTGGCGGAATTGCTGACCAGCCTGTTGCTTGGTCCCTATCTGTTGCGTCGCCTGCTGGGGTTGATCGCCATGCCGCCGGCCGCCGAGCTCGACCGTCATGCCCGCCTATGCGCGCGCCAAACCATGATTCTCGCCGAGCACGGCCTGGTCGCCACCGGCGACCGCTGATCGCGCGCTTTTCTCCCGGTCAGATCCCGGCCGGTGAAAAGATGGGCACCATGCCCTCCCACATGCCCCGGCCATCGGGCAGGCGAAGCCGGCGCAGGCACGGCCTGGAGAGGACATGAAAGAGGAAAGACGGGCGCGCACGGGCCGCCAACGCGTGCTGGAACGCGACCTTAATAGGCCTGTTCCCGGAAGACCGGGCGCACGTCCCGCCCCCACCGCGTCTCATAGGCCGCAAGCAGCTGTTCGGCGAGTGTGCGGCCTTCCGTGACGATTTCGTCCAACGTATCGAGGAAGGAGGTTTCGTCTTCGCCTTTCTCGTTGCACAGGGCGCGCGCCTTGAGACCGTCTCGGGCAATGGCGAGCACGTCTTGGAGCCAGTCACGCACAGATCGCCCCTGAAACGGTGTGGCAAGCGCGCTTGTCGGCACCTGCTGTCTCAGCGCCAAGATATCGGCCGCCGACCAGTCGCGCACGAGCGCCTCGGCGGCCGCAAGCGCCGCATCGTCATAAAGCAGCCCCACCCAGAAGGCCGGCAGCGCGCACAGCTGTGCCCAAGGTCCTCCATCGGCGCCGCGCATTTCGAGGAAGGTCTTCAGCCGCACTTCGGGAAAGACGGTGGTCAGATGGTCGTCCCAGTCCTTCATGGTCGCGCGCAGGCCCGGCAATTGGGGCAGGCGACCGGCTAGAAAGTCGCGAAAGGAAGCTCCTGCGACATCATGGAAGATCCCATCGCGTTCCACGAAATACATGGGCGCATCCAGCACCCAATCCACATAGCGTTCGTAACCGAAGCCATCCTCGAAGACGAAGGGAAGAATGCCGGTGCGGTCGGGATCGGTATCCATCCACACGAAAGACCGGTAGGAGAGATAGCCACATGGGCGGCCCTCCACGAAGGGCGAATTCGCAAACAGCGCGGTCGCAAGCGGCTGGAGCGCCATCGCCACCCGCATCTTGCGCACCATGTCACGCTCGTCCGCAAAATCGAGATTGACCTGAACGGTGGTGGTGCGAAACATCATGTCGAGACCATGATTGCCCTTCTTGGGCATATAGGCGCGCATGATCCAGTAACGGGCCTTGGGTACGGGTGGGATCGCGTCAAGGCGGGCAAGCGGGTGAAACCCCAAGCCCAGATAGCCGAAATCCAGTTCGTCGCCGACGGCCCGAATCTGATGGAGGTGGCCGTTGATCTCGCGGCATGTCTCGTGCAACGAGCGCAAGGGCGCGCCCGACAGCTCCAGCTGCCCCCCCGGTTCGAGCGTGATCGAGGCGCCTTCTCGCCGATACAGGGCGATGATGCGTCCCGCCTCTCGTTTGGGCTCCCAGCCGAAACCGATCAGCCGATCGAGCAAACGCTCGATACCCCGCTGCCCGTCGAAGGGAGCGGGGGCGAGTGTGTCGCGGTGAAAGACGAATTTCTCGTGTTCGGTGCCGATGCGCCACTGCTCGCGCGGTTTTTCACCGGCGGCCAAGGCGGCGATCAGATCCTCCCGACTCAACGATGGCTGGTCCTGCTGCAAGAGGGCGCTCCTCGCTGGTGACGTGTCACACTGCTATCGCCAGTCCTGTGGTGGGAGGGTTAACCGCCTGCGTCCCAATGCGCAACCAGCAAGCCGAGACCGAAAAGAGCGGCCGTCTCCGCCCGCAGAATGCGGGGGCCGAGGGAGATGGGACAAACCGCATCCTGCGTCTCGATCACCCGCAGATCCTCACAAGACCAGCCACCTTCCGGCCCGATGAGCAGGGCCAGCGGGACGTTTTTGCGCTCTGCGCTGGCGAGACGGGCTGCCAGATGTGGCAGCTCGGCACGCTCCACCGCCACATAGAGCCGGCGTTCCCCGGGCCAATGCGCAAGAGCGGTAGCGAGATCCGACAGTTCGGCGATCTCCGGCACGGACAGGCGCTCGCATTGCTCGGCCGCCTCTCGGGCGATGGCCTGCCAACGGGTCTGGTTGATCCGGCGTGTCTGGCTGCGTTGGGTGATCACGGGGACAATACGGCGCACGCCCAGTTCGGTCGCCTTCTCCACCAACCACTCATTGGCCGCCCGTTTGACTGGTGCGAAGACAAGCCAGATATCGGCCACCGGATCCTCTTGCGCAGCCCTCAGAAGGCGCTGGATGCGCAGGCGGGCGGCTTTGCGATCAAGCGCAAGCAGCACCGCCTCCCACTCACCATCTTGCGCATTGAAAAGCCGCACGGTCGCCCCGGGACGCAAGCGCAGCACAGAGCCGAGATAGTGCGCGGTGGCCGCGTCCAGCTCCGGTTCTGCGCCAGCTTCCAGAGGCGCCGCGACATGCAGCCGCACCAGGCGATGATCGCTTCTTGTGGGCATGACCATCCTCGTCTTCCCCTTCGGTTCGCCTTGGCGGTTTGCAGGCTTCGCCGTCAAGAGAGATCGGCACGAAAGAGGAAACGGCCCGCTGTGCGGGACAGAATCGGAGAAGACAGCCCCGTGGCATTTTCGCCCTTTTCTTTTTTCCATGAAGCGGGCAAATCTGAGCCGGACGAGAACGGGACGAAGAACGGCGGGAGCGGGCAGCATGCGCAAGAGCCGGTTGGGAGCGATGCAGGAGGATGGAAACGCCGCCGGCCGAGGCGGCCGCTTCAGCCGTTTCGGGTGGTTCGCCCTGCTTGTGTGCGTCCTGACCGGCACCGCCTTTGCCCAGCAGACCGACCATTCTCCCCGCCCGCAAAGACATCCGCCCATCCTGGAAAAAAGCCCGCTTCTGGCCGAGGCGGAGCGGCTGGGGCTGCTCGCCGGTGCGGCGGAACATTGCCGTGTCGAACCGGACCGCCTCGACGATTTCATCGCCCGCGCCCATGCGCGTCTGGCGACCATGGCCCGCAAAGATCCCCTTGCGGTCGCCGGTGCGCGGGTGGAATTCAACGCCTTCGCCGCCTTGGGGCGCGCCGAAGGGCCACAAGAAGGATGCGCGGCTTTCCAGGAGACCTTCAAGGCCGCCCATCGCGCCCTTCAGTAAGGCGTGGCAAAAGACGCAGAAGACATTTGCTGACGCCAAAGACCAGGTGAACGGCCATGCACGCGAATCCGACCGCGGCGCAGAAGCCAAAGGAGCCCCCATCGGCGCGGATCATCCCCCCCTTGCCCCGTCATCCGGCGACGCTTCACCTTCGCCATCCGCCGCCACCTTCCCCCTTCACCATCCATCCTCCTTCAGCCCCCGTCACATGCCGCCTGCTCTCTTCATCACCCGTGGCATCATTTCTCCTCGTCATCCGCGTCATCCGCCCCCCTCCTCTCTTGCGCCTTCCGCCGACCCCGGGTCGCGGCCCGGGGCAGGCCTGATCGGCGGATCCGTTTCCCTCTCTCGTCACCCACCGACTCCCTCTTGCGTCACCCGCCGGCCCTCTCTTGCGTCACCCGCCGGCTCGACCGGCGGGTCCAGCAGGAAGAGAAAACAGCCCCGGCGCGAAAGCCCGCCTCACCGCCGATTGGGTTCGCCGGTCGAGCCGGCGAACGACGATTCAGTGATCCGTGATCAGTAAT
>CAZJPA010000056.1:0-14270 GCA_964547755.1 uncultured Sphingomonadales bacterium
CACCGCGTCTACAAGAACTACGATCCGCGCGCGAAGGTGCTGCGCAAGATGGCGCATGAGGTGCTCGACGAACTCAAGGTCGACAATCCGCTCTTCGACGTCGCCCGTGAGCTCGAACAGATCGCGCTGTCGGATGAGTATTTCATCGAACGCAAGCTTTATCCCAATGTGGATTTTTATTCCGGCATCATCCTGTCCGCCATGGGCTTCCCGACGTCGATGTTCACGGTATTGTTCGCCATCGCCCGCACCGTCGGCTGGGTCGCCCAGTGGAACGAGATGATCGAGGACCCCAATCAGAAGATCGGTCGCCCGCGCCAGCTTTACACCGGCCCCGGTCGCCGGGATTATATCCCCATCGATCAGCGCGGGTGAACGATTCGCAGGCGCGGCGGGGAAAGCCTCAGCCCTTTTCCCAGCCCCTACCGGTCGGTGGCGCGCCATGGCCTGAAGGCACGAAGCAGGCGGCAGCGAAGGATGCGAACCATCGCAGACGCCCCGCCCGGAAAGCGAGGCCGTGCCCTCTTCCCCTCACCGGCCGATATCCAGCTTGTGGTTGTCGGCTCGGGCCATCAATTCGGCTTGCCAACGGCCGGGGAGCGGGGCAATCTGGGCGAGAAGCTGCGGCAAGCCTCGCTGGTTTGGCCATGGTGATGACGGCGGAACGGACAGCTTTGCGGGGAGCATAATAGCATGGCTTATGATCCAAACAATGTCTTTGCCCGTATTCTGCGGGGTGAGCTGCCGGCCAAAACGGTCTATGAGGACGAACACGCGCTGGCGTTCCACGACATCAACCCGCAGGCGCCGATTCATGTATTGGTGATCCCGAAAGGCGCCTATGTGTCGCTTGCGGACTTCGCGGCCAAGGCTTCGGATGCGGAGATCGCCGGCTTCTGGCGGGCGGTCGGCCACGTGGCGCGGGCGCTTGGGCTGGAGGAAAGCGGCTATCGCATCCTCGCCAATCATGGCGCCAACGCGCATCAGGAGGTGCCGCATTTCCACGTCCACATCTTCGGCGGCCGGCCCTTGGGCCCCATGCTCATGCGCAAATCGGGCTGACCGGACACCATCCCATTTTTACCGTCACAGGCGGAAAACGGGCATCCCCCCGCTTGCCGTGAGAGCAAAAGCACCGCGCGCCGATCCAGAAGAGGGGGATGGGCGCGACGGTTATTTTCGTTCCGATTTTCCACATCCCGTTCGGAAACCAACGGCGATGTTCAACGTTGGTGGCAGTGAGAGCGCCGTCAGGACGCAAGCCACAGCCGTCCCGGCCATGAAGGAGCGGAAAGTCATGCGCAGGCAACAGGATCGATCGCTCAGCATCCCGCCTCCTGCCGAAGACGCCGTGACGGCCGGAACGGCTGATCCGGTCGAGGAAGCAGACATCGAATCCTTCCCGGCCAGCGATCCTCCGGCCTGGACGGCGGCGACCGTCACGCGGCTGGAGAAAGGCCGGGACGGCGACCGACACGAAATGAACAAGAAAGGTGGGAAGACGACACCATGAACTTCGAAAAATACACAGAAAAGGCCCGCAGCATCGTGGAGGCCGCCCAGCGGATCGCGCTTGCGCAGAACCATCAGCATCTGCGCCCATTGCATCTGCTCAAAGCGATGATGGACGACGAGGACGGTTTTGCCGCCTCGCTGATTGAGCGTGCAGGCGGCAATGTTCAGGTCGTTATCGACGGGATCGAACGCGAGTTCCGCAAGCTACCGAAGGTCGAGGGCGGCTCCGGCGGCCTGCATTTGACGCCAGAGCTGGCGCGCGTGTTCGAACGGGCGGAGAAATTGGCAAGCAAGGCCGGCGACCAGTTCGTCACGGTTGAACGGCTGCTTCAGGCGATCATGATCGAAACCGACGGGATCGCGGCCCAGGTGCTCAAGCAGGCCGGGGTGACGCCCGTCAATCTGGAGCAGGCCATCGCCGCCATCCGTCAGGGCCGCACCGCCGACAGCGCGACGGCCGAGGGCCAGTATGAGGCGCTCAAGAAATATACCATCGATTTCACGGAGGCCGCTGAACAAGGCAAGCTGGACCCGGTGATCGGCCGCGACGAGGAGATCCGGCGCACGGTCCAGGTGCTCTCGCGGCGCACCAAGAACAATCCGGTGCTGATCGGCCCGCCGGGTGTGGGCAAGACGGCGATCGTCGAAGGCCTCGCCCAGCGCATCGTCAACGGCGACGTGCCCGAATCCCTGCGCGGCAAACGCCTGCTGGCGCTCGATCTCGGAGCGCTGGTGGCCGGGGCCAAGTTCCGCGGCGAGTTCGAGGAGCGCCTGAAGGCCGTGCTCAACGAGATCAAGGCCAGAGGCGACGTCATTCTCTTCATCGATGAGCTGCACACGCTGGTGGGCGCCGGGAAGGCGGAAGGGGCGATGGACGCATCCAACATGCTCAAGCCCGCCCTGGCGCGCGGTGAGCTGCACTGCATCGGCGCCACCACGCTCGATGAATACAGGAAGCACATCGAAAAAGATGCGGCTCTCGCTCGCCGTTTCCAGCCGGTCTACGTCGGCGAACCGAGTGTGGAAGAGGCGATCTCCATCTTGCGTGGCATCAAGGAGAAATACGAGCTCCACCACGGTGTCCGGATCACGGATTCGGCAATCGTGGCGGCCGTGACCCTCTCGCATCGCTACATCACCGACCGCTTCCTGCCCGACAAGGCAATCGACCTCATCGACGAGGCGGCGGCCAGAAAGCGCATGCAGATCGATTCCAAGCCCGAGGAGCTCGACGAGCTGGACCGCCGCATCATCCAGATGAAGATCGAGCGCGAGGCCCTCAAAAAGGAAGAGGATCCGGCCTCGCGCGAACGGCTGGAGAAGCTCGAAAAGGAACTGGCTGAGCTGGAAGAGAAGGCGGCCGCACTGACTGCACGCTGGCAGCAGGAAAAGGAGAAGCTCGGTCGTGTCCAAAAGCTGAAGGAGGAGCTGGATCGCGCTCGCGCCGAGCTCGAGATCGCGCAACGTGAGGGACGCCTCGACCGCGCCGGCGAGCTCGCCTACAGCGTCATCCCCGAGCTCGAACGCCAGCTCAAAGAGGCCGAGGCGGCGTCCGAAGAGGTGCTGGTGGCCGAAGAGGTGACCGCCGAGGACGTCGCCGCCATCGTCTCGCGCTGGACGGGCATTCCCGTGGAGAAGATGCTCGAAGGCGAGCGCGAGAAACTCATCCACATGGAAGACAAACTGCATGAGCGCATGGTCGATCAGGAAGACGCCATCCGCGCCGTCTCCAATGCCGTGCGCCGGGCGCGCGCCGGCCTGCAGGATCCGAACCGGCCGATCGGTTCCTTCCTGTTCCTCGGCCCCACCGGCGTCGGCAAGACCGAGCTGTGCAAGGCGCTGGCCGAATTCCTGTTCGACGACGAGCACGCGATGGTCCGCATCGACATGTCGGAATTCATGGAAAAGCACGCCGTCTCGCGGCTGATCGGCGCGCCTCCGGGCTATGTGGGCTACGAGGAGGGCGGCGTGTTGACGGAAGCCGTCCGGCGGCGCCCCTATCAGGTGATCCTCTTCGACGAGGTGGAAAAGGCGCATCCCGACGTCTTCAACATCCTGCTGCAGGTGCTCGACGACGGTCGGCTGACCGACGGCCAGGGCCGCACGGTGGATTTCCGCAACACCATCATCGTGCTGACGTCCAACCTGGGTTCGGACATCCTGGCCTCGCTGCCCGAGGGCACGCCGGCGTCTGCTGCGCGTGATCAGGTGATGGAGGTGGTGCGCAAGGCCTTCCGGCCCGAATTCCTCAACCGGCTGGACGAGATCATTCTCTTCAACCGTCTGACCCGAAAAGACATGGCCGGCATCGTCGCGATTCAGTTGAAGCGACTGGCGAAGCTGCTGGCGGACCGCCACATCACCATCGCGGTGGACGACAAGGCCAAGGCCTGGCTCGCCAACCGCGGCTATGACCCGGTCTACGGCGCCCGGCCTTTGAAACGGGTGATCCAGACTCACATCCAAAATCCGCTCGCCACCATGATCCTGGAAGGCAAGATCAAGGAGGGCGAGACGGTGCGAATCTCCACCAGCGAAGACGGCGCGCTCACCATCAATGGTGAACCCGTGCCCGGCTCGCGCTAGGCGGCCATATGCGCAAAGCGAGGACGAATGGTCATGACCGACAAACAGGCACGGCCCACAATCGGCGCGGCCTCTTGCCCGCAGGATCCGGATACGGAGGCCCGCTTCTGGGAGGCGGCGGCGCGCGACGACAAAGCAGCGTTTTCCGCCCTCGTCGAACCGCTCCTCGGCGATCTGGAGGAGCTGGCCCGGCACGAGATCGTCTATTTCACGAGTCTCGGCGATCTCGATGAGGACTGGATCACCCCCAAGGAGTTGGTGGGCGAAACCTTGACGGTGGCCTGGCGTGGACGCCGACGCAAACCCCGCGCGCTGTCTCTCAAAGCTTGGCTTTCCGGTGTCCTTCTGCGCACGGCCGAGCGCATCGCCCGCCATCGCCGCCGCGTGCGGGCGGTGGAAGAGGCGGTCTCTCTGGAAGACCGCGTCCCACCACCGGCAGCCTATGACGACGACGAGGAGTTCTGGGAGTGGTATCAGCCGGACGATCTGACACGCTATGAAGACATTCTGCCGGCGACCTCTGTCACCCCGGAAGATGTCGCCTTCGTCCTGGAATCGGCCGAGCAGCGCAAGCGGTTGCCGGCTCTCGAGCGCCGCGTCCTGCTGCTTCATGACCGCCAACATCTGCCGCTCCCCGAGGTCGCCGTCATCCTGCGGCGCTCGGTGGAAGAAGTGCGGCTTGCTCTCATCTCCGCCCGGCAGAACGCGGAAAGCCTGGTCACCCGGCAAGAGGGCTTGTGATCGCAGCGGCTGGCAACGACGACAACGGCGATCGCTTGTGATGCATTCATCGCCTGCCGTTTGCTCACAGCCATCTCGACGACGGCACGCGAACACGGTAAAGCACAGGAACAGACAGCCATCGAACAAGCGGCAAGGCGCGAAGGTGAGGCTCCCATGCCCGACGGTGCGGTCAATGTGCCCAAGGAAGGTGTCGGCCGGCAGCCCGATATCCGGGCGCTTGCCGTCCGCTTCCCGATCAACGAGGCGCGGCGGATCGTGCAGCGTCTGTCGGGACCGCGGCCCGAGATCTATTGGCCGGATTTTCTGCTTTCGGCCGCTATCGGCTGGGGAAGCTTCGGCTATGCGGTGGTCCATGCCTATGCGTTGCCGGGCTATGTGGTCGCCGTCGTGGTGGCCGCGCTTGCGCTCTACCGCGCCGTGATCTTCATCCACGAGCTCGCGCATATCCCGCAGCGACAGTTCCGGGCTTTCCGTTGGGTGTGGAACCTGCTCGCCGGGATGCCGATGCTGGTGCCTTCCTTCACCTACACCCGCGTGCACAGCGATCACCACCGCGCCCGGATCTATGGCACGAAGATCGACGGTGAGTATCGCCCCTTCGGGGCCGGACCGCGCTGGAAAATCCTTCTTTATCCCCTCGAATCCATCGTGCTGCCGGCGCTGTTTGTGCTGCGCTTCGTGGCGTTGACACCCTTGTGCTGGATCAGCCCATCGATTCGGCGGATCGTCTGGGAGCGCTTCTCGTCCTTGACCATCGATCTCTCCTACCGTCGGCCGCCGCCGGGCAAAGGGGACGATCCCCACTGGCGGATCGAAGAGGCGATGGCCTTCGCTTTCGGGGCGGGCACAATCGCCGCCATGGCGATGGGCTGGTTGCCCTGGACCTTCGGGATCACTTGGTATTTGGTCGCTGTCATCATCTTTTTCACGAATTCCTTGCGCACATTGGCAGCCCATGCCTACCGCAATCCGGAGGACGGCCCACCGATGAACCGCGTGGAGGAATTCCTGGATTCCGTCAATGTGCCAGGATTTGCGCCGATCTCGGCGTTGTGGGCGCCGGTGGGGCTGCGCTTTCACGCAACGCACCATCTCTTCCCCTCGCTGCCCTATCACGAGCTGCCGAAGGCGCATCGCCTGTTATTGGCCGAACTGTCCGACACCACGGCCTATCGCGCCACCTGTCGCCGCAATCTCTTCCACGCCCTCGCGCGCCTGTGGCGTGATGCCGGCGCCGGTGCAGCGCATACGCGCTGAAGGAAGTCCACATCTTTCGGCGCGCGCCTGCGCCGGCAGGCGGAAGCGCGAGCTTACCCATATCGTGAGCCCGGCTGTGTCGCATCTTTGCGGATAGGCCCTGCTGTGGCAGGAGAATGTGGTCCAGGATGGCGGGAGGAGTGAGCGTGAGCCGCGAACAGATGCATCCCCTTGCGGATCTGAAGGTTCTGGAGTTCGCGGGCATCGGCCCGGCGCCCTTTGCGGTGATGTGGCTGGCCCAGATGGGAGCGAGCGTGATCCGAATCGAGCGCCCCGGAGCCGGCGCACTCGCGCTCGACCCCGCGCGGGATCCGCTGCTGCGCGGCCGGCAGGCGGTGCTGCGGCTGGATCTGAAGGATGAGGCGGCCCGTGCGGCGCTCTGGCCGCTCGTCGCAACCGCCGACGTGCTGATCGAGGGGTTCCGCCCCGGCGTCATGGAAAAGATGGGGCTCGGCCCCGATGCGGTGCATGCCCGCAATCCCCGCCTCGTCTATGCGCGGCTGACGGGCTGGGGGCAGAACGGCCCGCGCGCGCGTGAGGCCGGCCACGACATCACCTATATCGCTCTTTCCGGTGCGTTGGCTGCGATCGGTCCGAAGGACGGGCCGCCGGCTATTCCCCTCAATCTGATCGGCGACTTCGCGGCCGGCGCGTTCTATTGCCTGGCGGGCATTCTCGCCGCGCTTCATGCCCGCGAACGCACGGGCCGCGGCACCGTTGTCGATGCCGCCATGGTGGATGGCGTCGCGCATCTGATGACCATCGTCTTCGGTATGGCAAACATGGGACTATGGCGAGCGATGCGCGAGTCCAACCTTATCGACGGGGGCGCCCCATTTTATTCCGTTTACGAAACGAAAGACGGGCGCTGGCTGGCGGTCGGCTGCTTGGAGCCGCAATTCTATGCAGAATTCTTGCGTATTGCGGGGCTTGCGGACGAGCCGGCCTGCCGACGCCAATACGACCCTGCGAGCTGGCCTGACATGCGTGCGGCCATCGCAGCACGAATCCGGCAGAAGACGCGCGATGAATGGGAAGCGTTGTTCGCCGGCACGGATGCCTGCGTCGCCCCGGTCAAGGACTACACCGAGATGGCCGATGATCCGCATCTGGCCGCCCGTGGCGTGATCACGGACACACCCCTTGGCCCGCTGCCGGCGCCCGCCCCGCGATTTGGTCCTGATCCCGTTCCGCCACCAGAAAAGGCTTCACGACCATCTGCTGCGGACAGGCCGACCGATCCCCCACCGCCTTGGGGGCTGGACCGGAAAAACTGGCAAGCGCTCACGCAGCTCAGCAAACAGGGATAGAAGAACAAAGGGAAGAGAGTCAGAAATCGGACGTCACAAATCCATCCGTGTTTGCACATATGCAGGCACATCCACCCTGATGATACCATTGATCAACCAGGTGTTCCGATATCGAAAATGCGTTCCCATCGCAAATAATACACCCTTGCTACGATATTCTTCACCAAAGCGCTTATGCATGAGCGCAAGAGCCTTCTCTTGTCCGTAGCGGTAGCGCCACCTGAAAAATGTGGCATCCGTCTCCCAATCCTGGCACGTGCCCGTGCGCTCTCCATCAGCACAATCGTATCGATACTGAAACCTGAAAGGGCAGGGACGATATGGGATAAACTCGCCGGATTCCAGGAGATCTCCCTGACGCGTTTCTGCTTGGAACCTTCGCTTTTCTTTCGCATACGCACTTGCGGGTTTTGGAGTGATAATAAACTCAAGAATCTCTACTCTAAGAAGAGCAAAACTCATATTTCTCCTGCGCACCGCCTTCAAACTGTCAACAACGGAAGGCGCGACAAAAGCACCTCTCTCCCGCTCCTTCAAACGCCCCAGAACGACAAGGGAATCTTCATTGATGCGCCGACTTTCCGGGCGACTGTCATTGGTGGGCGGCCGCCATCGAAACCGAATTCGATCCCATCGACGAAAGCGCTTTTCTGGTGGCAGCACCCGATAGCGAATAGGATAGAGCCGCAGCCACTCGCCGCGATCTGTCATGGCTGCACAGCATACCGTCTCCTTGTAACGAGAGCTCGGCAGCGGTGCTGCCTTCACCAGAACAACAGCCTCCTCCTCCCGCCATTCCCTAGGTGAGACGATACCCCCGATAGCCGACATGTTTTCCCCTCCCGCTCTGCACCCCCAGATGGCAAATGAGAAACCCGGATTTCTGTTTCAAATGCTTGGCGATGATACCGCGGTGGCAATGGCGGGGATCGCGTTCAAAACAAAGAAGACAAATCCTCTCCCGCCGCGCCAATTCTTCCAAGGCAACCAGGGCTTCCTGCGCTTGCGCAGAAGCCATCTGCTGACCGAATATCTCCTGAAACAGCCGATAATTCCCCCGTCGTGCCGCCTCTCGTCCCGGTTTGGGATCCCCAAGAGCAGGCTTATGCACATAGGAAATCCCAACGGCGGACAGAGCCGCGGCGAGAGCCGACTTGGAAAACCCCCTCTTGCGCGATAGGGGACGCTCCCGCACGTCAACCAGCGTGCGAATGTCCGCCATGCGCAGAGTGGACAAGAAGGCGTCCAGATCCGCCCCCTCATATCCGATTGTATAAATGGCCTGCACCGCTGGCCCTCCATACGCTACAGCTCGGGGAGCTTTGTTGGTCTCACACCTCTTTACAAGACATTGCATGCCTGTCTGACCACGGTCAAGCCGAGGGGAGGGGCGGGTTTGATGGCTCAAGCGGAAGGGAAAAGCAATCCTAACATGAGCAAAAAGCAAAAAAGTAAAGTAGAGATAGAGAACACGCCCCCTCCCCCTGGCATGGAGATCGCCTATTCGCTCATCTGCGCAAGGGGTTGCTTTTTGGCGAGCGCGCGGGCGGCGGCCATGCAGGATTCGTCGAGATGGCCGCGTTCGGTGCGCCGGCAGATCCAGTTGTCCAACGTCAACCGGATCAGGCCGGGCTGGGCGTCGGAGGGCAGATGGGTCACATAGCGGCCGTCGCGATCCATCAGGAAAAGAAAGGCCGTATGCTCCATCAGATAGCCGGCCACCTGAGGATCGGTGACCTTGCGGAATTCCACGCCGTATTGCGCCGCCAGCCGTGCAATCGCCCGTTTGCCGCCTGTCAGCATGACGATTCGCGGGCTGAAATTCTGATGGAAGGCTTTGAGCGCGGCCGGTGTATCCCGTTCGGGATCCACCGTCACGAAGATGGGTTGGACGAGAGCCGCCCGCACGGGGTCGTCGCGCATGAACATCTCCAACCCCCGCGTGACATGGAGAAGTGTGAGCGGACAGACATCCGGACAGGACGTATAGCCGAAGAACAGCACCATGTAGCGGCCGCGAAAGTCGCGGTCACGGACCGTTCGACCGTTTTCGTCAATCAATGTGAACGGTCCGCCGATCGGCGCATCCAGATCAATATCATCGACTGACACGCCGTCAAAACCCGCTAACGCAACGAGGCGGTTGCGCAGCTCCGGAACCGCAAACAACACGCCCACGAGCGCCACCAGCACCACCGCCAATGCACCGATCAATCGTGGTTGGGCATTGTTCGCCATCGCCAGTTCATCCCTCCTCCGTCCGGCCGGCCGGATACGCGTCTTCGGCGCTCAACCGCCCACGACCACCCAGGAACTCACCGGCACCAGAACCCGATCGCCCGCATCCCAGCGCATGATATACACGCCGCGCGAAGCGACCCGCTGCTCGGGCCCCAATTCCGGACGCGGAAACGGTCCGGGATCGAGCCCGACTTCGGTGATATGTTCCAGGATCTCGATCAGATAGTCCCGATAATAATCCGCCTGCAATGGCTCTAGGGCATTGTCGACAAGGCGAAGGGCGAAGAATGTCTCGCGCATGAGATCCCAATCGGGAATGGCGAGCTTGCGCGAGCGGATCCACGCCCGCGCCCGATAGGAATCCGGGTGGATCGCCTTGGGGTCATCATAGCGGGTGACGATCCGCAGCCGCGCCACCGTCTCGGCCGGCAAATCGCTTCCGCGCAGGGCCGGCAGCACATTGCTCGGCAGATAGAGCCGCTTCGGCAACTGCTGCGGCTTGGCTTTCGCGAGCGCCTTGATCACCGCCTGCGCCTGGCGGCCGGGCAGGATGACAACGGCTTTCTCCGCGCGCAGCCGCACGAGTGCCTGATGCCAACGTCGACTCCTGTGGATCACCTGCTTGCGCAAGCCCGTTGGGGAACCGACCGCCGCCCATTCCCGCCCGAAGGCCTCAGCCGCCCGATGCCCCCACATGTCATCGGCGAGCAGAAGCGGCAAAACCTCCGTGCCGCGCTTGGCATCCTCTGTCGCCAGATAGCGGGCGAGCCCCCGCGCTTCTCCCACCAGACCGAGGCTCAGATAGAGCACATAGCCGCGTCGATAACTGTCTTTGAGCGGCGGCAGCTCCGCAACCGGAAAGATGCAGGCGAGACGCTTGTCGTTGCAGAAGGCGTCCACCGCATCGAAGGGATCGTCCACCACGCCGCCCAAGATCGCAAAGACCGGCTGCTGGGCATAAAAAGCCTCCAGCTGCCGGCGCCAGGTCTCCGGCGGACCGGTGAGCCGCCAGTGATGGATGGTCCATTTGCGCCGTGTATAGAGCAGATCTGAACGATAATAGGGACTGTAGCCGGGATGCGCGATGTCGTTCGAAAAATCCCGGTTGAACCAGCCGGCATAGGCCGCCACCAGCGACTCATAGGCTCTCAACCGCTCGGGCGCCACATTGGGGCCGGCGATGGTCGCAAAATGGAAGGTCTCGCCATCCACGCCCGGGTCGGGCTTGGCTCCCAGCCCGTGCAGGAAAGCAATGAGGTTGCGCAGGTCCGCCTGCCCGAGGGCATAGCGGGGCATCGTCGGATCGAGCGGCCGGCCGACCGGATCGACGCCCTCGGTAATGGCCCGGGCCAGGGTCTCATCGGTATAGGCGGGCCGCAAGCGTGGCTTGCGCAGATCATCATAGAAGAGTGAAGGCTGGAGCTGCTTGAAGTATTCGACAAAGCGCTCGAGCCGCAGGATCATGTTGCTTTCGCGCGGCTGAAAGAGATAGGGCACGGCGATCGGCGGCACGTAGCGCCCGCCTTCGCTCGATCCCATGCCGGAGCGACGATGACAGCCCGTGCAGGGAAACTGATCGCCGCTGACCGGGATGTCCCCTTGCGTGACCGCCCGCACCGGCCGGCCGTCGGCACCGATGCCGGTCTCATAGAGCCGCCGCCCGCGCTCGGGATCGCCCACAGACCCTGCGCTGACGGCGGAAGACGGCTGATCCTTTTGGCCCGCCTGCTCCGGAGAATCCTGCGCCGCCGCTCCCCATGAGGGGCCTTGTGCAAGCAGGAGCACGAAGCCGATCACAGCCCCCATGCCCAGCTTTATTCCGCTGCTATCCATGACGCTTTGGCCCTCATACCCGTTCACCTGTCGGCCGTCTTCCGCAAACCCGCCGGCGATCCCGGCCGACCCCCTGCACTTACCGGCCGCCTGCCGATGCCATCTTCTCATCCCCACCGGCGGCCGCGCCCGCCAGCACGGCCTCGAACTGCTGCAGCAGCTCGTCACGCGACAGCAGCCTGTCGACCCGCAACCACGCTCCTGTCCGGCCGCGGAAATAGGTGTAGGGGCGATGATACATCTTGTTGTCCGACCGCAGCAGTGCATCGAAGGCCGCGATCGTGCGCCGGATCATGGGCTCGCGCCCGGTCAGGAACCGCCAGTTCCCGTTCGCGTGATAACGCGCCGCATAGGCTTTCAGCCGGGCAGGAGTGTCATAGGTGGGATCGATCGAGATCGACAGGATCCGCACATCCGGTGCGCGGCGCACCAACTCCGCCTGAGCGCTGGCGATACCGGCGGACAGAACCGTACAAATGGTCGCACAGCTCGTGAAGATGAACTGCATGACGACAGGATGGGGCTCGGCGAGCACAGCGGCAAGACGAACGGGGCGACCGTCCTGATCGACCAGCGTAATGTCGGCGGGAATGGTATAGGCGGCGCGTTCCGCCTGCCCCCCCGGTTTCCTGCGGCCGTCGTCCATATAGAACTTGAGCCGGCCATGCCCCATCTCCATGCCTCCCTGCATGGAAGGCATGCGGTCCTGCTCCGCCTGCTTGCCCGCACCGCTTTCCTTGCCCCCCGTCTGGGCGTGAACGGACAGGCCTTCCAGCCCCACAAGCAGCCCCGCCGCCAGCAGCAGCGCCGCTCTTGCGACGAGCCATCCGGCGCGGATGCGGACATTCATCCACCGCATCATTGGCCCTCTCCTCTTTCCCGCTCCCGCTCTCATTACTGGTTGTAAGAGAATCACATATCGCTAGCTATTAGAAGATGTCTTAACGAAAAGTGGACTGCCGGGCCCTCATATGGGACCCGGCAGCCCTTTGCCCATCAGGCTTGTCCGACGCCGTCCATCAGTGGACCGACCAGATGTCGTTGTTGTGGTGGGTCGGGTCGAACTGATAGAAGCGCAGCCGCTGCGGCGGATCGTGCCGGAAGTGGATGATCACCTCACGCACACCGAAGCCGTTCTCGTCCACGGCATCGACATCGTCGTGACCGGCGACATCCTCATAGACGTCCTCCGCAAAACCGGCCTGGACCAGGCTGGCCATGCGAGCATGGTAGTCAGCCGGCTTACCCCGCATGCGCATGCGCCCACGGTGCGAATGACCACGCCGATAATGGCCGTCATTGGCGATCAGGGCGAAGATGCTGTCATCCTCTGGCCGCATCGCCGCCGGGGTGAAGACGAGCCCGGGCAGATTGGCCATGAAGGCATGGCGCCCGAAGCTGAACCACGGACCCTGACCACCCAGCGGGATCGTGTTGTGGAAGGTGTTCTCCCACCCACGCGTGCCGCCGAAGTCGACGTTCATGTAGCCGTGCGGGAAGTAGTCCGTGTTGTAGATCTTCACCTCCAACGTGGCGCCGCGGGTCTGCCACTCGTCCCAGCGCTGCTGGAAGTTCGGTGGAATCCCGATGATCTCGCCATAAAGGAGGTTGTTCATGAAGGCGATGGTGACATCGAAATCGGGATCCGGCGCCAAGCCGCGTGGCAGCTTGTTGCGGTTCTGCCAGTCCTTGAAGGCCGCTTCGATCTCGCGCACCAGCGCCCGCAACACGGGACGCGGCCCACGGCCATGCATATCGCGCAAGGCCCGGAACGCCTTCCACATGCGCTTGGCCGGCGAGTAATCGGACAACATCGCGATCGCCTGGAGCTTGGCCTCCTCGCTGGCCTTCGGATTGTCGCCGAAGACATTGTGCTCGCACTGGAGCAGGTTGGTCGGCACCAGCGCCATCGGCGTGTTGATCTCGGTCGCCGGCTGGCCCGCGTTGCCGGTGTTGTCCGCCGTCACGCAGGGCAAGACCTTGCCGGCATTCTCGATCGCCTGAATGCGCGTCGGGTGGATCCGCCAACCCCAGTGATAGGTGAGGTTGAAGAACTTGGCCGGCGCCATGTGGATCTCGAACACGTAGCGATTGCCCTCTTCCATCGGGAAGAAGGTCTGGTCCATGGCGATCGCCGGCACCCGCTTGCCGCCGCGCAGATCCGGGTTGTCCCAGTAGGTGACCATGGGTGCGAAGTCCTCATGGCCGCGCTCGGCGACATCGATGGTGTAGCGGATGATCCACTCCTGATTACGCAGATCCGCCGCGCCTTCACAGCCGGCAATGCCGGTATCGAAGGGGCAGATGAAGGCGGTGTCCGAGAAGATGTTGCGGCGCGCCCAGACCTGGTGCACGTCCACGACATTGGTTCCCGGCGCCGCCTTCTTCACCCGCACGCCGGCATCGTAGTTGAGCAGCGAGATGCCGCTGTAGACGCGCTCGGGCACGGGATTGCCCTCGAGGATGTCAATCGCCATCTGGACGTCGTCGAGATCGATATGCCGCACCGGCGCCGGGATCTTGCCGGCCTCGGGGGCAAACTTCTCCTCAACGCCCCGGCGCGGATCCGCCGGCACGCCCACGCCACCGCGGAAGAACATCTTCCGGCTGGCGACCCGCAAGCGCGGATACACGGCCTCTTTCAGGCGCTTGATGATGATCGACAGATCGATCTCCGGATCCGCTTCTTCCAGCCCCAGATCCTCAAGCTCGGTTACTTGCGGTGTGGGGTTTTAGCATCCAGACCGGAATTGGAGCACTGATAATCGGCTACTACATTGGCTA
>CAZJPA010000057.1:0-14181 GCA_964547755.1 uncultured Sphingomonadales bacterium
AGAAACGCATGGTCGCCAGCAGTTCTGCCGCCCGCGCGGGCTCTTCCGCCGGCAGCCATTCCTGCGGGAAGACCGCGCCGCGCTGCCCCGCCGCCAGGCGACGGATGACTGCCCACAGCCGCTGTTTCATTCGCGTCAGAATTGCCCGCCCGCCTTGTGCACCAGTTGCACCGCCGCATCGTCCATGTGCGCCAGGCGGTTCTCGGTGGCGTCGCTCACCTCGCGGTAGAAGCCCGGGAAATCGACCGGCGAGGCGAGATCGTCGCGCAGGGGCACGATGCGGTCGCGCCGCCCCAGCCAGCAATTACCGCACAGCGTCCCGGCCAGATCCCGCTCCAGATGGCGGCGGCGCATGTCCTGGAACAGCGGCGCGTTCCAGGCCTCGCGCAGGGACATCTCCTTCAGGTCTGCCACCGCGAGATAGTTTTGGTAGTCGACGCAGCAGAGCGTGAGGAACCCTTCGCAGCTTACATGCAGCCGGTTGAACGGCATCTTGCACACGGCGTCGCTCTTGAAGCTTTCACCGCCCGGGTTCGGGCTCAGGATCTCCTCGGCCGCGTTCATCTGGCCGCTTTGGTTGTGCACCTTGTGGAACACGACCTCGTCGACCAGGGGTTCGATCCGTTCGCGAAAGCTCTCGACCTCGTGCGCCGTCTGGTTGGTGACGATAAAGGTAACGAACAGCTTCAATGGCCGGTCCAGCGTCTTCCGGTACTCGGAAATGAAGCGCAGGTTCGCCATGACCTTGTCCCAGTCGTCATGGCCGTGGATGAGCTTGTAGGTCTCGCGCGAGCCAGCGTTGATCGAGAACTTGATGCTGTTCATGCCAGCATCGATCACCTTCCGGGCGCGCTCCGGCGTCGCCAGCGCGCCGTTGGTGGAGATGTAGATATAACGGTAGCCCAAGGTACTGGCCTCCGCGGTGAACTTGTCCAGTTCCTTGTGGATGAAGGGTTCGCCCGTTGTGTAGAAGCCGATCTCCTCCACCCCGTCGGTGCGCGCCTCCATCATGATCCGGTGCAGCAGCCCGGATTCGATCCGGCCGATCTTGCGCGACATGTGCGGGCTGGTGCAGAAGATGCAGGCGTGATTGCAGGCGTTGGACAGCTCCACCATCATGTTGCGGGGCATAGGCGAGTCGGGGCGCAGCACCTCCATTCCCTCTTCCATGCCGTATTGTTGGCGGAAGCGCCTCGATAGGCTGCCCCTGGCCTCCTCGTCCTCGATCGGATTGCGCTCGGTCACGGAATCTTCACTGTTGCCGGTGTTCGGTTTTCTCACGCCTGGCCGGCCGGATCGCAGAAGAACGCCCGGAACAGGCCGTCGTCGTTCAACGTCGGCGCGATTGAGATGGCGGCGCACAGCGCCCGCCAGTCAGTCGTCAGCCGACTCTCCGCGTCACGACCGCAGGAAACAACCCCGCAGCGCCGCGCCAGCATCTCCGCCGCCTCCGGCTGCCAGAAATGCATACCGGTGTCGGCAACGACGATGGGCTGTCTGGTGCCCAGTGCGCCGAAGAAGGGCGTGCAGTTCGGCTGGCCGAAGAGGACGAGGTCAGCCTGCTTATACACGTCCTCGAACCGGCCGTGGACGATCCGGGCGCCGAGCAGGTCCTCGTAGGCGGCCGGCGTCGCGAAGCGCGACTCGGGATGCGGCTTCACGATGACATCAAAGCCCCAGTCGCGCAGCTGCGCGATCAGTCGCGCCTCCCAGTCCACCAGTACGATGTCGGGAATCAGCGGCGTCATCGGCGCGAACTCATCGTTATAAAGCGTGCCCACGTACATAATCGTATTCGGTGTGCTCTTCGGCGCGGGGGCGGCGTCGGCCTCGTCCACGATCTTGGGACGGAATGTGCCGGGCACCACTTGAATCGTGGGTGGCGCACCGGGCATGGCAAGTTCCGGCTTCAGGTTGCGCTGCGCCATCTTCCGCTGGGTTTCAGTCCAGACCATGAAGCGGTCGCAGAAGGGGTGCTCGATGATGGTGTCGCTGTAGCCGGCGAACATACCCTGGCCGTGAGAATGGTCGTGTCCCGTAACCTCGCCGCCGAGCTCGCGACTGGCATGGCTCAGGATACGGGCGAAGACATGGCCGCCGGTGCCGCGCCACAGTCGGCGCGGGACAATCTCCGGCCGGGCCAGCAGGCGGGCCAGATAGCGGTCCGCGAACGTCGCCGCGGACTCGATCCATGCGCGCAAATAAGCGGCACTGTTATCCTGAAGCGGCTCGCCCTGGCTGGCGAAGGCATCGCGCGCCATGTCGATCACCGCGTCCACCAGATTGCGGCTGGGCGCGCCGCCATAGGCGGGCCTGTCCTCGGCCGACAGTGGGCCGAACCAGGTATCGAAACCCACGCAGGACACCGGCTCGCCCAACGCCTCGGCGTGCTGTTGGATCATCTCCCCCAACGCCACCGTGACGATGTCGTGCTTCATGTCTACGGCCGCCGGACAGCGGCGGCAGATCGCGCCGCCTCGCATCCGCGCGCGTGCCAGCTGCAGGGCGCGGCGCCACCCCGGAACGGCGGGCATCCCCCGTTCCAGCATCCCGATGACGGCAGAAGGCCGCGGCACGCGGCCGTCCAGCATGGCGCCCAGAAGGCGACTGTCAGATGCCACCACCGGGTGGCGGCCCATCGCCTTCAGCCGGCGGATGGTGGCCTGCGCCTTGTAGACCGACAGCACCTCGCCCAGCACGTGGATCATCAGGCCGAGGACAAGCGCCTGGCGGTTGCGCGAGGCCTCGCGTTTGAGGAACGGGATCAGCGCGGCCAGGAAGCGATCGCGAACCGCGGGAATCTCCTCCGCCGCAATCGGCCAGGCGAAATCACGGACGCCGTCGCGCGTCACCGGCATGCGGGAGACGTCGAGGCAGACCGGGCGCGGCATGCTGGTCATTGTGCCGCGGCGTCCTTCCGCGCCAGGAAGGCAAGGATGTCGTGGAGGCCAAAAAGCTCGCCATCGCGGTAGAGCGCCTCGAAGACGTGGGTCACGAACTCAAAGTCCTCCGGCGTGTCGACGACCCAGCCATGATGGCTCAGATCCTCGTCTCCGGTGACGGAGACGGTCTTGAACCGCTCGCCGTGATCGCGGATCCAGTTGGCGACCAGCTCGCGGCATCGCGGGTCGGCAAGATTGGCGTCGCACCATTCCAGCGCTCGCGTGGCGATCACTTCGGCGCTCAGCCCTTCCGGATAGGTCCATTCGATCTTGTTGGAGACATAGTCCGCATCGCCGGCCCGCCGGAAGACGTCCACCAGCCGCTGCAGCACGGCGACATCGGCCAGCGGGCAGTCGGAATTGATCTTCAGCACGGCGTCCGCGTCCACAGCGCGGGCCGCGCCGGCAAGCCGCGCGGCGATGTCGTCCTCCGCCTCCTCGCGGTGCACTACGAGGCCCCGTTCTCGCGCATAGGCGACGAGCGGCTCGTTGCGCGGGTCCGCCGTGGTGGCGAGGACGATGTCGTTCAGCCCCGCGACGGCCTCCAGCCGGTCGATCACGTGGCCCACCAGAGGCTTTCCGCAGATCGGCAGCATCACCTTGCCGGGCAGGCGGGTGGAGCCCATGCGCGCCTGGATGAGACCGGCGATGCGCATTACCTCGCCGCCGCCCGGGCCATGCCGGGGAATGTTAGCAGCACTTCCTCCAGCCGGTCGCAGCTTCCCGCCAGCGCCCGCCGCAACTCGGCCGCGCACGCGCTCTCGCCCGCCAGGGCTTCCACCAGCTCGGCGGTGGTACGCGCACGGGGCATGAACGAGTCGCGGCCCATGGCATTCATATCGATGCCAACCGCATGGGGCTGGAAGCTCACCACATGCCGGCCGGCCAGCAGCGCGTCGGCAAGCAGCGAGGAGAACATGCCGACGACGGTGCCGACCTCGGCCAGCGCCTTGCGGCCGGAAGGCACGACGGTCACCAGATCGTTCGCCGGCGGGGGCGGCATGTCGTCGTTGGGATGGGGCGCGAATAGGATGCGACGCACCAGATCAGGCCGCGCGCGCGCCACTTCGAGGAACTCGTCCCAGGCGCTGCGCTCGGTATAGCCGAGCACGTCGCCATAGAATCGCGCCACCGGCTGACTGACGAACATCACGTCACGCCGGTCGGCGGCCGGGAGACGCGACACCACCTCCCATGCCGGGTGGCCCACCGTCAGCAGCGCCTCTCCCGGCACGCCCTCGGCGCGGGCCTCGGCCACCGCGTACTCGTCGATAACGAGCACCCGGTCGGGCACGGCGAAGACTCCGCCGGCGGTGCACAGGCGGTCGCGGTAGCGGTACCAGGTGTCGATGAAGCGCATCACTGCAATGCCGCGCCTGCGCGCATACCGAAACGCGGCCTCCTCCACCGGACAATAGCTGGCCGAGGCGAGCACGATATCGGGCCGCCAGCTCCCCAGCGCGGCCTCCAGGCTGGTAACCGAGCCGGGCTCGCCTGCCACCACGGGGAGGTCCTCCAGATCCAGGTGCGGCAACCGCTCGCGCGCGCCGGCGGACAGGGCCACGCGCCAGCCGGGCGCCGGCGTGGAGTCGAGCCAGCGCCGCCACAGCGGCGCCAAATATTCGACCGAACCGTCCTGGCCGACGGCGAAAAGGATCTGTCTCTGCATCGTGTCGCGGAAACTCGGTCAAGCGTCCCGCCGCAACAGGGCGTCGCGGTTGGCGAGGACCTTGGCGCAGGCGGCGACAAACCCGTCCATATGCGCCTCGGTCAGTGGCGGATAGGTGATGTTCGTAAGCATCAGCTCCGCATCCTGCAGGCGCTCGGTCACCGGGCACAGGCCCCGCGCGTAGGAAATCTCTCCGTTGCGGGGATTGGCGGTGAAGGGATAGCCGTCCGGCCCGAAGCAAATCTTCCTCTGGTAGACCGGCTCCAGGTAGATGGGCTTCACGTAGCCCGCGCGCAGCGGGAAGCCTTCCGCGCGCACTGCCTCGCAGAAGAGATCGCGCGGAATGCCGGTCACGGCCGCGTCGTAGCGCATGACGTAGAAATAATAGACGTGGCTGCATCCCTCGCGGACTGCGGGCGGCGTGATCCCCGGCAACTCGCGTAGACCCCCGGTCAGGCGGTCCGCCAGCTGGATCCGCGCGGCATTGAGCTCGCCCAGCCGGGCGAACTGGACGCTGGCGACGGCGGCCTCCATCTCCGTCATGCGGTAATTGAGTCCGACCGTGTTGACGATGTCCTCGTCGCCCATCGCGGCGACGACCACCTCGCCATGGTTGCGCACCAGCGCCGCCTTGCGGGCGATGCGGTCATCGTTCGTGATCAGCACGCCGCCCTCGCCGCACTGCATCGTCTTGTGGCGGTTGAAGCTGAAGACGCCGGCGTCACCAGTGGTGCCTGTGAAGCGGCCGTCGATGGTGGCGCCGGGCGCCTGGGCGTTGTCCTCGATCACGAAAAGGCCGTGTCGGTCGGCGATCTCCCGCAACTTCAGGAGCGGCGCCGGATGGCCGAATAGGTTGACCGCGATGATCCCGCGCGTGCGCGGCGTGATCGCCGCCGTCACTGCCGCCGGGTCGAGACAGAAGGTCTCATCGTCGACATCAGCGAAGATCGGCACCGCGCCGGTCATCAGGATGACGGTAGCGCTCGCTGACATGGTGTACGGTGGGACGATCACCTCGTCACCAGGCCCCGTCCCGGTAGCCGCCACGGCGCAATGCAGGCCCGATGTGGCCGAATTGACCGACACCGCGTAGGCGCAGCCGAACCGCTCGCGGAACGCGTCCTCCAGCGCACGCACGCATGGCCCGCCCCAGAACTGCTCCCCCGGCGAGGCGACGAAGCCCGAAAGCTCACCCCCGTCGAGGACCTTCATCACCGCCTCCTTCTCCGCTGCGCCGATGGTATTGTAGGCGGGCAGCGGGTCGCCGTTGACCGGCGCGCCACCCAGCAAGGCCAGGGTTGCGTCTGCACTCACCTAGTATTGTCCCTCGGTGTTGACTTTCGCGCCGGCAAGCCCGATCTCGACACCACCGCGGCGCACCGACTCCAGCGCCGATTCCAGCACTGCGACTCCGGCGGCTGCCTGCTCCCCGTCGCAGCCGGCGAGCGGCTTACCTTCAGCCAAGTGATCGCGGATCGCGGCATATAGCTCCACCATACCGCCGACCGCCGACGGCACTATGATCTGTGACGCCGGACCCAGCTGCACATAGCCGGGATAGAACAGGTCAGCCACCGGCGCGTAGCTACGCATCTCGGAGCCTCCATTGGCGATCTCGATCCGGCGGTCTGGAAAGAAGAGGTCGATCTCGAACTGGTCGTAGTCGAGCCCCTCCACCCCAACGAAGATCGCATTGAAGCCGGCATCCATGCGTGCGCGGAAAGTGACCACCGGATCCTCCCCCGCGCCGCTGCCGATGGCCTGGACCGATTCGATCCCTCCGAACCAGTCACTCATCAGGTCAACCATGTGGGAACCGTAATTGAACAGCCCCTTGCCGTAACGCAGGATCGCGCAGCGAGGCGTGCCGGGCAGCGACTCTTTCAGTTCTCTGTGCGCGCGATCGAACCGCCGGTGGAAATTGACTCGCAGCGGCACGCCCTGCGCGCGTGCCAGCGCGACGATCTCGCAGGCCTCCGCCGAATCATTGGCCAGCGGCTTTTCCACCACCAGAAGTTTCGGCGCCTTGTTTAGCGCCCGGCGGACGAGGTCGAGCCGGCTGGCCGACACCGGCGTGCACAACGCGATAACGTCCGCGGTCCCCGGTTCGAGCTCATCCAGAGAGGAGAGGACGCGTACTAAGTCACCCTGCGTCCAGCGATCGCGGAAGGCCTCGCGCGCAGCCGCGTCCGGATCCGCCACGGCGACGAGATCCATGCCGTCGGTGGCGAGCACGGCACCCACATGGCTGCGCCGCGGCAGTTCGTCCTTGGCGTCGTAGCGGCTGCCGGCCCGGCCCAGGCCGATGACGGCGACGCGGATCACGAGGCTGCAGACTTCGCGGACATGTATTCCTCGCGCAGGATACTCATCATCAGCGCGTCGTAATAACGACCGTTGCGGTAGATAAGCTTGCGACGCACCCCTTCCCTCACGAACCCCGCCTTCTCATAGGACCGGATGGCGCGCTTGTTCTCACAATTTACGCCGAGATAAATCGTCTCAAGGTTCAGCTTGTCAAAGCCGTAGGCGACGGTCAGCCGGGCGGCCTCCTCGCCCAGTCCCTTGTCCCAGACGTCAGGCTCACCGATCAAGATTCGGTAATCGGCCCGGCGGCAGATCCACTGGATGGCATAGAGCCCGCAGCAGCCTACGGCGCGGCAGCTTGCCTTGTCGGTGATGGTGAATGCGACCGCATCGCTGGCCTCGGTGGACTGGCGGTAGATGTCCTCCTGCTCCTTGTCACTCATCGGCCGCCATCCCATCTCCATCAGATGGGTCACCTCCGAATTGTCAACCCAGCGGCGGTAGGCCTCCATGTCTTCGCGCCGCAGGCCGCGAAGATATATCTTCTCGCCCTGGATAAAGGGCTGATGTCGAGTCGTCTGCTCGATCCCGTCCATGTCCAGCTTCCGGTTGCCCCTGTCGGTAATTCCTTTGTCTAGCGTGCGCCAGTCGTGAGTCCGACCAGCATCCTTGCGAAATCGATCAGGAGATAGTCATTGAAGCGCCGAGACACCACCTGAACACCGATGGGCAAGCCGCTACGTCCCTTGAGCAGCGGCATACCGATCGTCGGTGCGTAGCACATCGTCCAGATCACGTTGTGGTCCGGCATGTCGGGCGCATCGACTCCGATCGGCGCCTCGTCCGCGGCGGAGGCGCACAGAAGCACGTCGAAGCGCTTCATCTCCTCGTCGAACAGATGCGCAAGGCGCGTCTGCTCCGCGCAGGCGGCGTGATAGGTCTCCGGCGGGATGGCGGCGCCCACCGAAATCATATCCGCCAGCCGAGGGCTGAACCTATCCTGCATTTTTTGCCATTCCAGCTTGAAATAGTAGGCGAGCGCCTTCCGGTAGATGGTCTCGTGCACGTCGAAGGCATTGTCGAAATCCGGCGGCAAACGATAGGTCTCCACCTCGCATCCGGCGGCCTGCAGGCACGCAGCCAAGTGACGCATCCCGTTCTTCACCGCCACGGACTCAAACTTCGCTCGCGGGCCATCGAGGACCGCGACACGCCACCGCCGCCCGCCGATGGCGTGGCGGGCCGGGTCCCCCAACTCGCGCTCCACGATGGGGTAGTTGAGCCCACGCACCCGCATGACTTCAAACATCAGCGCCAGGTCGTCCACCGAGCGCGCCATCATGGCAACGCTGTCCAGCGTGTCGGTGGTCTTCAGCATCGCCGTGCGCGGCAGCGTCCCGAAGGACGGCTTGAAGCCGAAGATCCCGCAATAGCTAGCCGGGCGGACGGTGGAGCCCGCCGTCTGGCTCGCCAGCGCCACGGGCACCATGTGAGCGGCAACGGCTGCGGCTGACCCACTGCTGGAAGTACCGACGCTGCGCTCAGGATCGAGAGGGTTGCGCGTCTCGCCCGGCTGGTGGACGGCGAACTCGGCGGTCACCGTCTTGCCGGCCATGATCGCATGTTCGCGGCGCAGGTTAGTCACCACCCGAGCGTCGTTGCCCGGCGTATAGCCGGCATAGATCTCACTGCCGTGCATGGTTGGCATGTCAGCGGTGTTGAAGATGTCCTTCACCGCTACCGGCACGCCGTACATCCGGCCGGGGAGCTCGTCCGACCGGCTCCTCCGATGCACCGCGAGGCGAGCGTCGAGGTCCCGTGCCTGGCTGAGGAAGCGGTCACGGTCATACCAGACCCAGGCATGGACGCTGTTTTCCAGTCGTTCGATCAGGTCCGCGCAGGCCGTGGCGTAATCCGTGACCGAGAACTCGCCGACGCGAAGCCGCTCCAGGAAGTCCGTCGCCGTCAACGCGCCCAATTCATCGCCCGCCGTCTGCACCGCCGCGGGCGCGCGCTGAAACCTCTCCTCCGTCGCGCTCATGGCAGCTCCCGTGCCTTACCTTCGCGCTTGGCCTTGAGGATCTCTATGAACTCCTCCTCGCTGTAGCCGGTGAGCTCCAGGTACAAATCCAGGGCCTCCGGGCGTTCCGCATCCAGCTTGGCCGCGATCTCCATTGCCTCTTCGCGGGTCATCAGCCCGGCGCGTACGTCCTGGCTGGCAAAGTCCGTAGCCCGGCCGTAGCCGCGTTTAATGAATTTCGAATAGTCGTGAACACCAGGCATGCAGCATTCAACGCTCTTGTACCGCTTGTAAGTCCCTTCGACCTTATCTTCCTTCCAGCCGTATTCCTTAATCAGGAATTCCGTCTGGCGCTCGTGATCCCAGAACACGTAGTCACCAAGATAGATTGACTTGATGTTGTGTTCGATCAACTCCTCCTTCGATGGTGGATAGAACATCACCATCTCTTGCTTCTCTATGCCTTCCCCGATTACCGCGTCGGGTCCCGTGCGAACCGACCCCTGCATGTGAATGTCGTAGACATTCGTCGCCGATTCCATCTTGAACTCCTGGTCGAAGAAGGTATCTCGGCCTGAGAACTCGGCCGGCGATTCGCCGAAAACCAGCAGCTTGACATCGAACTTCACTGCGATAAGAAGCGGGAAGGACAGTATCCCCGCATGGCAATGCCAGCAGGAATCGCCGATCAGCGGTAGCGACTTCCGCGCCAGGCGGTTCACAAGGCTCCGCTTCGGCGTGTACATCATGTGGTCGACGTCGAGCCGCTCCAGCACGTTCCACAGGTTTTCCCACCCGGTCTTGCTGTACCAGTTGTGGCTGAACGTCACAGCCAGCGGCTTCATGCCGTATTTCCGCGTAAGTACGTGAAGCTGAAAGGCACTGTCCTTGCCGCCGCTAATGGGGACCATGCAGTCGTAATTGTCGCCCGATTCCACCTTCGCCTTGGCAAGAATATCGGCCAGCGTCCTTTCGCGCTCCGCCCAGTTGATCCGCATCTTTTCCTCGGAGGCGCGGCAGGCCTTGCAGATTCCCATCTCGTCGAAACCGATACCCTCCGTCGTCTCCGGCATGCAGCATCGAGTACAGTACCGCAACTGCGGAAACGGCCCCCATCCGTAACCCGTCTCACTCATTGAACCATTGCTCTTGTCTAGGCATTCACTATGATAATCCCACAGCAGCCCGCCGCGACGTCGCCAGATTATCCTGAACCGATGTGGCGCCGACGTCTAAACCAAAAGGATGCCAAGGTTGACATGATTAGGATCGCGCCGACATTAGTCCGGCTCGAACAAAGTCTTCAACGGCCTGATCAAAAATCTCAATTCGCTCGTTGAGATCATCAGCTATGGACACCAAGTCGCGCTGACCGTCGACGTGATGCATTAAGTTAAAGTATGACATTACGATGCGATCGAAAACGCCCCGATACTCACCAGTCCCCATTCCACGGTCGAAAGGGTAGATCCCGTACCCCGAGAGAAACGGCTCCGTCGTATAGTGCGGCACGTATATTCTGTTTCTCTCCAGAACAGATATTACACGCCACACCACTTCCAGCGACCTGTGTAACGCATCCTTCGTGACCAAAGTCATGTCATCCTTCGAGGTGTGGTATTCGGCAAATTCGTTCGCCGGCGTCCGTGTTAATAGACCACACGCAAGACGCACCCCCGGAGCATTGAACTGCCGCTCGTCGCCTCCAATGGGGTTGTATTTCCGTATTTCGTAGTCATCTCCCGAATGCTTGAGAGCATGAATTACGCAGCGGTCAAGGGCCGTTGAACCAGCAAAGGATTTTTTATATGTAAATTTCCCAGGGTCACCTATGGTGGCAAGACAGACTACCCCTGCCGTTTTTGCGATGCGCTCAGGATAACTTGCGATATACGTAATCGCCCCGATCGTTTCAGGCCAGAGGGCAAGCCGATATGAATAAGTGCGCTTGGGTAACTGACCCAGAAGGTTGAACAACTCGACAGCCACTACAACGCCTGAAAGATTGTCATTCGCTCCTCGTGGGTGACATAAATAGCTATTGATCAGGATTTCTTCATCCGTTTCCCCAGGGAGATACATTTCACCGATCCGAAGAAAGTCATCATACTGCTCAGTGTCGATCACGACTTTATAGTCACCATTCGGAAGAGCGTCAACCTGCTGTTGTGATGCGGCAAGCCCCCACCGTTCTCGGTAATACGTATCGCGCAACGGCACCGCGTCTGGAAGCACCGGGTGCGTCGCGATGTGCTTTACGAGTTCCTCCCGCCGTAAGATACCACTAAAGGGCTGACTATAGTTCCAGACATGGTAGTTGCATTTCTCAAAATCTATCGGTCGCGTACCGTCGGGAGCTTCGACATATGCGGATTTGACTTTGAAGGCCTTTGGAATGCGCCAATCAAACACCTTGGTTCCACTTGCAAATTGGGTGATTTCTATAGGTAACCGTTCGCGTATGATTTCAAGTGACTGCGCAAAGCCGGGGCTTACGAGGGTCCTATGAATAGGGAATAATTCACCCATGAGCTCCCACATGGAATCTCCACATCCACCCGGCACCATGGAGTTGATCATTCCTTCGGGCTTCCTCAAATCACGCATACTCACGCCATCTAACCAGACCCAAGCACGCCACAAACCACCTCCGCACTCCGCAATCGCACGTTATCCTATATGATCGGCGATCTGTTCATTCCCGTCAGAGGCGCGCAAAACGACAAGACCGAGTTCGTCATCCACAAGGCGTATGGATTCACTGTCAAGAACAACATCCGAAACCTCTACCATTGTATGGGCGTTCCCCCAGCCCGAAACCGTGCATGCATCTATGTGCGGTACCGATTTTTCAAGCACTACGAATTCTGCCAGCCTAGTCTTAATGTTGCCGCCATCTGCTGCTCGACTTTTGTTACAGAGGTATAGTAGCTCTCTATCAGAGCCCTTGCGGCAACAGACACAACGCTACGATCGTATGTATCGGGGAACACGTTGTTCCAAGATTTCAGGTTGAATGCCGTTTGCACAACAGCCTCGCGAAGGCGAGCGCCGTCACGGACAGCTTTGTCCCTGTCAAAACCACTTCCGAGCGCCCATAAGAATGCTTCTCGCAACCCTGCCTCCAAGGAAACAATTCGCACATGATCGAGAAAATCGTAATAGTTGTGTTGACCAAAAATGATTACGGGCTTACCCATCAGAGCCGCTTCAAGGCCCGCGCTACCAGATATTGTAATTACGCCCGCGGATTCGCGAATGACATCAACACCCTTCTCATTGATATCCAATAACTCGACGTTCCTAAAATCGGAGATTTGCTCATAGAAGTCCAGTGGCCGTCTGCCGACTCCATAAACCGACTCCTTCACAACAAGAAACGTATCACTTGGCAAGTCGCGCGCAATCGCAGCAATACAAGCCAATTGAAAGAAGTTCTCGGGCGAGAACCACTGCAACGTCATTTCGGGTTCCGTATGTAACGGGAAGAAAACGAATTTCTCTCCCTTGACCTCAGCCAGCGTCTTGGTCCGTCCACGTGCGGATAGTTGCTTCTTCTGCCACCATTCGCGGGCGATCCACCGCCAGCGTTCTCGCAACCCATAACCTGGGGCAACTCCCTTAAGCCGCCGATAAAAGTATCCCAGCGTGCTGCCACCAAACTTCCGCAAGGCTAAACGTCCTGCGGTTTGTGACTGCAAGCGTTTCTGCTGCATTACCTCCGTAAAATAAGGTTCTGTCAACACGACCGGCGGGAAAGTAGCACCCTCCAGGCGCTCATATTTCGCCTTCACATCGGGAAATTCGACAAACTCGTTCGGTGACCAGTACCAGTAATTGTCAACACGGGAATTGTATAATTGTCTGTATTCAATCCCCATCGCCCGAGCCATAACAGCAGCTTCCTTCAGGCCATTCACGATCAGGTCTAAATTTCTCTTTTGTATCTCGTTTTTCCAGAAATTGAGTTGCTCGGTCAGGCCGTGGGTGACTTGCAGATGCGTGCACTTGTCATGCGTCTCTGAGCGAGGGTGATAAAATCCCCCAAGTGCAAATGCACGCCCCAGGTCACGCCTCGACATGAGGATCTCACCATACGAGCAGTCAATATATGCCTCCATCTCAAGCGCACGACGATATACGACTTGCGGCTCCAAATCAGTCCGCAATGCCTCACGGTGAATTACGTCCGCAGCAACAAGATCATCCGCAACGCCGTCTCGGACATATCGTTCATAGGAGCGCAATGACAAATCGTCGCTTCCGTATATAACAATTTTGCACTCGATCATCTGCTTAAGTTCATGGCCGAGATCATAGAAAAAATGGTAAAGATCGGCGCCAGCCATAATCCCGATCATGCGCGGATGATTCTTTCTGGCGATATGGGTGGTCGAGTTCAAGATTTTAGATTTCATTCTCACGTTTTATGGCACTTCCATGGGCGCAAATAGCCAGTGGCTCCCCATGAAAGCGAGCTCTCGCTCTTCGTTTGAGTGATTCGCCAGTCCCGGAACTGGTCGAGAATCGACGGGCAACGCGCCAATCGGGTCTCGCCCAGATGGGTAAGGCACCTCGCGAGCTCAGCCCGCTGCCCCTCCGGTGAGCCCCATCGCCCCCGTGAGGCTGCTCGTTTGCGCAGCCGGCCGCACGAGCCAGCGTCTGCGGATAAATCGCTGCGCTCGTTCTTGACACCGGCTTCGGAGGGGGGGGCGGGTATCGCCCATGCAAGGACCGGTGCGTGCGCCGATGTCGTTGAAATTCAGGCACGACTTGTCGAGCTTGTTATCGTTCTTGATCTCCCAGCGCACCCGGCACAGCTGAACGACCTTCTCGAGGCTGATCGGGTGCCCGGTTGGTCAGGTAGAAACAGTAGTCCCTGGGCATCGAGACCTCGACCAGGCGTGCACGACAGACAGCCTCGCTGAACCGAAGCTGACGGCAGCGTCGATATGCGCTGCCCATCGAGCAGCAGCGTACCCTCATCGAGTAGCAAGTCGAGGTCGATGCCTCGGGCGAATGTGCGCGAGAGCGAACCGTGCTCAACCCACAAGACCTTCGTCTTCTGTCAGTTGTCCTTGTGTCGGATGACGTACTTGATCCCGAAAGTTGCCATCCTGACCGGCCAGGTAGGAACGGTCGCACGCGGTCTCCATACATGTCCGCCTCGAGGGCCGGATCGATCCACTGTAAGCGGCTATTTGAGAGCGTTGTTCCTCCACCCGGCGGAGCCGGGTACGGTC
>CAZJPA010000058.1:0-14060 GCA_964547755.1 uncultured Sphingomonadales bacterium
CTGGTTCAGGGTGAGAGCCCTACCCAGGGCGTGGAAGGGGAACCTAGCGGTCTTCGAAGATCCGCAAAACGGCATCACCAATGTCTCGAGCGACGTGCTGCTCAAGATCTGGCACAAGTTTCGTGCGGACGGGATCGTCTTTCCCTTCCCACAGCGGGTCGTGCACATGGTTCCACCTGCTTCTTCTGCACCGGGGCCCGCACGGCCGGGTGGGAAGACGTGAAGCGGTTTCGAGTCCCTTGGGGGCGCGAGAGGCCAGAGCGCCGCGCGGAAAACGGACGATAAGCTGTTGCCGGCGGGGGGAGGCGGGATTTGTTCCCCTTTCACGGTTTGGTGCCAAGATCCGGAAAACCAGGCATGCGTCGTCCAATGGGCAATATACCGCCCGCCTTCGCTGGCGTGCTGTCTAGACCGATCCGGCAAAAGTGTGACGTTTTTGACACAGGTTCGGAAAATTTCTCCATTCATCTGTTGTGGATTGGTGCTTTTCGATTGAGGGGATGCGGCGTGGCCGACTAATCTATCGGCAGAACACGATGATGCTGTGTTCGTTCATGTCCTTCGTGGAATATATGCTCATCCAGGATGGGAGGAACGATGATGATCGATGATCGTGCCAAGTGGAAGAGGAGCGGTGGACTCTGGGCCGGTGGCTGCAGCGCTCTCGCCCTTGCCGTGGGCGCCATGTTGTTCGGTGCCGGCGGCGCGTTTGCGCAAGCGCAGAGCGATCAGGCCCAGGCCAAGGATTCCGAGCGGTCCGAGGTCGGTGCGTTGGAGGAGATCGTGGTCACCGCGCGTAAGCGTTCGGAGACATTGCAGAATGTGCCGTTCTCCATCAACGCCTTGACCGAATCGATGATGCGCGACCGCGGCGCCCAGAATCTCGAAGACATCGCGGCGAATGTCGCCGGTTTCACGATCCAGAATTTGGGGCCGGGGCAGAGCCAGGTGGCCATGCGTGGCGTCTCGGCCGGCCAGATCGTGCGTGACCAACCGGGCGTGAAGGAGCAGGTCGGCATCTATCTCGACGAGTCGCCGATTTCGCTGTCCCTGTTCACCCCGGATCTCGACTTCTTCGATACCAACCGCGTCGAGGTGCTGCGCGGTCCCCAGGGCACGCTGTTCGGTTCGGGGTCGCTGTCCGGCACCGTGCGCTACATCACCAACAAGCCGAATTTCGACGATTACGAGGTGGTCGCTGAAGCCACCGGCAATGTCATCGACCATGGTGATGTCGGCGGGTCGCTGAAGGCGGCGTTCAACATCCCGGTCAATGACGTGATCGCCCTGCGCGCGGTGGGCTACGCCACCCGCTATGGCGGCTTCATCAATGCGGTTCAGCCCGGTGGCGACACCTTTGCGCGTCCCAATGTGAAGAAGGACGTCAATAACGGCGTGCGCTTTGGCGGCCGATTGGCGGCCGAGATCCGTGTCAACGACCGGATCACCCTGCGTCCGCGCGTGGTCTATCAGAAGGTTGAGATCAACGGCTTCAATCGTGTCGATCTCTACAATATCCTTGCCAATCCCTTCACGACGACACGTCCGCGGGTGCAGCTCGGCCGTCTCGACCAATTCACGCAGTTTGAAGAAAAATTCACGGACGAGTTTCTGCTGGCCGACGTCGAGGTGAGCTGGGAAGGGCCGGTGTTCGGCTTCAAGTCAATCAGCTCATTCACGAACCGCGAGATTCTGCAAGTGCGTGATGCGACGCAATTGACAGGCTCGATCACGTTCCAGTTCTTCGGTGCGCCGGATGCCATCGTTACGATGGACGCGCCGCTGTTCGACCGCACCAATGTCGACATGTTCACCGAAGAGGCGCGTTTCTATTCCACCGATTCGGCCGCGCGGCTGCAATGGGTGTTCGGCCTCTTCTACAGCAACATCAACCGTCGCTACGGTCAGACGCTGTTTGTGGACGGTTTCGAGGATTTGATGCGCGGCCTCGGCATTCTCGATATTGATACCCGTGGCGTTCTAGCGCCGAAGGATGTGCTGTTCTTCTCGGACATCCCCTATGATTTCGAGCAGATCGCGCTCTTCGGCGAGGCGACCTACCGCATCACCGACAATTTCGACATCACCGCCGGTGGCCGCTGGTATAATTTCGACGAACGGCGGGTGCTCAATTTTGACGGCATCTTCGCCGATCAGACCATCGGCCAGCCGGGCAAGACATCGACGAACGGTTTCTCGCCGCGGGTGATTGTCAGCTACAAGCCGAGTGACGACGTCCAGCTCAACGCGCAAGTGTCCAAGGGCTTCCGACTGGGCGGCATCAATGACCCGCTCAATGTGCCATTGTGCTCCCCGGAGGACCTTGCGACCTTCGGAAATCGTCCGAGCTTCAAGGACGAGGAGCTGTGGAACTACGAAATCGGCGCCAAAACCGAGTTGTTCGCCGGTCGCGTGATCTTCAACATCGCGGCCTTCTGGGAGCAGATCAAGAACCTGCAGGCGACCGTGGATGCCGGCACCTGTTCGTCGCGTATCATCTTCAACGTGCCGGATGCGCGTTCGATCGGAACCGAGGTCGAGCTCAACATCCGTCCGGACGATCACTGGGCGATCGCGGTGAGCGCCTCTTATACCGATCCTGAACTGCGTTCGACGATCACCTCGACCGACGCGTTCGGCAATACGACGGTGGTGGCCGGTCTGAAGAAGGGCAATCGTCTGCCGACGGTGCCGCGCTTCCAGGCGGCCGCCTCGATCAGCTACACGACGCCGGTTTCCGACGACTTCGACGGTTTCGTGATCGCGACCGTCCAGCATGTCGGCTCGCGCTTTACACAGACCGGCGATCAGGCGCCTGGTTTCGGCACTGTGGACTTGACCATCATCCCCTTCGGCGATCCGGACCGGGCGACCTTCGTCTTTGATCCGAAGCTGAATTCGTATCAGATCGGCAATCTGCGCGTCGGCGTGCGGAATGGACGCTGGGAACTGTCGTTCTGGATCAACAACATCTGGGATGAGCGGGCGCAGCTGGCGCTGGACCGTGAGCGCGGAACCCTGGCGCGTGTCGGCTTCCTGACCAATCAGCCGCGCACCTTCGGCTTCACCGTGCGTGCGCAATACTGATCGCGTGCGGCGGGCGGCTGAAGGGAACAGCGCGCCCCTGTTTCACAGGATCGGGCCGGTGCGATGTCGAAAGGCGTCGCGCCGGCCTTGATCTTTTGTGTCTGTGTACCGAGGATGGAGCCGCAAGAGTTCCGGCAGGAACACAGCGCACGGGGAACGGCGATGCGCGATTGGACGCGGCGGCATACCTTGCGATTCGGTGGACGGCTACTGGCGACCGGTCTGGCGGGATGGGTCGGTGGCAGCAAGCTGGCGCACGCTACACGGGCCGCTGGTCGCCATGCCAGCACGGGAAGAGGGGCATCTTCCCGGGCGCAGGTTTTCGATGTCATCGTCGTGGGTGCCGGTGTCTTCGGAATGTGGACGGCTTGGCATCTGTTGCAACGGGGGCGCCGCGTGGCCGTGGTGGACGCGCATGGTCCGGCCAATGCGCGCGCCAGCTCCGGCGGCGAATCGCGGGTTTTGCGCGTAGCCTATGGTTCCGCTCATCACTATGCCGAGTGGGCCTACGAAGGCTTGCAGATGTGGAAGGCTTTTGCCGCCCGACATGAAGGACCGCTGTTTTTCCCGAGCGGCGTGCTGTGGCTGACGCATGCGCGCGATTCGTACGTGAAGGCGAGTCTGCGATCGCTGGCGGCTCTTGGGGTTCCCCATCGCATTCTCGATCGGGCGGATCTGGCGCGCCGCTATCCGCAGATCGCGCTGGATGGGATCCAGCTCGGTTTTCTGGAGGAGGGGTCGGGAGCGATTCTCGCCCGGCGGGCCGTTCAGGCCGTGATGCGGGAAGTAGCGGCGATGGGCGGTGCAATCATCCGCGCACAGGCCGGCCCGTTTTCACCGCGCGGTGAGGGCGTGCAGGTGCCGCTAGCCGATGGCCGCATGTTGGAAGCCGGCCAGGCCGTCTATGCCTGTGGTCCTTGGCTGCCGAAACTGTTTCCCGAAATCATCGGCAATGGCATTCTCGTGACCCGCCAAGAAGTCTATTTCATTGGTCCGCCTGCCGGATCGGTCGCATATGGGCCGGATCGTCTGCCGGTGTGGGCCGATTTCAACAATGGCGACATCTTCTACGGCATTCCGGATCTCGAAGGCCGCGGCATGAAACTCGCCCATCATGCCTTCGGCGAAGCCGTGGACCCGGAAACCCAAGACCGCCGTTTGACGCCGGCGCTCGTCGCCGAAGCCCGGCGTTTTCTTGCCCGGCGCTTCCCGGAGCTGGCCGAGCAGCCGCTGCTTGGCGGACGTGTGTGTCAGTATTCGGTGCGCGCGGGCGAACATTTCCTGATCGATCGCCATCCCGATGACGAACGGGTGCTGTTGGTCGGCGGTGGGTCCGGCCATGGGTTCAAGCACGGTCCCCGGTTGGGCGCGTTCGTCGCGGATCTTGTGGAGGGGCGACAGACCCGGATTCCCAAGCGCTTCCGCCTCTCGGTCGATGAATGAACATGCCGGACGCGCACGCTCGGGCATCGGGCAATGGCAAGGAGATGGATCATGGCGGGTGCGGGACGGACAGGCGGCTGGTTTTCTGGCAAGTGGATTCTGGCTGTGTGCGGCCTGCTTGCCGCCGCTGTCTCGGGGATCTCGCGCGCCCAGGATGCCGATACGGACAAGTCTTCGCCCGACTGGTTCGATCTCGCGCATGGCGCATTCGTCGTCACCGCGAGCAGCGAATACGAACCGACATCCTGGAGCGCGATCAACCTCATCGACGGCATGTCTGAACAGGGGTGGTCATCTGCGGCCGATGCCAAGCTTCCGATCGTCTTCGTGATCGAGCTGGCGCGGCCGGTGCGGCTGACGCGGTTTCAGGTCGATACACGCAAAGTGGATATGGACTCGCGCGCCGTGCGCCGCATTTCCCTCTATGCCTTGGAGGCGCAAGCGTCAGGAGCTGGAGACCGCATGACCGCCGCCGGCGATGGCGCACGGCTCCTTGTGAGCGGTGAGGTGCCGCGGGCCGGTGTCGGTGATTTTGCCATTGCCCATCCCGTGGTGGTGCGTCGGGTGAAGCTCGTGGTGGAAAGCAACTGGGGGGCGCCGCGCTATACCGAGATCATGGAACTGGCTGGCTTCGGCGCTGCGGCCGGTGATGTAAAGGGCCGACAAGCAGTGCCTCTGGAAGCGGCGGTCACCGGCGTCTACCGGACGAATTACGGATTGATGCAACTCAATCAGAAAGACGCGCAGGTGACGGGCTGTTACCCATCTTACGAGGGCTATCTGCTCGGCGATACGGATGGGCGCGTGATCCGCTTCGCCTGGCGGGACGGAACGGGGCAGGGCAGCGCCGTGATGGTTCTGGATGCCGCGCGCCGGCATCTGGCAGGCATTTGGTACAAGGACGGCAGCTACGGCGGTCTCTGGCGTGGCTGGCGCTTGGACAAAGTGGAGGAACAACTGGACTGCGCACCGGCCGGCTCCGGGATCGAGGGCAGCCTGGCCGCCACCGGCCGGGCGACCACCTATGGCATTCATTTCGATACGGATTCGGCCAATCTGCGTGCGGATGCCGTGCAGACGCTGAACGAAATCGCAACCAGCCTGCGCCGGCATCCGCGCTGGCGCGTGGCCATTATCGGCCACACGGACGCACGGGGCACGGCCGCCCATAATCTGGCCCTTTCCCGGGCGCGCGCGACGGCGGTGGTGGACTGGCTGGTGGCGCATGGGATCGCGGCCGAGCGCCTGCGCGCGGAAGGTCGTGGTGAGGACGAGCCTGTCGCCGACAATGCGACGGCACAGGGGCGCGCCCTCAACCGACGTGTGGAGATTCATCTCCAACAGTGATTTGTCGATCTTGGCCGAGGGGGCGTTCCGCCTGATTGGCAAACGGCAATGACGGAAAAGCGCGCGCGTTAGCCCGGTGCCCGCTCCACATTGGTGATGCGCACGTTGAGAAGGCGCTCATTGCCGACGATCTGGCGTGAAACCGCGTCGAGCCGGTGCGCGACGAGGTCGATGTCGAGGGCGCCCGGGCGATCGCGTCGCGTCGTCTGCCGATCGTTGAGGTCGCGCAGCAGGGCATCGCGGATCTCCGGCACGCGGGCTGCCACGTAGGATTGGTTCTGTGGTCCGTTCACCTCGAACACGAAATCCACCCACATATAGCCCAAGACCCGGCCCTTGTCGTTGATCAGAGGCACGGCGAAGCGGCGCACGGGAACAGTCAACAGATCGATCTGCTTTTCTTCCGGTTTGGCTTCCGGTGCCGGTTCGCCCGCGACCGGCTCTTCCTTCTCCCCGAAACCGCCTGTCAGGAAATAGACGACAGCACCACCCAATAGAATACCGCCCACGATGCCGAGCACCATGATCAGCATCATGCCTTTACCGGAGCGCTCTTCCTGTTCGATGTTCTCGTCGTTCATGGCCTGTCTTCCCATGGGTTTTCACCGTGGGCGATTGTGCCGCACCAATACCTATCAATGGGTAAAGCCGGTGTGCGACAGATGTAGTCCGCGCGCCTCCAGTCCTTGGATCTCGACACCGCAGCCTGCCGCCACCGTGCCGATCCGCGCAAGCGGTGTGGCGGTGCGCTGAGCAATCGCTGTCAACTGATCTTCGGAATCGCTGGAGGCGGCAATCAGCAGCTCGTAGTCGTCGCCGCTGGTGAGCACGGTGACGAAGAGGTCTGGCCGCGCATCGAGGCAGCTGCGCGTGGGCGCGGACAGGGGCAGGGCGTCCAGATCGATCTCCAACCGGCAGCCGCTGGCCTCGGCCATGTGATGCGCATCGGCGACCAGGCCATCAGAAATGTCGATGGCTGCATGGATCAGGGATCGGGCGGCGCAAGCGAAGGCAAGGCGCGGGGTAGGCAGGCTGCGGCGGGCCTCCCACAGCGGCTCGGAGGCGATTTCGCCCCGGCGGGCCAGCAGGCCAAGGGCGGCATCGCCGATCGTACCCGTCAGATACAGCCGATCGCCGGCGCGCGCCCCGGCTCTTGAGAGCGCTTCGCCCCGCGGCACGCGGCCCAACGCCGTCAGGGAGAAGACCTCGCAGCCCGCATGCGAGATGGTGTCACCACCGAGCAGCGGGATGCCGAAGGCTGCATCGTCTTCCTGGAGTCCGGCGACGAAGCGCGCAAGGCGCGTGCGCGTAAGAGAGCGGGCCTGTGCGATGCCGAGCAGGAATCCCACCGGTTCCGCTCCGGCCGCCGCCAGATCGGAGAGATTCACCCGCAGCAGCTTGCGCGCGACGAGCGCCGGGTCGTCGTCTGGAAAGTAGTGGCGGCCGGCGGCCATCAGATCCTTGGTCACCACCAGATCCGTATCAGCCGGAAGGGTGAGTACGGCGGTATCATCGGCAAGATTCCGGGCGGCCGGATCCCGTGCCAGCGGGCGCAGGAGCTCCCCAATGAAACGGAATTCGTCGATGCGCTCTTCTCCTGTCACGACGGACTCCCTGCTCTCTGGCAGGCGATCATGACGCGCCGGCACGCATATCCCGGGCCACTGCGTCCAGCACACCGTTCACGAAAGCCGTCTCTCGATCACCGAAAAAGAGGTGAGCGACATGAAGATAATCGTCGATGATCGCCGCCGTGGGAATGTCCGGCCGGGCGAGTAATTCGTAGGTGGCCGCCCGCATGATCGCGAGCAGCACCGGATCAAGCCGCGCCATCGGCCAGGAATCAGGCAGGCGGCGGCCGATATGATCGTCGATTTCGTTCTGGCGTGTGGCGGTGCCCACCACCAGATCACGGAAGAAGGCGCGGTCCGGGTTGAGGGACGGCATGTCGTCCGCAGGTGGGGCTGCGAGGCGATGATTGACGAATTCGACGACCACCGACTGCGCCGTGCTGTTTTGCTGCTGCTTCTGGTAGAGGGCCTGCACGGCGAACAGTCGCGCCGCCGTGCGTGGTCGGGTGAAGGGATTGCGACCGCGGCCGGGCGTCTTTTTTTTCTTGGTCAGCGCGCGCGTCATCGCCAGCTCCCCAATCGGCGACGGATGGCGATTTGCTGGAGACAGGCGCGGGCGGCGTCCGCCCCCTTGTTCTTCTGCGCGGGATCGGCGCGCACCCAGGCCTGATCGCGCGTCTCAGTGGTCAGAATCCCATAACCGATCGCAAGACCCTCGCGGATCGCAAGCGCCATCAATCCCCGTGCGCTCTCGCCGGCGACATAGTCGTAATGCGTGGTCTCACCCCGGATCACGCAACCCAAGGCGATGTAACCGTCATAGCTCTGGTCGCGACCAGACTTGGCCGCTTGCTCGGCCATGGCGATGACCGCCGGAATTTCGAAGGCGCCGGGCACGGCGATCCGGTCGAAGCGGGCGCCGGCGTTCTCCAGCACTGTCCGAGCGCCGGTGAACAGGGCCTCGGCGATGTCTTCGTAAAAGCGCGCCTCGATGATCAGGATGCGGGGAGCGGGCTCGGGGTTCATGCCGATCCTCCCTTGCTGCGCCGCGTCGGGACGGCAAGCGGAATCGGGCGCTGCTCGACGATGTCGAGACCGTATCCGGTAAGCGCCACGATGTTGTGGCGGGTATTCGAGAGCAGGATCAGCCTTCGCACCCCGATATCCAACAAGATCTGGGCGCCGATCCCGTAGTCGCGCAACGGCAGAGGCGGCGGCCGATCGCCCTGGGCCAGCCTCAGCGGCGGACGGCCCGCGCGGCGCTGACGCTCTTCTATGAGCTGCGAAAGCCGGTCCGGTCGTGTGTCGCGAATGAGGACCACCACGCCGCGGCCCTCCTCGGCGATCAGGTCCATGGCGGCCGCCAGCTGACCGGAGCGGCCGTTCGCTTCCGCCAGAATATCTTCGAAGATGTTGACGGCATGCATGCGCACCGGCACGGGATCGTCTTCGCGGATCTCGCCCTTGACCAGAGCCACATGCTCTCCGAACTCGGCCGTGTTGCGATAGACACGCAGTCGCCATTCGCCGCCGTGAAGGCTGCGGAACGGCTCTTCGTGAATGCAGGTGACCAGGCTGTCGTGTTTGAGGCGATAGGCGATGAGATCGCGGATCGTGCCGATCTTCAGATTATGCCGTTCGGCGAAGGCGACGAGATCCGGCAAACGCGCCATGCTGCCGTCGTCTTTCATGATCTCGCAGATCACGGCCGCCGGGATGAGGCCGGCCAGCCGGGCGATATCGACCGAGGCTTCCGTGTGTCCCGCCCGCACCAACACGCCGCCATCGCGCGCCATCAGCGGAAACACATGGCCAGGCACGACGATATCCTCGCGCCCGCGGGCGGGATCGATCGCCACCTGAATGGTGCGGGCCCGATCATGAGCGGAAATGCCGGTCGAGACACCTTCCTTCGCCTCGATCGAGACGGTGAACGCCGTCTGATGCCGCGAGGCGTTCTCCTGCGTCATCAGCGGCAGGCCAAGCTCTTCGATGCGCTTTCTCGTCAACGCAAGACAGATCAGGCCCCGTCCATGGGTCGCCATGAAGGTGATGGTCGCGGGGGTCGCCATCTGGGCGGGAATGACGAGATCACCCTCGTTTTCTCGATCCTCGTCGTCGATGAGGATGAACATCCGGCCATTACGGGCCTCTTCGATGATTTCCTCAATGCGTGCGATTTGGCTGTGTGGCATACGGTGTGACTCGCCTGTCCCTTGTGCTGGACCGTTCTGCGTGTCCGCGGATCCTCGCCAGAACGAGTCCGTCTTGCAGATGGCTGCTCGCGTTTTTCCTCAGCCCGACGAGGCGTGGTGCAGCTCCTGCCAGCGGGCGATATAGCGTGCGAGCGGGTCGATTTCCAGATTGACCACCTGACCCGGTGCGATTTCGCCGAGCGTTGTGACCTGCCGCGTATAGGGAACGAGATTGACGACAAAAAGGACATGGTCCGGTTCGTCACGCACGGCGTTGATCGTCAGCGAGACGCCATCAACGGCGATCGAGCCTTTCTCCGCGATCAGGGCTGCGAGCCCGCGGGGAGCCGCAATCTCCACCATATGGGCGTTCTCGCCCGGTACAACCCGTTGTACGCGACCGCATGCGTCGACATGGCCGGTAACGATATGCCCCCCCAGCTCATCACCCACCTTGAGCGCGCGCTCGAGGTTGACGGACCGTCCCGTTCGCCAGGAGCCGGCTGTGGTGCGCCGGAGGGTTTCGGCCGACATGTCGGCTGCGAACCAGGCGGCGAAAGGCGCAGAACCCGGCCCTTTGTCTACGACGGTCAGGCAGATGCCATCCACTGCGATGGATGCGCCCAAGGCGATCGCTTCGGCCGGATAACGAGTGGCCACCACGATCCGACGCGGATCTTCGCCGGAAACCTGTCTGATCTCGCCTTTGTCCGTGACGATGCCGGTGAACATCGCTGGCTGTGCTCCGTTGGGGTGGGCGCTCAGTCCTTGCCCACCGGCTCATAGACGCTGAGCACGCTTTCCTCAAGGCTGCGGCTGGCGAGAAGACGCAGTCGCGGCGCATCTCTTGCGACATCGGCCACGGCGAGTGAGGCCGTGGCGGCCACGCCATCCGCGCCGATGAGACAATTGCCGGTGAAATGGTAGAGGCGATCGAAAAGCCGCGCGCGCAGGAACAATCCCGTTACCATCCCCCCACCTTCTACCAGTAAGCGGGTGATGCCGGCTGCAGCCAAGGTATGCAGAAGGCTGGAGACTGTTCCGCTTGCATCCTCGGCCTCCTCCGTCTGGAAGGTGAGGGCGTAAAGACCGGGGCGGCTGGGCTCTTCCGGATCCGGAGCGGCCAGCCCGGCGGTGTCTCCTTCTGGCAGGAGCAGCCAGACCGGCCAGTTGTCCGCAGTCCGCATCAAGCGTGAATCGGGATCGAGGTGGGGGCTGCGTGTCAGCACGATGCGGATGGGAGAGGCCGCCTCCAATCCCGGCAGCCGACAGGTGAGGAGGGGATCATCGCTCCGTTGCGTGCGGCCGCCGATGAGGATCGCATCATGGCGCGCCCGCAGCAAATGCGCATATGCGCGCGCGCGTTCGCCCGTGATCCAGCAGGCATGGCCTGTGCGGGCGGCGATCCGACCGTCGATGGAGGTGGCAAGCTTCAAAGCGACGAACGGCCGCCGTCCCCGCATCCGCAGCAGAAAACCACGGTTGATCGCCTGTGCTTGGGGCTCTCCGACACCGGTTGTGACCATTAGGCCGGCTTCTTGCAGACGGGCGATCCCACGCCCGGTCGTGCGGGGATCGGGATCGGTCATCGCCACGACGACGCGCTGAATGCCGGCTGCAACGAGCGCATCAGCACAAGGCGGCGTGCGCCCGTGATGCGCGCAGGGCTCCAGCGTGACATAGCATGTCGCGCCGCGTGCCGCCGGTCCCGCCTGGGCGAGCGCGACGGCTTCGGCATGAGGACGGCCGCCGGGCTGTGTCCAACCACGCGCGATGATCGTGCCATTCTTGACCAACAGGCAGCCCACCGCCGGATTGGGGGCTACGCGCCCCAGCCCGCGTTCGGCGAGCCGGAGCGCGATCGCCATGAATCGCGCGTCCTCCTGTTGGACGTCCGGAAGCTGCCGCTTGGCTGCCGTCTCGCAAGGGGTGGGGGCGAAGTCTTCCGGTGCGAACATGCTGGCGGCGTCCAGCCTATTCGGCGGCCGCATCGTCGGTATCGAGCTGCCGCCGGCGTCCCCCCTTGCCGACCGGCTTTTGCAGAGCGGAGACGAATTCCTCGAAGTCCTGCGCCTCGCGGAAATTCCGGTAGACACTGGCGTAGCGCACATAGGCCACCTGGTCGAGCTGCGAGAGCGCATCCATCACCATCTCGCCGATCACATCGGAGGGAATTTCCGGCTCACCCATCGATTCGAGACGGCGGACAAGCCCATTGACCATGCGCTCCACCCGCTCCGGCTCGACGGGGCGTTTGCGTAGGGCGATGTCGATGGATCGCTGGAGCTTGTCGCGGTCGAAGGGCACGCGCCGGCCGTTGCGCTTGACGACGGTCAGCGCGCGCAGCTGCACGCGCTCGAAGGTGGTAAAACGCGCGCCGCATCCCAGACAATGACGCCGGCGGCGGATCGCAGCCCCGTCCTCACTTGGGCGTGAGTCTTTGACCTGGGTCTCGTCATAGCCGCAGAATGGGCAGCGCATTTTGCCTCCAGCCTTTCTCGGCGCGTTTTTCCGACGCGATCATACGACAAGATCGGAATAGATCGGAAAGCGGGCGCACAAATCCCGAACCCTCTGGCGGACGTCCTGCTCGATTGCGCCGTTGTCTTCCGGGCCATTGGCCTTCAGGCCGTCCAGCACTTCGGTGATCCAGTCGGCCACCTGCACGAATTCGCCGCGTCCGAAGCCGCGGGTCGTCGCTGCGGGCGAGCCCAACCGGATTCCGGAGGTAATGAACGGTTTTTCCGGATCACCCGGCACGCCATTCTTGTTGCAGGTGATCCCGGCCCGCTCCAATGCTTCGTCGGCGGCCTTGCCGGTCAGCCCCTTGGGGCGCAGATCGACGAGGATGAGATGCGTATCGGTGCCGTCGGAGACCAGGTCGAAACCATGATCATGAAGGCGCGCGCCAAGCGTGCGGGCATTGTCCACCACCGCCGCCGCATAAGCCTTGAAGTCGGGGCTGAGCGCTTCCTTGAAGGCCACCGCCTTGGCGGCGATGATATGCATGAGTGGTCCGCCCTGTAACCCCGGGAAGACCGCCGAGTTGATCTTCTTCGCAAGATCCGGATCGTTGGTCAGGATCATGCCGCCGCGCGGGCCGCGCAGGGTCTTGTGGGTGGTGGTGGTCACCACATGCGCGTGGGGCAGGGGATTGGGATGGACGCCGCCGGCGACCAGTCCGGCGAAATGGGCCATGTCCACCATCAGATAGGCGCCGACATGATCCGCGATGGCCCGGAAGCGGGCAAAATCAATGACGCGTGGATAGGCGGATCCGCCTGCGATGATGAGCTGCGGCTTCTCGCGTTCGGCGATGGCGGCGACCTCGTCATAGTCGATCAGCCCGTCCTCGGTGCGGACACCGTAATAGACCGACCGGAACCATTTGCCGGAAATGTTGACCTTGGCGCCATGGGTCAGATGGCCGCCGGCATCCAGGCTCATGCCCAGGATCGTGTCTCCCGGCTTGAGCAAAGCCAGATAAACCGCGCCATTCGCCTGGGCACCCGAATGGGGTTGCACATTGACGAACGCGGCCCCGAACAGCGCTTTCGCCCTCTCGATGGCGAGGCTTTCGACGACATCCACATGCGCGCAGCCCTGATAATAGCGCCGCCCCGGATAGCCTTCGGCATATTTGTTGGTCAGCACCGAGCCCATAGCCGCGAGCACCGCGCGCGAGACGATGTTCTCGGAGGCGATGAGCTCGATTTGCGTCTGCTGGCGCTTAAGTTCGGCCGCGATCGCATCAGCGACATCGGGGTCCACCTCTCGCAACGGTGCCGCAAAGAAGGCTTGCCGCAGCCGGTCGCCGGTGAGAATCGCCTCGTTGGCCATCGTCTCCTTATCCTTTCGTCACCAATGGGAACACCGCATCATGGCGCATGCGCATGGCACATGGGGCGCGCTGTCAACCCGGCACCGTCTCCAGCACAGGATGCGCGAGCTTGTCCACCCGGCGTTGGTGCCGGCCACCGTCAAAAGCTGTATCAAGAAAGGCATCGACGATTTCGCGTGCCAGCTCGGGGCCGATCAGCCGTGCACCGAGCGCGAGCAGGTTCGCATCATTGTGTCGGCGGGCAAGACGCGCGGTCGTCACGTCATGGCAAAGCGCCGCCCGCGCCAAGGGGTGACGATTCGCCGCAATCGCGATCCCGATACCCGAACCGCACAGGATGACGCCGCGCCGTGCGCGTCCCTCTGCAATCGCCTGCGCCGCACGATAGCCGTAATCGGGATAATCCACCGACTCCTCGCTATGCGCACCCAGATCCAAAACCCGAAAGCCACGGGCCTCCAGATGCGCGACGATCAGCCCCTTCATCACGAATCCCGCATGATCGCTCGCCACGATCAGCGTCTCGGTGGATTGTGTCGCCGCGTTCATGGTGCATGCTTTCCACAGACGGCCTGT
>CAZJPA010000059.1:0-14022 GCA_964547755.1 uncultured Sphingomonadales bacterium
GGTCTCAACCAGGGCGCCGGCCTCGGCCAGCCGCAGATTGACGCGGCCTGGGTCGCGTTTTTGGGCCGCGCGATAGTGGCGGATCGCTTCGTCGCTTTTGCCCATGTCCCGGAGCAGATTGGCGAGATTGTTCAACACCCGCAGATCCTGCGGCGCGCGCGCATATGCCTGTTCGAGCCGAGCACGCGCGTCGTCCAACCGTTCCAATGCCTTCAGCGCCCGCGCCTCGGCCAGCAACAGACGCACCGGCGGCGGGGAGAGGAGCCGTTTCGCCCGCTTCAGCGCCGCCAGTGCCTCATCTTCACGGGCCGCCTCGGTTAGGGCGATGCCCAGATTGATCCAGGCATCGGCGAAGTCGGGCTTGCCTGTTACGGCTTCGCGATAGGCGGCGATCGCTTCCTGTTTGTGCCCGAGATCGCTCAAGGCGTTGCCCAGATTGTTCCACACGGCCGGCTGGTCGCGGCGCACGGCCAGACTGCGGCGAAACCAGTCCACGGCCCGTGCGTGATCGCCGCGCCTGCGGGCAACCGCCCCCTTGAGGTGGAGTGCATCCGGGTGATCGCGCATCCGCAGCAGGATGTCGGTCAGCAGGCGGTCGGCCTGATCGAGGCGATTGCTCTGAAGACAGGCGAGGGCGGCTTGCAGCTGTTGCGCCAACTGGGCCGCATTTCGCGGTGGAATCGAGATCATGGCCATGTTTCGCCTGCCCGATTGGACGCCGGGAATCTTTCCGTCATTGTTTTGGCTTTGGCACAAAGCGTCGCGGATGTGTAGGGTCCGCGTTCAGCAGGCTGATGGGTGGGGACCATGAACGCCACGGCCGAGCAGCTCTATGATGAAGCCTTTGCGCTCTCGCGGGCAGGACGCTTCTCGGACAGCGATCACGGCGCAGGCTCCGGACAGCGGTGCAAGCGGCAGGACGGAGCAAGGGCGGTCACGGCTGCCGGTGTGGGCGGCGTCGTGCCTTCGGTGGCGGCGGTGGCTGCTGCTGCGGCCATCGCGAGCTGCGAGGCGGTGTGCCAGTCATCCCCGCCGACCAGCCGGGCGATCAGCGTTCCAAGCAGGAAATCGCCTGCGCCGGCCAGACTGACCGGCTCGACCGCGGGGGGTTCCCAGCGCCAGGCGTCCTCTTTCTGCACCACCACCAGCCCCTGCGCGCCGCGGGTATAGAGAAAGACCCGTGCGCGGCCCGCCGCAACCATGCGCCGCGCCAGCGTGAGGGCATCACCGCTGCCCTCGCCGAGCGCCGCAGCGAGCTCTGCCATCTCACGCCGGTCCGGCTTGATCAGATCCACACCGGTCTTGAGCGCCGCCACGAGCGCCTCCCCGCGGCTGTCCACCGCGATCCGCAAATCCGGCAGCCTCGCCCGCGCGGCCGCGATCAGCGCGGACAGGGCTGTCGCCGGCACGCCTTCGGGCAGCGAGCCCGAAATCACGAGCCAGCGGGGGCAAGTGGCGTTCAAGCGGTCCAGAACCAGATCGCAGAAGGCCGTTTGCTCTTGGGCGCGCCAGCAGGGGCCGGGGTGGACGATTCGGTAGAAGCCACCATCCGCCAGGGTGATCTGCCAGGTCTCCCGGGTCTCCTCTGCGAGCGGGAAGACGGTGGCCGTCACGCCTTCGGCGGCCAGCAGGGCCCGGTGGCGGTCGCCGGTGGGACCGCCGAGCGCGACGACGGCTTCCACGGCCGCGGATCCCAGCCAGCGCGCGGCCATGCGCGCGACATTGACCCCGCCGCCGCCGGGATCACGCCGGACCTTCCGACTCGGCAGCTTGACCTGCGGCTCCCATTCATCGACCCAGGCCGTCACGTCGAGCGCCGGGTTCATGGTCACGGTCACGATGGCGGGGGGTGAGGACATGGGATGTTACCGCCGATCCTGGCTGACAGCGTCCAGAATGGCGGCGTGGACGGGATCGAGATCCGCCATCCCTGCCTCGTCTTGCAGCAGATGGTTCACCATGCCCGCCAGCTCCTTGCCGCGTTCCACGCCCCATTGGTCGAAGGGATTGATACCATACAGCCAGCCTTCGAGCACTGTGCGGTGTTCGAACAGCGCCAGCAAAGCCCCGAAGTGAAAGGCATCGAGCCGGTCGAGCAGGAGAATCCGATGCGGCCTCGCCCCAGGCAGCACGAGATGGGGCGCAAGACGGCGGGCCGTGCGCGCGTCCAGGCCCCGTGCTTCGAGTGCGGCTTCCGCTTCCTGCCGGCTGCGGCCACGCAGAAAGGCGGCCGCCTGGCCGATGAGATTGGCGAGCAGCGCCCGGTCCAGCTCCATACGGCCGCTCCAGCCCGGCCGGATGCCGATCAGGGTGATCAGTTGGTCGCGCGTGCCCTGATGGAGCATCTCGAAGAAGGCATGTTGCGCATTGGTACCGCGCCGACCCCACAAGGCGGCGGCGCTCGGCCAAGGCAGGCCGCGCCCGTCTGCGGCGGCCACCCGCTTGCCGTTGCTCTCGAGATCCAGCTGCTGGAGATGGTCGATGAACAGATCGAGCCGATCCGCATAGGGCACTACCACCTCGCCCGCTACACGCCGGACGGCTTTCATCCAGAAACCCGCCAACGCCATACGGAAGGCGAGATTCTCCGCCGCCGGCGCGGTGGCGACATGATCGTCCATCGCCCGGGCGCCCGCAAGCAGCGACGAGAAGGTCTCCCAGCCCAAACCAAGCGCAATGGGTGCGCCGAATGCGGATGTCAGCGAGAACCGCCCGCCTATGCTCTGCGGTACGATCAGCATGCGTTCCCGTGCGAAACCGGCAGCGGCCGCCCGGTCCGGACGGGCGGTCACGGCCAAGGCCTGGGCCTCGGGTGCGGCCAACTCCGCACCCAGCCAGCCGCGTACCGCTTGCCAGAGGGTCATCGTCTCCACCGTGGTGAAGGATTTGGAGGCGACAATCACGAGGGTGCGGGCGGGTGTGAGCCGGGCGAGGGTGGTCGTCAATGTGCTGCCGTCGAGATTGGAGAGGAAGTGAACCGGAATCCGTCTGTCTTCCGCCACATCCGGAGCGAGCGCCTGCCAGGCCGCCTCGGGGCCCAGATGCGAGCCACCGATGCCGATGTGCAGGATCGCCTGGATCGGCCCCCCGTCCGCCGCGGCCAGCCGCTCCGTGTGGAGAGCTTCGGCCAGCGCCTGCATCTGTGCCCGGGTATCCGCCAGCAGCCCTGCGTCCTTCCGGGCCTGGACGCTGGCAAGACGGCCCGCCGCCGCGATGAGGTCTTCATGATGGGCGCGCGCCAGATGGTGCAGAGCCGGCCGGTCTTCCGTGACATTGACATGGCGACCCGCAAAGAGATCGGCCAGCAGCTCCGGCAACCGCATCACGGCGGCGAACCGCAACAGCGCCCGCCAGCAGCGGACGTCCAGCAGCAGCGGGGCTTGGGCCAATAGGATGCCCGCCGCCCGCAGGGGTGCGTCGGTGGAATCCGGCCGGGGATGCGTGCGCCGAGCCAGTCGACGCGCCTGGCGCCGCAGAGCTTCGTAGGCTGCGGTCACCGTCATGTCCTGCAAGGATGGCGGGCCGGGCCGGTGGTTTTCCTCGCGGGGATCGGCATGTCCTGGGATCATTTCGTCCTTTTCCATCGTCATCTGCCGTCGCTCCTGCCTTCGTGCCAGCGGCGGGCGGCTGTGGCCAGTGCCGCGAACAGGCGTCGGGTGCCAGTCTGCCAGAAGAGATACTCCGGGTGCCACTGAACGCCCAGAACGAACCGCTCGGACGTCATATCTTCGACGGCCTGGATCACCCCTTCCTCGTCCCAGGCCACGGCCCGCAAGCCGGTCCCGAGCGTGGCGATGGCCTGATGATGGATCGCGTTGACCTTGAGCCGCCGGCATCCAAGGATATCGGCCAGCCGGCTGTCGGCGGCGATGGTGACGGTTTTGACCGGCAGCGGCATCCGCCGCGCGCGCGCACCGGGTATGGCCTCGCCGATATCGGGGTGAAGCGTGCCACCGCGTGCGACATTGATCATCTGAGCACCGCGGCAGACGCCGAAGACAGGGCGATGCGTGCGGTCGGCCTTGGCGAACAGGGCGAGCTCCAGCGCATCGCGTTCGGGGTCGCTGCGGGTGGTGGGGATCAGATGGCCGGCATACAGGCGCACATCGATGTCGTCGCCACCACCGAGCAGCAGGCCGGCGAAGGAATACGCGGACCAGCGCTCTTTCGGGACGATGCGTCGGCCCCTGGCGCCGGCGGCCCGCAGCAGCAGAGCGATCAGCCACCAATCCACCGGCAGGCTGCCGGCACCGTCCGTCATCCAGATTTCGGGGCGCTTTCGCCTCATCCGAACAGCAGTGCGTCCACGAGATCCGCCCATTCGTCCCGACTGCCGGTAAACCGTAGATAGGCGCGCGACAGCCGACGCAGCATGGCCGCATCCTCGGCCAGCTCTTCCACCCGCACCCAGCGATTCCATTCGCCGGTGATCGACCATCCCGGTTCGCCGATGCGCGAATCCGGAATCCGGTAATGATAGGTAGGCCGTGCCTTGATGCGCACATCATGCATATGTCGCTCAAGACGCGGGCGGTCCAGATGCGCGAACAGCGGCAGCAGGTCGAGCCCGCGGTTGCGGGTGGCGTTGTCGCCCAGATAGTCGTCGATGAACTGCGGCCAGTCGGGCCGGTAGTCCGGATCGAGAACCCGGCGGACGTAGGAACGCGGAAAGGGATTGGCGAAAGCGAACAGGCGGCGCAGCATGTCGCGTCCCGCTGTACGCCGCAACCAGTCCTCCATCAGCAGAAAGGCGCGGAACTGGTTGAGGACGATCGCGATGTCCGTATCGGGCACTTCCGGATTGAACTGCATGGCGAAGGCGTAATAGAGCGCCTCCCCGGTTCCGGTGGCGCCATGGGCGGCGAGCTCCTGCTGAAGCTTGTCGAAGGCCGGAATCTCGGAAATGGGGATCGGCGGACCGACGATCTCGGCCGGCACGAAATGGCTGGCGAGCTCACCCAGGCGCGCGAGCAGCTCGCCCTCGATCTCCTTCCAGCGCTCGTCTTCGGCCTTCGCGTGCAAATAGATCGCATCGAGCTTCACGCCGAAGCGACCAAAGCGGGTTCCCTCCACCACCCAGGAGTTGGGCCCTTCTTCCCGCGCCTCGCCCCCAAAGAGCGCGACGACGATATGCGCCGCCTGCTCCAGCGCAAGATCGCCGAACTCGATCTCGATGCCCACATGACGCATGCGCCCGTCACGGGTCGTCGCCCGTGGTGGAAGCTTGGGGGCGGCGGTAGGGGGTGTTGCGCTCCTCGCCATCCTTGCCATTCCGTGCGTCTTCATGAAAGCCGTCCGACAGCCCGCCTGGCGCCGCCGATGTGTCTGGGCTAGCATGAGAAGACAGACGATGCCAGTCACGAGGGGATGACCGATTGGCGGGTGAGAGGGCGAATGCAGCGATGACCGAGCGCAATAGACCGCAGCAGACAACCGGCGGCTCTCTCGCGCTGCCGGCCGAGATGCGGGCGATGGTGTTCGACGGGCCCGGGCGTCCGCTCAAGCCCGTGCGCCTGCCGGTGCCCCGACCGGGGGACGGTGAAGTGTTGATCCGGGTCGATGTCTGTGGGGTCTGCCGCACGGATCTGCATCTCGTCGATGGCGAGCTGCCGGATCCGCTGCCGGCCGTCATCCCGGGTCACGAGATCGTCGGCCGGATCGTGGCCGTGGGCGCGCGGGTGGCGGCTTTGGGATTTCCGCATCTCCAGCCGGGCGGACGGGTCGGTGTCGGCTGGCTGGCCGCGACCTGCGGGCTGTGCCGCTTCTGCCGGGAGGGCCGCGAGAATTTGTGTGAGCGGGCGTTCTTTACCGGTTATACGCGTCACGGTGGCTATGCCGAGTATCACCTGGCCGATGCCGGCTTCGTCTATCCTCTCGATGTGGCGCTCGATGATGCCCATGCCGCCCCGCTGCTGTGTGCGGGGCTCATCGGCTATCGCAGCTATCGGATGATCGGGGACGCGCTTGTCGTCGGTCTCTACGGGTTCGGGGCGGCGGCCCATATCCTGTGCCAGTTGATGGTGGCCGAAGGCCGCCGTGTCCATGCCTTCACGCGCCCGGGAGACCAGGCCGCCCAAGCCTTTGCGCGCCGGCTGGGGGCGGTGTGGGCCGGGGATTCGACCGAGATGCCGCCCGAGCCGCTGGATGCCGCGCTCATCTTCGCCCCCGTGGGCGCGTTGGTGCCGGCTGCGCTCAAGGCCGTGCGGCCGGGCGGGCGTGTCATATGCGGCGGTATTCACATGTCCGACATTCCCGGTTTCGCCTATCGCGATCTGTGGGCAGAGCGCACCATCCAGAGCGTCGCCAATCTCACCCGCGCGGATGCGGACGCCTTTCTTGGCAGGGCGCGGCAGCTGTCGCTTGTGACTCATGTGACGCCCTTTGGTCTGGAAGAGGCGAATGCGGCACTGGATGCGCTGCGGCGCGGGCAGCTGCAGGGTGCGGCCGTGCTGGTCATCGGTGAAGGGGAGGACCGCTGATGGATTCTGCCTTGCGTCCCTTTACTCCTGCGATTCCGGACCGGCTTGCGGCCGAGACGGTCCAGGCCATGGATGCAGCCGATCCGCTGGCTGATCGGCGATCGCTGTTCGCTCTACCGGCGGGGCTCGTCTATCTCGATGGCAATTCTCTCGGCCCGCCCACGGTGACGATGGTGGAGCGATACACCGATTTTCTGGTGAACGAATGGGGTGCCCGTCTGATCGGCGGCTGGTATGAGGGCTGGATGGCGCTGCCGGAGCGCCTGGGAGACAGGATCGGGCGGCTGATCGGCGCGCCGGCGGGGGCGACCATCGTCGCCGATTCAACCTCCATCAATCTCTACAAGGCGGCGCGGGCGGCGCTCGCCTTGCGATCCGACCGTCGGGTGGTGCTGATCGATGAGGCGGATTTTCCGACCGATCGCTACGTTCTGGCGGCCGCCGCCCGGGATGCGGGGATGGCGGTGCGCGCCATGCCCGCCCGCCGCTTGCAGGAGGCGGTGGAAGCGGATGTGGCGCTTGTCGCCTTCTCCCATGTGGACTATCGCACCGCCGCTGAGCGGCCGCTGGCGGCGATCGTGGACGCAGCCCATGCGGCCGGCGCATTGGTGTTGGTGGATTTGTCGCATTCAGCCGGCGTGTTGCCGGTGGATCTGGCGGACAGCGGGGCGGATTTCGCCGTCGGCTGCGGCTACAAATTCCTCAACGGCGGGCCGGGCGCACCGGCCTTCCTGTCGGTTCGGCCGGATCTGCTCGGCGAGACCCGCTCGCCGATTCCCGGCTGGATGGCCCATGCCGACCCCTTTGCCTTTGCAGGCGAGTTCGAGCCGGCAGCCGGGATCCGCCGCTTCGCCTGCGGCACACCGCCGGTGCTGGGCTTGCAGGCGCTGGCGATCGCGCTCGAGGCCTTTGCGGACTGTGCGATCCCGATGCTCGCGGCCAAGGCGCGCCGGCTGGGCAGCCTGTTGCTGGCCACACTCGCGGCCGAAGGGGCGGCAGGGAAAGCGCGTCTCATCTCACCGACCGCGGAAGACCGGCGCGGCGCCCAGATTTCTCTGGCGCATCCACACGCGGCTGCGCTGATGGCGGCCTTGGCGGAGCGCGGTGTGATCGGGGATTTCCGACCGCCGGACATCATGCGCTTCGGCTTCTCCCCCCTCATCCTGCGGTATGAGGACGTCTGGCGCGCCGGTCGGACCCTGGCCCGGCTTCTCCTGGAACACGAGACGCAGGCAGGCCCGGCCGTGTGACAGCAAGGTCGGAAAGCCTAAGCGCAGACAAAGGCGGGAAGGCGCATTCCGCCACCACCCCGGCGGGCAAGCGATCTTGCCAGACCGCCGCACGCGTCCGCCCGACGCGCTCCATACCTTTTACCTTTAGAGTCCCGGCCTGACAGCCGGTTCGTTCTGCTCCCCGCAACAGCTGGTCTTTCGCTGTGGCCCGATGGGCTCGACCATGCGACCGGGTGAGACCAACTATCCGGCTGGTTGTCCGAAGAACGAGTGGTTTCCGGAAGATCAGGACGATCGTCTGACCATTATCGGAAGCGCAGAGATGCGCGCAAAGAGGCGGCGGGCGCGTATCTAACGCGCGGCCCGCACGAGCCGGCTTTGCCTCGTCTGTTCGGCCAGGAAGGCCAAGAGCGCCGGCTTGGCGAGCGGGATATCGAGCAGAGGTTGAGCGGCGACGCCGAGTGCCCCTTCCTCGATCCCGTCAACGAGAAGGATCAGATTGCCGGGATGGGTCGTCGTCATCCGCACCGCTCCTTCCGGCGGCGCCCACAGCTGTCCTTGTGCAAGCATGCCTGACCACAAGGGCCGCCCCCGCGCGTCCTTCACCAGCACCCAGGCGCCGGCCCGCACCCGGAAGGCCACGGGCGCGACGGAATGCCGCTTTCCGCTCTTCGGTATTCCTTGCGCCGTTTTTTCCACGGTCGCATCGGTGGAGGGGGGCGCCGCTTGCCCGGGATCGGCGCGGCCTCGTTCCCGACCGGGGAGAACCGCCGCCGAGCCGGCCGTCTCGTCGGACCGGTGTGATACGTGCTTCGTCTGGTCGGCGGCAGCGGCTGCGATACGGGGGCGGTTTTCGTCTGAAGATGTGCCCGCCGGCAGGGCGAACCCCAGGCCGAGGGCGGCCGCCGCGAACAGAAGAGGGGAGAAAAGAAGGGTGGCAGACCGCTCTCCACGCTTGCTCTGCGCGTCGAGGGAGGCGGAAGACACGGACGCAGGAGCCGCAGGAGCTTGCGCAGCTGCGCTTGCTTCAGCTGGTGGCGGAGCCGCTTCCGGCCCGTCGAGCCTGCGCTTGAGAGTCGCAACCAGGGGATCGGGATCTAGTTTCAACAGACGTGCGTAGCTGCGCAGAAATCCGATCGCGAAAGGACGAGCAGGCAGGGCGGCGATGTCTTCTTCCTCCAAGGCCCGCAGATAGACGCTGCGTATCTTCAGCCGGTTCGCAATCGCCGGAATATCGAGCCCCTGCGCCTGGCGGGCTTCACGCAGGGCAGCCCCGAACCCGCCAAGACCGTAGGGGCTTTCCTCCTCATGTGGAGACGGTTCCCGATCAGCGATCATCTGCCCCTCGCCACTGCTTCACATATCCACTTCCTTCGCGGGCCGGACACCCGCTTCCCCGCCCGGGAGCGGCTGCCGCCGATCCCATCGCTCGCGCCCGCCCGGCTCGGTCGCGCCCGCCCGGCGGAGTGGGTGTCCTTCCCGATCCCGCGATCCTTCCCCGCCACGGCGAAACCCATCGCTCTTACCCCTCACCCGCAAAGGGTGAGGGAGGATGATCTGGCGCTGCTCGCTGTCGCGGGAGGATGTCATTATGACGTTTTGGGCACCGACTTCAGAATTCCGCCCTGCTCGCGAACAGGCACAAGTCAGCCGATGCCACACAACCCGACCGTGAACCGACGCCTCCCCATCGCCGGCCCAGCAGAATTAACGAATTCTTAACCCGCGACCGCCGCAATTGACAAGCCTGCCTGAGAGAACTCAAGAAATCGTGAACGCATGCGCTGAATTTTAGCCGAAATCCAGCCCTTCCGGCAGCGGAATTCCATGATCGCGAGCAAAATTCCGCAGTTCTGCACGAAGCGATTGTTCGCCCGTCGTTAATGATTGAAGCATGAAATTTTCGAATCGGGCGAGTTCGAGAGAACGGATCAAGCGGCGCATCGGCCCGACCGCCGACGGCGACATGGACAGCCGCCGCACGCCCAGTCCGATCAGGGCGAGTGCATCGAGGGGCCGGCCGGCCAATTCCCCGCATACCGTCACAGGCACGCGGGCTTGTTCCGCCTGTTTCAAGACGCCGCGCAGGAAGCGCAACATGGCCGGGGAAAGCGGGTCATAGCGGCGCGCGATGCGGGGATTGGCGCGGTCGGCGGCGAAGAGGAACTGGGTGAGATCGTTGGTGCCGACGGACAGAAAATCGAGTTCGCCGAGGATATCTTCCAGCTCGAAGAAAAGCGAAGGGACTTCAAGCATGGCCCCGACCAGAATCCGAGCCGGCAAGGCGAGACCCAGACGCTGAAAACGCCTTTTTTCGCGCTCCAGCACCCGCCGCGCGGTCCGGAATTCGGCGGCCGTGGCGACCATCGGGAACATGATGCGCAGCTCGCGGCCGGCTGCGGCCTGCATCAGGGCCCGCAGCTGATAGCGCAGGAGCGCCGGCCGATCGAGAGCAAGGCGGATCGCCCGCCAGCCCATGGCCGGATTCGGCTCGCGTTCGTGCGGCAGGAAGGGTACGATCTTGTCGCCGCCGAGATCGAGCGTGCGGAAATGAACCGGCTTGTCTCCACTTTCCTCCAGCACCATGGCGTAAAGCTCGCGCTGGGCATTGAGGCGCGGCAGGGTCGCCCGCAGCATGAATTGAAATTCCGTGCGGAACAGACCGATTCCCTGGGCGCCCGTGCGCGCCAGGGCGGCGACATCGCTGGCAAGTCCCGCATTGATGAGCAGGTCGATGGCCACGCCGTCGCGGGTGCGGCTTTCCAGCGCCCGTTCCTGGTAATAGGCCTCCTGTTCCTGTTCCCTGGCCGCGATCGCTTGGACGTAGAGTTCGCGCACGTCTTCCTGCGGGCGCAAAAGCACATGGCCGGCGAGGGCATCGACGACCAGTTGGTCGCCTTCGCTGATCAACTCACGTGCGCCGGCGACCTGTCCGATCATGGGGATCGCCAGGCTGCGGGCGAGAATCGCGACATGGGCGGTCGCCGCCCCCTCCTCCAGCACAATACCCTTGACATGGGCGAGGTCGTATTCGAGCAGCTCGGCCGGGCCCATGTTGCGGGCGATCAGGATGGTATCGCCGTCCAGCCTGCGCCGTGTGGTGCGGCCGGTGAGCAGGCGCATAAGGCGGCGGGAGAGATCTTCGAGGTCATGGAAGCGGGCCCGCAGATAAGGATCCTGGCTTGCTTCCAGGCGGGCACGGTGATCAAGGGTGACCCGTTCGACCGCCGCTTCGGCGGTGAGCCCCGCATCGATGGCGGTCCGCAACCGCTCCTGCCAGCCGCGGTCGTAGGCGAACATCTTGTAGGCTTCGAGAATGTCGCGCTGTTCCGCACCCATACCGATCTCGGGATTGTGGACGAGGCGGTCGACCTCCGCGCGCAATGCCGTCAGCGCGTCCTCCAGACGCCGATGTTCGGCCTCGATGTCCTCGGCCACATAGCGCTCCACGCGGATCGAGCCCTCGTGGACGACCGCCGCACCCATGCCGATTCCCGCCGCCAAGGGTTCGCCGTCGAGGGTGACGGCGGCCTCCGCGGTGCCGGGAGCGGGCAGCATCTCCTCGCGCGCCACGAGTTGGCCGGAGGCGATCAGCTCGGCGAGCACCATGGCGATCGTCTGAAGGGTCTCCTCCTCCTCGTCCGAGTAGCGCCGGGGGGCGACATTCTGGACCACGAGCACGCCCACCACGCGTCCGGCATGCAGGATCGGCACGCCGATGAATCCATGGTAGGGCTCTTCCCCGGTCTCGGGACGGAAGACGAAGCGCGGATGCGCAGGGGCATCCTGAAGACGCAGCGGCATTCCCGTCTCCGCCACGAGACCGACGAGCCCTTCGCCGATGCGCAGGCGGGTGCGATGAACCGCTTCGGGATTGAGGCCCTCGGTGGCGAACAGCTCCAGGATGTCGCCGGCGCGGACCAGATAGACCGAGCAGACCTCCGCCACCATGTTCTGGGCGATCAGGCGCACGACCTTCTGCAGCCGCTCTTCGGCCGAACCCGGGCCGGCCATCACCCGGTGCAGATGACGCAGCAACACCCGCGGTCTGCTTGGCAGCTCGTTCACGCGATTCTTCCCGCCTCATCCCTTACGGGTCGGAACCGGCCGGCGATGTGTGCGCCGATCCGGCAGGACGACTATACCGCCTTCGCCCTCTCCCAAGCGAGCTGGTCGGCGGCCTGGGTGATCAGTTCCGCGATGATCTCGGCCGCCGTCTGCTCGCCGCGGACCATGCCGACACTCTGGCCGGCCATGAGCGATCCGTTCTCCACATCGCCATCGATCACCGCACGACGCAGCGCGCCCGCCCAGAAGTGCTCCACTGCAAGCCGTGCTTCCTCAAGCGCGACGTCGCCCCGTTCCAATTTCTCGATCATCTCCCGCTGCATTCGGACAAAGGCCTCGCTCGCCGCATTGCGCAGGGCGCGCACCGGGATCACCGGCAGGCGCGGATCGAGCTGGACGCTGGTGACGGCATCGCGGGCATGGGCACGGATGAAGGCCTGCTTGAAGCGGGGATGCGCCCGGGATTCCCGAGCACAGACGAAGCGCGTGCCGAGTTGCACGCCGGCCGCCCCCATTTCCAAATAGGCGGCGATCAGGGCGCCGTGACCGATGCCGCCGGCCACGAATATCGGCGCGGCCTCCGCCAGCTCGGGCAGAATCTCCTGAGCGAGCACCTGGGTGGAGACGGGGCCGACATGGCCGCCGGCCTCCGAGCCTTCGATGATCAGGGCATCCGCGCCGGCCCGCAACAGCTTGCGCGCGACCGCCCGCGAGGGCGCAAAACAGAGAATGCGGATATCCGCCTCCTTGAGGCGCTTGATGGCACTCGCCTTCGGAAGGCCGCCGCCCAGGACGACATGGGAGACACCTTCGGCCACCACCATCTCTACCAGGGCCTCGAAAGCCGGGTGCAGGGTGATGATGTTCACGCCGAAGGGCTGCTTGGTGCGCGCGCGGGTGGCCTGGATCTCGGCACGCAGTTCTTCGGGGGAGAGCGCGCCGCCGGCCAGCACGCCGAAGCCGCCGGCCTCGGAAATCGCAGCCACCAGCGCATGGTCCGACACCCAGGTCATGGCCCCGCCCATGATCGCATGGCGCGCACCGAGAAAGGCGGCGCCGCGCGCCATGAGCGCATCCAGACGGGCGCGTCCCGTTTCCTCGGCCGTCGGTCGACTGTCTTGCGGGCGCAGCGGTGTGGTCGCCATTTGGCTGTCCTATTCCGCCGCGTCGAGGTCATAGGCGCTGTGCAGGGCGCGCAGCGCGAGCTCGGTATAGGCCGCGTCGATCAGCACCGAAATCTTGATCTCGGACGTCGAGATCGCGAGGATCGGAATGCCTTTCTCGGCAAGGGTCCGGAACATAGTGTTCGCCACCCCCGCATGCGAGCGCATGCCGATGCCGATGACCGAAATCTTCACGACGTCCGTATTGTGCTCAAGGCGGCTGTAGCCGATCTTCTCCCGGGCGGTTCCCAGAACATCGAGCGCCCGTGCGAGATCGTCGCGCGGCACGGTGAAGGTGATCTCGGCTGCCCCTTCGGCCGGGGTCTTGGACTGCACGATCATGTCCACCACGATACCGGCATCGGCGAGCGGACCGAAGACGTCCGCCACGCGGCCCGGACGTGGTGGCACGCCATAGACCGTGATCACCGCATCGTTGTGGGAGTAGGCAAGGCCGGTTACAAGTTCCTGTTCCACGATCTCATCCTCGTTCACAAGCAAGGTGCCGGGCTCGTCCGCGAAGGAGGACAGCACCTGCACGCGCACGCCATGGGTCATCGCCAGGGCCACCGAGCGGATCTGCAGCACCTTCGCGCCGAGGGAAGCCATTTCGAGCATCTCCTCATAAGAGATGCGCGCAAGCTTGCGGGCGCGGGTGACGATCCGCGGATCGGTGGTATAGACGCCGTCCACATCGGTGTAGATGTCGCAGCGGTCGGCCCGCAAGGCCGCGGCCAATGCCACCGCCGAGGTATCCGACCCGCCGCGGCCCAAGGTGGTGATCCGGTTGTCGGGGCCCAATCCCTGAAAGCCGGTCACGACCGGCACCTCGCCACGGGCAAGCCGCTCTTGGAGAGCGGCGGTCTCGATCTCCGAGATCAGCGCCGCCGAATGCCGATCGTCGGTGCGGATCGGAATCTGCCAGCCCGCCCAGCTGCGCGCCGGCACGCCCAAGGACTGCAGGACGATGGCGAACAATCCTGCGGAGACCTGCTCGCCCGAAGCGACCACGGCATCGTATTCGCGGGCGTCATGCAAAGGCGCGGCCTCGCGACACAGGGCGACCAGGCGGTTCGTTTC
>CAZJPA010000060.1:0-13774 GCA_964547755.1 uncultured Sphingomonadales bacterium
GGAAGCCATCGCGCAAGCCTACGAGACCGGGCGCGGCGCCATCCGGCTGCGGGCCCGCTGGGAGAAAGAGCGAACCGGCCGGGGCACCTGGCAGATCGTGGTCACCGAGATCCCCTACCAGGTGAACAAGGCACGACTCATCGAGCGGCTGGCGACGCTTGTCAACGAGCGCAAGCTGCCGATGCTTGCCGATGTGCGCGACGAATCGGCCGCCGACCTTCGGATCGTGCTCGAGCCGAAGAGCCGCAATGTGGATGCCGAACTCCTGATGGAAACGCTCTTCCGGCTCACCGATCTTGAGGTCCGCTATGCGCTCAATCTCAATGTGATCGATCTCGACGGCACCCCGCGTGTGCTCTCGCTCGCTGGGGCGCTCGAAGCCTTCCTGGACCATCAACGCGATGTCCTGCGTCGGCGTACGGCCCACCGTCTGGCTGAGATTGACGACCGGGTGGAGGTGCTGGAAGGCTATCTTGTCACCTATCTCAATCTCGACGAGGTGATCCGCATCATCCGCAACGAAGACGAACCCAAGCCCGCCTTGATGGCGCGTTTCGAGCTCACCGCGCGCCAGGCGGATGCGATCTTGAACATGCGGCTTAAGTCGCTGCGCAAGCTGGAAGAGATGGAAATCCGCAAGGAGCTCGATGCCCTTCTCAAGGAGCGAGCTGAGCTCGAACGCCTCCAGGGGTCGCCCAAGCGACAATGGGCTGCACTTGGAGCGCGTTTTGCCGAGGTCAAGAGAATGTTCGCGCCGGACAGCGCGCTGGGAGCACGCCGCACCAGCTTCGCACAAGCGCCCGAGCCTGCGCGACAACCGATCGAGGAGGCGCTGCTCGAACGAGAGCCGATCACCATTGTCTGCTCGAAACGCGGCTGGGTACGGGCGATCAAGGGCCATCTGCCGGCAGACCAGAAACTGACATTCAAGGAAGGCGATGAAGAGCGGTTCCGTTTTCACGCCTACACCACAGATCGGTTACTCGCCTTTACCAGCAGCGGACGCATGCATACCATTCCGGCCTCCCGTCTGCCGGGCGGACGCGGGCATGGCGAGCCGCTCAAGCTGATGATCGACCTGAACGGCGATGAAGAAGTCGTGGCCTTGCGGGCATATCGGCCGGATGGGCGACTTCTGGTCGTCTCTTCGGACGGACGCGGATTCGTGGTGGCAGAAGAGCAGGTGCTCGCGCAGACGCGTGGTGGGCGGCAAGTGATGCGACCGGCCGAAGCTGCGCGCGCCGTGGCAGCGGTGCCCGTGGCCGGCGATCATGTGGCGGTGATCGGCACCAATCGCAAGCTTCTGGTCTTTCCCCTGGACGAGGTGCCCCATATGACACGTGGGCGAGGCGTCATTCTTCAGCGCTATCGCCAGGGACGCTTAAGTGACGTCACCGTCTTCCGGCTGAGCGACGGTCTGGTCTGGCGCATGGGCGGCGAAAGCGGCCGGATGCGCAACTTCACCGCGCTCGACCCCTGGCTCGGCAAACGAGGCGGGGCCGGCAGACTTGCGCCGCCGGGCTTTCCCCGCAACAATCGTTTTCAGTAACGAGGGAGTGGCTGTTAGGGTGTGCCGGGATCGGCGGGACCGCGAAAAGGGACGAGACGAGGTGACCATGGTCAAGGTGCTGTTCTTGTGTATGGGCAATATCTGTCGCTCGCCGATGGCCCAAGGCGTGCTTGAGACGCTGGCCGAGCGCGCCGGGCTGACGACGGGGCCCCGGCAGCTGATCGTCGATAGCGCCGGCACCTCGGATTATCACGTCGGCGAGCCGCCGGATCCGCGCGCAGTGCGCACGGCAGCCGAGTACGGGGTGGAGATCGGGCATCTCAGAGCCCGCCAGATCGCACCGGAAGACCTCACCTCCTTCGATTACATTATCAGCATGGAACGCAGCAATCTCAAACGGTTGGAGGCCTTGTTCGGCAAAGATACGATGAATGCGGCGCGGGCGGATCGGCGGCTGCTTCTGTCCTTTGCGCCGGATGTGCCGCTCGACGAAGTGCCCGATCCCTACTATGGATCGGAAGAAGACTTCCACCGCTGCTTCGACCTCATCGAACGCGGAGTCGCAGGGCTCTTCGCCCATATCGCCAATACCCATTTCGACGGTCATGTCAGCCTCAGCTGAGGGGCCGCCCAACCGCTCCTCACCGCCCGCCCCTGTTCACCCATCGCCAAGCCGTCACATGCTGCGTGACGGTCATTGATCGGCCGGCATCGGTCGCTGGAAAGGGGAAGGCGGAGATGACGCCCCGCCCCTACCCCACCTGCGGCACGGCCGTTCTTGATCACCAATGTCCATTCACTGAGGGCCGATTACTGGATCGCCCCCCGCCGGCCCCGGGTCACCGCCCGGTGCAGGCTTGACCGGCGGATCCATTCCCCCCTCCTCTTCATCATCCGCCGACCCCCGTGTCACAAGCCCGGCACAGGCTCGACCACTGGTCGGTCCGCTTCCCCTCTCGTTATCCGCGCCTTCCTCTCCTCGTCATCTGCCGCCCCCCTCTCCTCGTCATCCGCCGGCTCGACCGGCGGATCCCCCCTTCCCTTCGTCACCCGCCATTTTCCCCTCTTCGTCACCCGCCGACTTGATCGGCGGGTCCAGCGGGCAGCGCAGACAGTCCCCAGCGCTGAAGATGGCCTCACCACTGGCTGGATTCGCCGCTCTTCGGCGGCGAATGACGCAGGGAGGAAGAACCCGCCGACCCTTCTGTTCTTCGTCATCCGCCACCCTCCTTGTCACCCTCGCATCGCTCTCCTCGTCATCCGCCGACTTGATCGGCGGATCCAGCGGGCAGTGGGGTAATATCTCGCATCTGGGATGATGTGTCTGTCGGCTGGATTCGCCGGATAAACCGGCGAATGACGCAAGATAGGAGATGAGTTCACCGGTCAAGCCGGCCCCGGGCCAAGACCCGGGGGCGGCGAACGACATGGGAAGAGAACCGGCGCATGACGTAAGGGAAAGTCGGCGTATGACGCTTCGGTAACCGTTGATCGGTAATCGGTGATCAGAATCGAAAAAAAACAGCGCAGAACGAGGAAAGAAACCAGCAGCCGCAGGATGGCCTCACCTCTCCCCTCCAAACTGACTTGAGAATGAGGAGCGAAACCGGCAATCGCGATCGAGAAGAGGCCGTGAATGACAAGGAAGACCGGACGTGCGGGCGAGAAGGCCGGGCGTGCGAGCGGGCTGGCGGGGAAAGACGCTCCCCGTGACGGAACGTCTTGCGGCCTTTCCTCCCGCCAGCTGCGCATGCCCGGCATCCGCGCCTTCAGGCAAGCGCGGGCTGCGGTGTTTTCAGATCCCCTCTGCCGCCGGTGCCGGAAGGGCCAGAGGCTCTTTTAAGCGGATGATTTCGGTGACACCGTCGGCGCGCGCGATCTCGGCCGCGACGAAATGGGCTCCCGACTCCTCAACCCAAATCCGCACGGGTTTGTGAATCAGATGGTCCAGGCCGTCGGTCGCCACCTCGAGCACGTCGTTCTTGTGGTCGTAGGTGATGCCGATGAGCGGCACCCATTCGGCCTCGATCTGATCACCAAGCGCGAGACTTTCGACTGCGATCTCGGCCGGATGGCCGGTGATCACTTTGGACAGGCGATCGAAATAGGGATGCCAGGCATCGCGAGGCAGCTCTCTCGTGCGTGCGATCATCCTTCCTTCTCCCATCAGCCGTCTGCTGCCATGACGCTCCCGGCAAACCGGCTCGTCATGCGCGCCCATCGGGGCGGGCGCGGCGCGGCTGCGGCAAGAATTCGACACCCTGCTGCGCGCGCACCGGCTGCGGGTAGAGCGCCATCAATTCGAGAACGCTTTTGGGGAGGGAAGTGTTCACCGGCAGCCCCAATTCGCGCGCCGCATCCGCCGTAATCGCATAATCATGGGTCCAACGGCCTTCGGAAAGCATCTTTGCGAGCTTTTTCGCCCGCGCGCGCTCCATGCGGCCCTCCAACAGCTCGGCGGCCGCGCTTTGGATCTGCTCCAGCGCCTTGCGGCCGACATCGGCCATGATCAGCGTCTGGTCATCGACCTTCTCGACCGGCTTGGCATCCACGGCCCGCACGATGGAGGCGGCCGGCCATTGGCCGAGCTGAGGGTCGATCGGCCCCAGAACCGCATGATCGCTCATTACGATCTCGTCGGCCGCCAGCGCGATCAATGTGCCGCCTGACATCGCCATATGGGGCACAAAGACGGTGACCTTGGCCGGATGCTTCTTGAGCGCGCGGGCGATCTGAAGCGCGGCGAGCACGAGCCCGCCAGGTGTATGGATGACGAGATCGATGGGAACGTCGTTGTCGGTCATATCGATGGCGCGCATGATCTGTTCGGAATCGCTCATGTCGATGAAGCGCATGAGCGGAAAACCCAGAAGCCGCATGGTCTCCTGGCGATGGACCATGAGGATCACCCGCGAGCCGCGCTCGCGCTCGATCTGGGCGATCTTGCGCTGACGCATCGTCTCCAGCAGACGTTGCTGCAGCACCGGCTGCAGAGCCGAGAGAATGAAGAACAGCCAAAAGAGATCCATCACCGTCATGACGCGCGCTCCTTTCCCGTCATAGCCCTCCCATCGTTACCGCTCACCCCCTTCTCAGTAGCGCCCATGGGGTGGAAAGCCCAACCACCCCTCATCCCCCTGCGGCCGACGCGGATGGTGGCGCCGGCTCACAAGGATCGGGATGATCAGCCAACCGAAGACGAACCCGCCGATATGCGCCCACCAGGCGACTCCGCCCTCCATTGGTCCGGCCATCAGACTACCCAGCCCTTGGACGAGCTGAAGCAGGAACCAGAAACCCGCGTAGATCGCTGCCGGCATCGCAAAAAAGTAGGGGATGAACAGGAGCGGCACGAGCACGATCACGCGCGCCAAAGGGAACATCCGCATGAACGCGCCGATCACACCGGCGATCGCACCGGACGCGCCGAGCGCGGGTATCGCCGAATCCCAGTTGACGGCGGCGTGCGCGTAAGACGCGCCCAAGCCACAAACGACGTAGAAGACGAGAAAGCGCAAGGGGCCGAGCCGATCCTCGACCGCCGGTCCGAAGATATAGAGTGTCCACATGTTCGCGATCAGGTGAAACCAGCTGCCGTGCAGGAACATGTTCGTGAAAAACGGTGAGAGATCGCCGGGATCGAGCCCACGAGCGAGCGCGAATCCCGGCACGAAATAGCGCGCCGGCACCAGTGCATGCTCGTAAAGGAAGGCCTGGAGCATCTGCGGCGGCAGCGATATCTCGAAAAGGAAGAGCAGCGCGTTGATACCGATCAGCGCCCAGGTGACGACTGGAACATATCGCAGCCCCACCGATGTCTGGAGGGGGAACATGGCCTTATCTGCCGCCTTTCCTGCCCGCCGCAACCATGCGCACCGAACTCTTGCCCACATTGTCACCAGCTGCGATCTTGGCGAGCATGCGCAGATAACGCAATGCCAGATCGAGACGATCTTTAAGACTTGCGGTACGCGCGTGAATCACCAGGCTGTGATCGGGTCGTAGCCGCGCCTCGGCCTTGCCGGCGGACAACCATGCGACCAACCCGCCCGGATTGGGAAAACGGCCATCCGCAAAGCGCAGAAGGAATCCCTTCGGCCCGGCCTCCAGCCGCTCGACATGGGCCCGGCCGGCCAAAATCTTGATCTGGACGATCCTCAGCAGCTGTTTGACCTCGTCGGGCAAAGGACCGAAGCGATCCACGAGCTCGGCCGCAAATTCCGGGATTTCCTCCTCCGTTCGAATTTGTCCCAGACGACGATAGAGTTGGAGCCTGAGGTCGAGATCCGGAACATAGGCTTCCGGAATCATCACCTTGGCCCCCAGTTGGATCTGCGGTGAGATCTCCTCTTCCGGCCGTTCCTCTTCGCCAATACCGGCGCGCAGTTCCGCGATCGCGGCCTCCAGCATCTCCTGATAGAGCTCGACCCCCACCTCGCGAATATGGCCGGATTGCTCCTCTCCCAGCAGATTGCCGGCGCCGCGGATATCGAGATCATGACTGGCCAGCGTGAAACCAGCGCCCAGGGTGTCGAGTGCAGACAGCACTTCGAGGCGCTTTTTCGCCTGCTCCGTCACCCCGCCACGCGCCGGCAGCATGAGGTAGGCATAGGCGCGCCGACGCGAACGACCGATGCGGCCGCGAATTTGATAAAGTTGGGCGAGTCCAAACCGGTCCGCCCGATAGACGATGAGGGTGTTGGCGCGCGGGATGTCGAGCCCGGATTCGATGATCGAGGTGGACAGCAACACGTCCGCCCGCCCTTCATAGAAGGCCTGCATGCGTTCCTCGAGCTCGCTTGCGCGCATCCGACCGTGGGCGACGACGAAGCGCACCTCCGGCACCTCCTCCTCGAGCAAGCGCGTAAGCTGGGGCAGATCCTCGATTCGGGGCACGACGATAAAGGACTGCCCGCCACGATAATGTTCGCGCAAAAGCGCCTCGCGCAGGATCAGCGAATCGAATTTGAGCACGAAGGTCCGCACCGCCAGGCGATCGACGGGCGGCGTCGTGATGAGCGAAAGGTCCCGGATGCCAGCAAGAGCCAGCTGCAACGTGCGCGGGATCGGTGTTGCGGTGAGGGTGAGCACATGAACCTCGGCGCGCAGCCTTTTCAGCGCTTCCTTGTGGCGCACACCGAAATGCTGCTCTTCGTCAACGACCACGAGTCCCAGCCGCTTGAAACGCACGTCCTTGGCCAGCAAGGCGTGGGTGCCGATGATGATATCCAGGCGGCCGGAGGCCAGCTCTTCCTTCACCCGGCGGGTCTCCCGTGCCGAGACGAGACGGGAAAGCTGGCCCAGCCGCACGGGAAAGCCACGGAAGCGCTCCGAGAAAGTCGCCATATGCTGGCGGGCGAGCAATGTGGTAGGTGTCACCACCGCCACCTGCCAGCCGCTCATCGCCGCAACGAAGGCGGCACGCATGGCCACCTCCGTCTTGCCGAAACCGACATCGCCGCACACCAACCGATCCATGGGAGAACCACTCCTGAGATCTCCCAGCACCTCGGCGATGCTGCGCGCTTGATCTTCGGTTTCGGCATGGGGGAAACCGGCCGCAAATGCTTCGAGCAAGGCGGATTCCACCTCTATGACCGGCGCCTGCCGCAGTTTGCGGGCGGCGGCGATGCGGATCAGCTCACCGGCGATTTCGCGGATACGCTTCTTCACGCGGGCCTTGCGTGCCTGCCACGCACCGCTGCCCAGGCGGTCGAGTTCGACCGTGGCCTCCTCGCTCCCCCCGAAGCGCGAGAGCAGGTCGATATTCTCGACCGGCACATACAGTTTGTCGTCACCGGCATAGGCGACCACCAAACAGTCATGAGCCGCCCCGGCGACGGTAATCGTCTCCAACCCCAGAAAGCGGCCGACACCATGATCGCGGTGGACGACCAGATCGCCCGGGTGGAACTGCGACAGGCCCTCCAGAATCGCAGCACGCTTCGTCCGTCGTGACGACCGGGGACGGGCCTGGCGCGGCCCCAGGATATCCTCTTCCGTAACGAAAGCGAGATCACCGACGACAAAGCCGTGCTCGAGCGGCAGCACCACGCGCGCGATCGCCGCCGCAGCCAAGCCGGCCAGCTCATGGGCGGACGCCACGGGCATGGGCTCGGGCAGACCATGATCCACCAGCACGGCCGCAAGCCGTTCCAGCGCGCCAGCGACTGCGCCGGTCAACACAACCCGCCGGCCGCCAGCAACAAGTTCCCGGATATGGGCAACCGCCGCCTCATAGACATTGCGCCCGCGCTCCGCACGTTCGGGTGCGAAATCCCGTCCAGGGCGAACAGGGAAGGCTGCCGCCGCTTGCATACCACCGTCGAAGGGGGACAAGCCGATGGCCGCGGCCTTCTCCAGCAGGTCGTCCCATTCGCTCTGCGAAAGATAGAGAGCATCCGGCGGCAACGGCCGACCGGGCGGACGACTCGTGAAGGCATTCTTGCCGCCCTTCTCGAACAGCTCCCGCCGCGCATCAAAGGCCTGTTCGATGGCCGTTCGGCGCGCGGCGAACAGCTCGTCCAGATCCGTCGCCAAGGTCACGATCGCGCCGGCGGGAAGATGCGCGAAGATCGGTGCCAGCTCGTCGTGAAAAAGCGGTAACCAGTGTTCCAGCCCAGGAATGCTCCGCCCGGCGCTCACCGCCTCGTAGAGCGGATCCTCACGGGCCGCACCCGAAAACCGAGCGGCATAGGCCTGGCGAAAGCGACGGATCGAATCGGGTGTCAACACCAGCTCGCCGGCGGGAAGCAGAAGAAAGGAATCGCATTCGCCGGTCGAGCGCTGATCGACGGGATCGAAGCGGCGGATACGTTCGAGCTCGTCGCCGAAGAAGTCCAGCCGCACCGGCTCCTCAGCGCCCGGCGGGAAGATGTCCAGCAACCCGCCGCGACGAGCGAATTCACCAGGCGCTTGGACCTCTCCGACGGCTCGGTAGCCGGCTTTGACAAGTCGGTCGATCAGCTCCTCCATCGGCACCCGCGTGCCGGGACGCATGGTCAGCGCATGGGCGGCGACATAAGCGGGCGGCGGCATCCGCTGCATGGCGGCGCCCAGCGTCGTCAGAATCAGGACGGGCCGATCCTCGGCCTCTGCCAGCGCCGCAAGCCGTGCCAGCGCCGCCACCCGTTCCCCCATGACATCCGCGCGCGGCGAGTTCTGGTCATAGGGCAGATTGTCCCATGCCGGCAGCGTGATGATTTCGAGCGTGGGGGCGAAAAACCGCAGCAAGGCGGCCAAACGGGACATCTCGCCGGCGTCACGGGCGATATGCAGCAACCGTGCGGGCCGCCGGCCCGTCTCACCCGCCCGGCGTAGGAGAGCGGGCAACAGCAGCGCTTCGAAGCCTGCGACGACACGGGCCGCCGTCACGCGGCGCTCGGATGCGAGCAACCGGTCCAAGGATTCGGCTTGGAAGGTGACGATCGCCATCTTGCGCGCTAGTCGTTCCCATGCGCGGCGAGTCGGAGTGTCGCAGCATGCGCACGGGTGAACCGACGCAGATCCTCCATCATCCCGGTCTCAAAGGCTGCGGGCGTAGGCTCGGCCCCCATGATCCAAGCGAGAATGGCGCGGTCTGGCTCCTCCATCAGCCGTTCCCACCAGGCCAGCTCCTCATGCCCCCACCCTTCCACATGCGCGGCGACATAGCGCCCGAGCACGAGATCGGCCTCGAGAATCCCGCGATGGGTCGCGCGAAAGAGAAGACGCTTGCGCCGGGCCGCCAGATCGTCCTGCATGCCTTGCCTGTCCTGCCATTGGCTTTCCTCGGCCGCCTGCCTAAGCGTTTGCGCTCGTCCTGTCCAGAGGCGAGGGATGGTTGCGGGCCATGACGGGATCGGCTCAAATGGCGGGTATGAGACCGCGGATTCTGTTCCCCCTCTTCGCCGAGCCGGCCAGTCTGTCCGGAATCGGCCGTCGGCGCATGCGCCAGTTCGCACGCTTGGGCATCACCCGGCTGCGGGATCTGCTTTTCCATCTGCCCAAGGATGTCGTTGACCGGCGCCTGCGCAGCGCCCCATTGGCCGCCCACCTCGGTGAAGAGGGAACCTTTCTTGTCCGCGTGGTGCGTCATGAGCCGGCGCCATCGGGAACGCGCCGCCCGTACCGCGTGGTCACGACCGGTGGCGACAATGAGCGGGTGGACATCGTCTTCTTCCATGCCGACAAGGCGATGGTCACACGCCGGCTTCCGATCGGTGCGGAGCGGATCGTCTGCGGCCGGCTGGAGCAGTTCAGCGGCCGGCTGCAGATTGTTCATCCCGAGCTCGTGCTCTCACCACACAAAGCCGAAACGCTGCCTGCCTTCGCGCCCGTCTATCCGGCCACCGAAGGGCTGGGACAGATCGTGATCCGCGAGACGATTGCCGCCGCACTCGCCCAACTGCCGCCATTGCCGGAATGGATTCGGCCCGAAGTCTTGACCCGCGAAAGCTGGCCGGGATTCGCCGAGGCGCTGACAGCCGTTCACCGACCGGAATCGGCGAAAGTCATTCTGCCCACCCATCCGGCACGCCAACGGCTGGCCTATGACGAGCTGCTTGCCGATCAGCTGGCCCTCGCACTCACCCGCCGCCAGTTCCGTCACGAGGCAGGACGGGCCCGAAGCTTTTCGGGTGCGCTCGCTGGCCGGGTCATAGCCGCCCTGCCCTTTCCGCTGACCGGAGATCAGCAACGGGCGCTTGCGGAGATCGCCGATGATCTGCGTTCTGAGGCCGCCATGCTGCGATTGCTCCAGGGCGACGTGGGCTCGGGCAAGACGGTCGTGGCGCTGCTCGCCGCCACCGATGTGATCGAGGCTGGCGCGCAAGCGGCCATCATGGCGCCGACCGAAATCCTTGCCCGCCAGCATCTCACCACCACCGAGCGGCTGCTTGTCCCGCACGGGATCCGCGTCGCGCTCCTGACGGGGCGGCAGACGACCACCGAGCGCCGCAGGCTGCTGGCCGCCCTGGAACGAGGTGAGATCGATCTCGTCGTCGGCACCCATGCGCTGATCGAGGATCCGGTGCGGTTCCGTGATCTCGGTCTCGTCATCATCGACGAACAACATCGCTTCGGCGTCGCCCAGCGCTTGAAACTGGCAGAAAAAGGGCGGTATCGGCCGGACATGCTGGTGATGACGGCCACGCCCATCCCGCGCACGCTGACACTCGCCGCCTTTGGTGACATGGATGTGAGCCGCATCGTCGAAAAGCCGCCAGGCCGACAGAGGGTCGATACCCGTGTCGTCTCCCTTGCCCGGATCGAGGAAGTTGTGACGGCGCTCGAACGGGCGCTGGCCGCTGGTGAGCGCGCCTATTGGATCTGTCCGCTGGTGGCCGAATCCGAGGTGAGCGACCTGGCCGCGGCAGAGGCACGCTACGCGGAACTGAAAGCCCGCCTCGGTGAACAGGTCGCATTGCTGCATGGACGGATGAAGGGAGCGGACAAGGATGCAGCGATGGCCGCCTTCGCAAACGGCCGGGCGCGCCTCCTGGTGGCAACCACGGTGGTCGAGGTCGGCGTTGATGTGCCGGAAGCCAATATCATCGTCATCGAGCATGCCGAGCGCTTCGGCCTCGCCCAGCTCCATCAACTGCGCGGACGGGTGGGCCGCGGCGGCGGGCGACCGCGTTGTCTGTTGCTGCGCGCGGCGGATCTCAGTCCCACTCAGCGCGCGCGGCTCGACGTTCTGCGCCGTACCGACGACGGTTTTGCGATCGCGGAAGCGGATCTGAAGCTGCGCGGCAGCGGCGAACTGCTCGGTACGCGCCAGACCGGGCTGCCGGACTATCGGCTGGCGAATCTCGCCGCCCATGGCGAGCTGCTGACGCTCGCCCACCGCGACGCCCGGCTCGTGATCGAGCAGGACCCCGATCTTGTCGGCACGCGTGGCGCAGCCCTGCGCATCCTCCTGCATCTCTTTGAGAAGGATGAGGCTGCGCGCTATCTGACCGGTGGGTGACAAAGGAACAAAGGGATGTTGCGGACAGGGTGAGAAAAACAGACAGCAAAGAACACGCCGCCGTCCCTGATCGCTCGGCTCGCGCACGGAAATTACCGGATCACCCCTGGTTGCAGCAGGCCTCTCATGCCCGGACTGTCAAATTTGATAGCCCATTTCACACGGCCTTTGGCATAATGCCGCCCGCGACTCGACCGTCATAACGCCCCCCGCGCCGCAGGAACCGGCAGAACGCGCAAGCAAAGCCGGCCTCTGGACTCGGCGAATGGAAGGAAGGCCGGTCGAGCGCGGTCCAGAACCGCCCCCGCGCACGGAGGATGCAAGAAACGATACCAAGGGGCGCATCGGACCACCCGGCCGCGGTCGGGATCCTTGGGAAGGGTGGCCGCATAAGCGTCAACCACCCTATGAATTTGAACGACCAAGAATTGGGGATTGGCCAACATGCCCGTCTTTTCAAGCCATGCGTTTTCGGATCATGAGCAGGTGGTCTTCTGCAGCGATCAGGAAACGGGGCTGAAAGCGATCATCGCCGTGCATTCGACGGCGCTGGGTCCAGCGGTCGGCGGCTGCCGATTCTGGAATTATGCCGCCGCGCATCGCAATGCAGGCATCGAGTTTGCAGCGCGGCGTACGGAGGAGGACGCAATTCACGACGTTCTGCGGCTATCCCGCGGGATGAGCTACAAGAACGCGATGGCGGGTCTGCGACTCGGTGGTGGCAAATCGGTCATCATCGGCGATCCCCGAACCGACAAGACGCCTGAGCTGCTGCGCAAGTTCGGCGAATACATCGATCGGCTGGGCGGCACCTATTTCACGGCCGAAGACGTCGGAACCTCGCCTGAAGACATGCACCATATCCGGGAAGCGACGGAATACGTCGTCGGCCTCGACGAAGGCCCTTATGCGACCGGCGACCCCTCGCCCCACACCGCCACGGGCGTCTTCTATGGTATCCAGGCCGCCGTGCGCCACAAGCTGGGCCGCGAGCATGTGGCAGGCCTCACCGTCGCCATCCAAGGGGTCGGCCATGTCGGGCGTCTGCTGGCGCGTCATCTGCGCGAGGCCGGTGCGCAGCTGATCATCGCGGACATCAGCCGCGAGAATCTGGAAGCCACCCTTGCCGACGGCCCGGCGGAGGTGGTGGATCCGGCACGCATCCACGCGGTGGAGGCGGACGTGTTTTCGCCCTGCGCGCTCGGCGGCATCCTCAATGCCCGCACGATCCCCGAGATCCGGGCGAAGATCGTGGCCGGCGCCGCCAACAACCAGCTCGATGAAGAAGAGACGGATGATTGGGCGCTGCTGCGCCGCGGCATCCTCTATGCGCCGGACTATGTGATCAATGCCGGCGGCATCATCTCGGTGGAGTCCGAAGTCTATCGCGAAAAGCTGGTGGAAGAGGAGCGCGCGGCCAAGGTTCGCCGCATCGCAGACACCTTGAGCGCGATCTTCCGCCGCTCGGACGAGACCGGCGAGCCGACCGGCCATGTCGCCAACCGCATGGCGGAAGAGCGGATCGCCGCAGCCGCCAGGACCAGACGCCACCGCACCCCGGCTCCGGAGCAGGTCAGCGCGTGAAGCGGCCGTTTGCGCCTCTGTGTGCCGGTCGCCACCATGATCGTGATCGGCTGCCGGCGATCAGGTGTCAGGATCTGGAAATGGTGCCGGAAAGGGCTTGTCGGCAGTCCTTTGTCGACGGGTGCGGATATGCGCGGTTGGCTTTCCGCGGGTTCGTTCTGCGCCGGTCTTTTTCTCGCCTGCCTCTCCTGTCATGACCTGTCGTGACCAGGCGCCAGCTCTCCCCTCGTCATCCGCCTTTTCTCCCCTCTTCGTCATCCGCCGGCTCTTCTCTCGTCACCCGCCTCCCTTCCGTCGTCATCCACCGGCAGATGCGGCGGATCCAGCGGGAAGCAGAAAGAGCACGCTGCACCGAAGGATGGTCTCGGCTGCCGGATGGATTCGCCGCTCTCCGGCAGCGAATGACGGGAAAGGGAGGATGTCACCCACCGATATCATTTTTCCTCGCCACCCACCGGCTGCCCCCCTCCCTCTTCGTCATCCGCCGGCAGATGTGGCGGATCCAGCGGGCAGAGAAGACAGCTCTTTTCTTCGTCACCCGCCATTTTCCCCTCTTCGTCACCCGCCACCTCGCCCAGCGCCCTCTCCTCGTCACCCGCCGACTTGATCGGCGGGTCCAGCGAGCAGCGCAGACAATCCCCAGCGCTGAAGATGGCCTCACCACTGGCTGGGTTCGCCGGTCAAGCCAGCGAACGACGCGGTGAGGAACGGCCGCCGGCTGGATTCGCCGG
>CAZJPA010000061.1:0-13627 GCA_964547755.1 uncultured Sphingomonadales bacterium
GGTCATGCTTGCTGCCGGCGTGCTGGCGCGCAATGCGGTGGCCAAGGGGCTGACGGTCAAGCCCTGGGTGAAGACGTCGCTGGCTCCAGGCAGCCAGGTGGTCAGCGACTATCTGGACAAAGCGGGCCTGCAGGCCGATCTCGATCGGCTCGGCTTCAATCTCGTGGGCTATGGCTGCACCACCTGCATCGGCAATTCGGGGCCGCTGCCCGCCGAGATCTCGCAGGCCATCAAAGAGCATGACCTGGTGGCCGCCGCGGTGCTCTCCGGCAACCGCAATTTCGAGGGGCGCATCAATCCGGATGTGCGGGCCAATTACCTGGCCTCACCGCCTCTTGTCGTGGCTTATGCCATTGCCGGATCGATGCAGGTCGATCTGTTCCACGATCCCATCGGTACGGATGAGGAAGGCAACCCCGTTTATCTGCGCGATATCTGGCCGAGCTCGAAGGAAGTGGCCGACTGCGTCGCGTCCTCGCTCAGCTCCGAGATGTTCAAGGCGCGTTACGCCCATGTCTTCGACGGCGACGAGCACTGGCGCGAGATTCCGGTCTCAGGCGGCTTGACTTATGAGTGGGATCCGGATTCGACCTATGTCCGCAACCCACCCTATTTCGCCGGCATGACACGCGAACCCGATCCCGTCACCGATATCACGAATGCGCGGATGCTGGCGCTTCTCGGTGATTCGGTGACCACCGACCATATTTCGCCAGCCGGCGCGATTCCGCCCGATTCCCCGGCCGGCCGCTATTTGATGGACCATGGCGTCGCGCCCAAGGACTTCAACTCCTACGGCTCACGGCGCGGCAATCACGAGGTGATGATGCGCGGCACCTTCGCCAATATCCGTCTGCGCAACCTCATGGCGCCGGGCACCGAGGGCGGGGTGACGATCCACTATCCTTCCGGCGAGCAGATGGCGATCTATGACGCAGCCATGCGTTACCGGGAGGAAGGCGTGCCCCTGGTGGTGGTGGCCGGTAAGGAATACGGCACGGGATCCTCGCGCGACTGGGCGGCCAAGGGCACGCGGCTGCTCGGCGTCAAGGCGGTGATCGCGGAATCCTTCGAGCGCATCCATCGTTCGAATCTGATCGGCATGGGCGTGCTGCCGTTGCAGTTCAAGGACGGTGACAACCGCGAGAGCCTCGGCCTCGAGGGGAGCGAGACATTCACCATCACGGGGATCGCCGGTGGAATCACGCCCCGTCAGGATGTCACCTGCCGGATCACCTATTCGGACGGTGCAACCCGCGAGATCACCCTGCTTTGCCGCATCGATACGGAAGACGAGGCCGCCTACTACGCCCATGGCGGCATCCTGCACTATGTGCTGCGGCGGCTGGCAAAGGCGGATTAAGCGCTCCGGAGAGAGGCTGAGGAGACCAAGTGCTCGTGGAGCGTCGCTTAAGGCGCATGGCATGCCGATGGGCGCGCCGCATCAGGCCGTGACGGCAGATGTGGACGACAACGCAAGAGGGCGGTCGGAGATCCGGTCGCCCTCTTCCTTGTTGAGCGGCCGACGAGCTTGTTCAGCGGCCGACAGGCGGTCTTTTCACCGTCGGCGCATGTGGTTTCCGTCCATCCGCATCCTGCGTGATCACGGGGGGACATGCCGAGCAGCAGCGGAATCGGTATGAGCCGCCTTGATGGGGATTTCCTTTATCACGATATGGAGACCTTGATGTGCTGACACGGGAAAGGAGAGCGCGTCCGTGCCCTTGAACGCCCTTCGGAATTTCTTTCGGCTCGAAGCCGCCAGCGGCATTCTTCTCGTCTGTGCGGCAGCACTGGCCGTCATCGTCGACAATTCTCCACTGGCGCCCTGGTATGACGCGCTGTTGCGTATGCCGGCAACCATCGCCATCGGCGATTTTGGTCTCAGCAAGCCCTTGCTGCTGTGGATCAATGACGGCCTGATGGCGATCTTCTTTCTGCTCGTCGGGCTGGAAATCAAACGCGAGATCCTGGAGGGCGAACTCTCCGGTTTCACGCGCATCCTGTTGCCGAGTGTGGCTGCCGTCGGCGGCATGCTCGTTCCGGCGCTGATTTATGTCGTCATCAATCGGTCTGACCCGGCCGCTTTGGCCGGCTGGGCGATTCCGGCCGCCACGGACATCGCCTTCGCGCTGGGTGTGATCTCCCTGCTCGGCTCCCGCGTGCCTTTGGCTTTGAAGGTGTTGCTGACCGCCATCGCCATCATCGACGATCTGGGCGCGATCGTCGTTATCGCGGTTTTCTATACGGCCGATCTGTCCCTGCTTTCGCTGGCGGTTGCGGGCGTGGCGATTGCGGGTCTCGTCATTCTCAATCGCCTGGGTGTGCGGCGTCTGGCGCCTTATGTGTTGATCGGCGTGCTGGCCTGGGTGTTCGTCCTGAAGTCCGGCGTGCATGCGACATTGGCGGGCGTGGCCGTCGGTCTGGCCATTCCCTTGGGAGACAAGCGTACCGACAGTCCGCTGCGGCGGCTCGAACATATGTTGCACCCATGGGTCGCCTACGCCATCCTGCCGGTGTTCGCCTTCGCCAATGCCGGGATCTCCTTTGCCGGCTTTCAGCCGCGCGATCTTCTGGATCCTCTGACGATGGGCGTGGCGCTGGCGCTGTTCTTCGGCAAGCAGATCGGCGTCTTCGGCGGCATCGTCGCGGTGGTGGCGAGTGGTTTGGCGCCACGACCGCAGGGCATCGGCTGGATGGGACTGTACGGCATCAGTCTGCTGACCGGCATTGGGTTTACGATGAGTCTGTTCATCGCCTCTTTGGCGTTCACCGAACCAGCACTCGTCAACGCCGTGCGGTTCGGAATCGTGATCGGCTCGGTGCTTTCGGGTGCGCTCGGTTATCTTGTCCTGGCGCGCAGCTATCCGGCATGCGCGCCCGCGCCGGCGGGAACGGGGCATTAGCCCATTCGGCCAGACGAAGGCGGTGCCCCGGACCTTCCCTTCTCGCTGCGCAGGAAAAGGGCGGTGCCCGGATCACCCGGACACCGCCCCCCCATGAGACAAGTCGATCAGGAGAGGTCCCATGGTGCGACCGTCCCGCATGGCCAACCACGGCCGGGCACGGGGGTAGAGGGGGCGCACTTCCTCTCTTGCATCGCCTGAAGCACGAGCAAGGTTCGACTCGGGGCGAACAGGCGATGCCGCCCGACCATGACGGCGATGCCGCTTGACGGCCGTGCATCAAGATAGGAAGGCCGCACCGGCACGCCAAGAATGAAAACGCCTGCTCACGCGATTGTGATACGCTTTTCAATTGAGAGACTTGGGAGCGCTGCGAGGAGTGCTTCCGTCGCCTGATTCATCACACGCCATAGTAGTAGCGACACGGGCACGGCGGCCTGCCGAGCCCAGAGTCGTTCCCGGCCTACGTCGCCACCCGTGATGGAACCGGGCGGCATCTTCGTCTAAGACGGGACGCAAGCGCCCGAATCGCCGCAAGTCGTCGGCAGGACGTCTGGCGGCGGGAGAAAAGGGGAAGGAATGAAAGCCGGCGAGGTGACGGGATTCGGTGCAGCGGCGGATCTACTCGTTTCGGTGCCGCCAGACTGGCGCGCGGCGCTGCGGGCCGTGCCGGCCGCGATGGTGACGGCGCAAGGCGTGGTGGGTGTCGCCGGTGCGACGGTCTTGGAGACCGCGACCGACGGTCCGGGCGGGGAGCAGGACGTGGCGGCGTTGACGACGGAGGATCTCGCAGCCGCCCCGCATCTGCTCATCGCCGCTCCTGTGCTGGCACGGCGCGTGGGACTCGATCGCCTTCATGCCTTTGATTTGCTGGAGCTGTTCGCTTTCGTGCATCCGGCCCGCTCGGTGGTGCCTACGATCACGGCGCTGGCCCGGGCGCTCGGCCTGTCGCCGGCGCATGCCCTGTCACCGGGCGCTCGGTTGCGGCTGCATTATGCCGTGGCCGAGACTTTGCTGGTGGAGATCGAGACGGCCTCCGCACGCCGGCTGAAGGGGGTGCGGGCGCTGGCACAGGGCTTGGCGCGGATCGGCTGGGCCTGGGCGCCGCTGGTATTGTCGGCTCTGGCCCGCCGATCGGGGACGGATGAGGACGCGCTCCTCGATCGCCGGGCGCTGTGGGAGGATCTGCGCGAATGGGAGAGCACGCCGCCCCGGCCCGCACCGGGCCATGCGACGGTGACGGCCGATGAGGCGGAGGCCATGCTGCTCACCTTGCGCGGTCCGGAAAGCGAGGACCGGCCGGCCCAACGGGCCTTCGCCCGGGCGGCGGCAGGGGCTTTCCGACCGCCCGAGGTCGAAGGCGCACCGAATGTCGTGCTGGCCGAGGCCGGAACGGGAACCGGCAAGACGCTCGGCTATCTGGCGCCGGCCCTGCTGTGGGCGCGCCGCAATGGGGGACAGGTGTGGATCTCGACCTTCACCCGCAATCTCCAACGCCAGCTGCGGGCGGAGTTGGCGGACGCGCTGGCGCGGCTGCCGCCGGAGGCGGCGCGTCCGCGGGTGCTGGTGCGCAAGGGGCGTGAGAATTACGCCTGCCTGCTCAATATCGCCGAAGAGGCCGGACGCCTGTTCGCCGGCACATTGGCCCGGCCGCGGGCGGTGCTGATCGCGCTCGTGCTGCGTTGGTTGGGGGCGAGTCGGCATGGCGAGATCATCGGTGGCGACCTGCCGGGCTGGCTGGCGATGCTGGTGGCGCCGGCCTCGCCGGCCGCCCTGACGGACCATCGAGGCGAGTGTCTCTATCAGGGCTGTCCGCATTATCGGCGGTGTTTTCTGGAACATATCGCCCGGGCGACACCGGCCGCCGATGTCGTGATCACCAATCACGCCTTCACCATCGCCCAATTCGCGCAAGGCCGCGATCCGCGCGCCTTGCCGCGGCATGTGGTGTTCGACGAAGGCCATCACCTTTTCCAGGCGGCCGATTCCGCCTTCGCCGTGGCGCTCAGCTTGCGCGAGGGGCAGGAGCTCAGGCGTTGGTTGTTGGGACGCGGGCGCCGGCGTGGACTCAAAGAACGGATCGGCGATCTCGTGGCCGGAAACGCGGAAGCCGAGTCCCGGTTCGCAGCGGTTCTGGAAGCCGCCCATGTGCTGCCGGCCGCCGATGCGCTGCGCCGCATTCGCCACGGCGCCGTGCGCACGCCCTTTGCGCGATTCCTCCACCGCGTTCACGAGCTGGTGATTGCCCGCGCCGAGCCCTTCGCCCGCGAGGAGGGCTATGATCTCGCCTGCGGCACCGAAGAGCCGCCGTCGGCCTTGCTGGCCGAGGCCGAGCGCCTGGGGCGGGAGCTGTCCGTGTTGGCGCGCGCCATCGCGGCGTTGGCCGGGACACTTGCCGACATGGCGGAAGAGGTGGCGGCGCAACCGGGCGAGGAGGGGGTTGTCGGTCGTCTCGAGGCGGCGGTCATGGGCTTGCGGCGGCGGGTCGATCTGCTGCGCGCGTGGGTGGCGATGCTGGAGGCGATCGGAACGCCGGTGGAAGAGGTGATCGATAGTTTTGTCCTGCGCCGACAGGACGGCCATGTTCGCGACATCGGTATGATGCGTCATCTGCTCGATCCGGCGGCCGCCTTCGCGCAAACCGTGCTTGCGCGGCTCAATGGTGCGCTCATCACCTCGGCCACCCTCAACGATCATCGGTTGACGACCGATGAGGGCGCAGACGACCCCGCCCGTTGGGCGAGCGCGGATCTGCTGACCGGGGTCCGGCATCTGCCGTTGCCCCCGCGCCGCTTCGCTGCGCCTTCACCCTTCCAGTGGGACAGCCAGGCGCGGGTGTTCGTGGTGCGGGATCTGCCGCGCCGTCGCATCGACCAGCTGGCCGGAGCGGTCGAGGCGCTGGTGCGGGCGGCGGGTGGCGGGGCCCTCGTGCTGTTTACCGCGATCAGACGGCTCAGACAGGTCACGGCGCGCATTCGCCCGCGGCTCGAGCGCGCGGGGTTGCCCCTGTTTGCCCAGCATGTCGATCCCATGGATACGGCCAGCCTCGTCGATCTCTTTCGGGCGCAGGAGGCGGCCTCGCTGTTCGGCACCGACGCCCTGCGCGATGGCGTGGACGTACCGGGCTACTCGCTGAGACTCGTCGTGTTCGAGCGCGTGCCCTGGCCGCGTCCGGACGTCTTGCATCGGGCCCGCCGTGCCGCCTTCGGCGGCCGCGCCTATGACGAGATGCTCACGCGCTTCCGTCTGGCTCAAGCTTTCGGCCGGCTGATTCGGCGTGCCGGGGATCAGGGGGTCTTCGTGTTGCTCGATCCCGGCTCGCCCAGCCGATTGTTCGCCGCCTTGCCCCCTGAGGTGCCTGTTGCGCGTCTGTCCCTCGGCGAGGTGGTGCGGGCGATCGAGACCTTCCTGGCTCCGCCTCCGGCCGCGTTCAACAACGGCGACGCAGGCGATGAAGACGCATGATCGCGCGCAGGTCACATCACAGGCAAGAGCGTGTCTCACCTCGTGCCGGCATGGCGGCTGTGCCCGGGCCGCGGGCGGACGAGATCGCTCTTGACATGCCGGTCCGGCATGCTATGGGCCGCTGCCCGTAATGAACGGCGGTGACGCGCGGCGATCCGCCGCCTGAGCACAGAACCATGAGGGCGGCCGCAAATCGGGGGCGCCAAGACCCCCGTCTTTTCGGGACCGGTCGCCCCTTCGAGATCCGGGAAGGATGCCATGAGTGCGCCAGAGACCACGACTTCGAAACCGCTCCTTCATCTGGTCTTCGGTGGGCGGGTCAAGGACCCGCAGGGACTGGAGTTCGAAGATCTCTCGAAGCTCGATATCGTGGGGATCTTTCCGAACTACCGGGAGGCCTTCAAGGCTTGGCAGGCCGCGAGCCACGCCCATGTGGACGATGCCCTGATGAAATATGTGATCGTCCATCTTCATCGTCTGCTCGACCCCGAACACGACGCCGACAGACGGTGATCGTCGCCGGTGGGGGCAGCCGCACTCGGACAGACGCGCGCATCCTCTGTCCCGCCGACCGTTCCCGGTCCACCCATTGCCGGCAAGGGATGGGGGCAAGATGCGGTTGCGGCATCCCGCCTGGTCATCCCGCCCGGTCATCCCGAGCGCGTCGCCGCCTGCATCTCACGCCGGCTCTGCCAGGCGAAGGCACCGAAGGTGGCCAGCGCCGCGATAGCCTGGGCCAGCACCGTCTCGCGGGTGGGGAACAGGCCGATCCAGTCGATCCGCGGCAGGAGGGGAAGCGGGCTTGCCGTCAGCCAGCCGGCTTCCTGAAGCGCCGCCACGCCCTTGCCGGCCAGCACCACGGCCAGCACCGCGATCAGCCAGGAACTTGCGACAAAGAAGGCCCGGATCGGGAGGGTGCGGGCGAAGCGGGTGAGTGCAAGGGCGATGATGACAAGGGCAGCGGTACCGGCAGCCGCACCGCCGGCCACGGCCGTCTCCTGGCCTTCGCTCCAAAGGGCGACGTAGAAGAGAATCGTCTCGAACGCCTCGCGATAGACGACGAGGAAAGAAAGAAAGAACAAGAACCAGGCCGATCGGCGCGAGAGCACGCGCTTCATGTTGTCGGCGATATAGCGCTGCCAGCCGGCCGCCGTGGCGCGCCCATGCATCCACACACCCACCGAAACCAGGACGATCGCCGCCAACAGCCCGCCGAGGCCTTCCGTCAGCTCCCGGGTCGCTCCGCTGATCGCGATCAGGCGGGTGGCGAGCAGCCAGGTGGCGAAGCCCGCGAGCAAAGCGGCGACCCAGCCGCCATGGACGTAAGGAAGCATGTCGCGCCGCCCGGTCTTGGCGATGAAGGCGATCATGGCGACGACGAGCAGCAGCGCCTCCAGCCCCTCACGTAAGAGGATGGTGAAGGCCGCACTCGCGGTGGCCCATTGACCAGCCTGCGCAGAGGAGGACAGGGCGCGCTCGGCCGCATCCAGCTGCTGCTCGGCCTGGGCGACCGCGGCTTCCAGAGCCCGCACGCCCTCGTCTTTCTCGATCACACGCCGTACCGCGGCCATGGCCTGTTCGATGACGGGGACATGGGCGCTCGCCCGCGCCTTGAGCAGCGGCTCCACCGGTTCCACGCCGTCCAGATAGGCTGCCAGCGCGGCGCGTGCGGCCGCTCGCCGATCACCGGTCCGATAAAGGGCGACTGCCTGCTTCAGCTTTTCATGCGCGAGCGCAAGAGAGGCCGCGCTGCGCGCGGTGACGGCTCCCGGATGACGCCGCAGAAAGGCGAGCAGGGCACGCATACGCTCTTCCCCCATGTGCGTGGCGAGATCGGCGGGGGTCAGCGCCGTCAGGGCCTGAAGATCCGGAATGATTTCATGGAGCGCGGCATCCTCTTTCCACAGCCGGCGTCCTTCCGGCACCAGTTCGGTCGGGAACGCAAAGCCGCCGATGTGAAAGGCGAGCGCCCAGCGGTCGGCGGCGTCCAGATGCGCGAAACCCGGCATGGCCGTTCCGTCCACGCCGCGGGTGATCGTCGCAAAATAGGATGCAAGGCTTCTCTCGCGCGCCCGCGCAAAATCGGTGAAGGCGATCGGCGGCGGCTCCATGTTCTGGGCGAGCGGTCCATCGCCGGCGCCTGTCTCACCATGACAGGAGGCGCAATTGTCCCGATACAGCACCGCCGCCTTGGCCAGCGGCGGCACCCGCGTCGGGGCGAGCGTCAGGGAAAAACGCTGCGCGATCTCGGCAGCCAACCGCCGGGCCAATGTCGCGACCGTTTCCGCCGGAGCCTTCTCTCCCACGGCTTTGACCAGCGCCTCGGCAAGGGGCACGAGGGCGGGCCGCTCGCCGGTGCCGCTGGCCGATACGGCTTCCAACGCGGTCGCCTGGCGCATGACGAGAGAGGCGAACTCCCGCATCTCGGCATATTCCTGCTGGTTCGTCACCCGGCCGTTCTTGACCGCGCCGCCGTAATCGACGGCGATGTAGTCGAGCAGCTGCCACAGAGCCTGGGCGTCGTCTCGCACCGCCCCTCCAGACGAGACATCCGCCGCCTGCCGGGCTTCGGGAGACAGCGACGCATTTTCAGCGAAGACGGGCGGAAAAGCCGATGTCAGCCAGGCCAGAAAAACCGGCGCCAGAATGGCCCGGAGCGATGCGGGGGCAATGCGTGCTGTCCACATGAGGAAGAATTCCCTGATTCGTCTGCCTCAACCGGAGTGCGAGCCTGCGTGTGAAGCCGCTTGCACGCAGACGCGATGCGCCTTGGAAGCGTTTGGCCCCATACCAAAAATGCGAATGCGTCGCAATAACGATTTTTGAAAAAACGCGGCTCTCTTCCTCCGTGCCCGACGGAGGGCCAGGATCGCTCCGCAAGGAGACGCCACGCGAAGGGAAGCCACGCAAGAGGAAAGCGCTCAAGGGGAAACCACTCAAGAAGAAGCCGGTCCGCTGGCGAAGAATCGGCCCAGTGCGAGGATGGCGTCTACGCGCTGGCCGTCGGTGGACAACGGCATCACCAGTGCTTGGTAGTGCCGATAAGGCCGCTCGGCCCAGGCCAATTCGAGAGGATGCGTGTAGTAGGGGCAACGGTGGCGGACCGCCCATAGGTAGCGACGGCGCAGGCGGCGGGTGGCCGGGATTTGCGCCAGGGTATAGCCTTTGGGTTGGCGGCCGATCATGGCGACATAGTCTTCGCCTGCCAGGCGGATGCGGAAAACCGGGCGCTCGGGCTCGACGTCATGCAGGATCAGACGGGGAAGAACCCTCTTCAGTCGTCTGATGTCGATATCCTCCACACTCGGCAGTCCCCAAGGACGGCGGGCGGCGAACCACCACTGCTTGACCATTTCGCCCTCCGTCCACGGCACGGGCGTGTGGGGATGGACGGGCACGAGGCCACGCGGCAGGAAGAGGGTTTTCAGCCATGCGAATTGCAAGTCATCCTCGTTTCGTTCTCCGCACTTCGCTTTGCCCTTGTGTGTTTGATCAAATAGCGGCAGTCTTTAGGAGCGGTTAACGGCGGGCAAGGCTGTCCCGTTATGTGGACCGAAAACAATGGGGCACGGCGATGGGTGTCGCCTTGATCCAGATCAATCTCTTGGCGCGCTGTTTCGCACAGAAGGCCGAAGATGGGGCTGCCCGCCGCCGGGGACATGGCGGCCGATCGGGTATGCCGGTCGGATGCGGCCGCAAGGTGCAATCTCCGACAACGACGAAGACGGGAGACATGTCATGGACGGAGCACGCGAGGGAGGAATGGGGCTGGCCAAGGCCGGCACGATCGCGATTTTCGTCCTCGGGCTGATCTGGGCGCTGGTCACGGCGGCCCATGCCTGGGACCGGCCGATGCAGGTGCATGCCCTGCTCTTTGTCGTCTTCTTCGCGATCGGGATCGCGCAGCTGGCGGCTTTCCGCCCGCCGGCCGATCGCAGCCACTACAATGTCAAGATCGTTAAATATGGTGTGGTGGCGAGTGTCTTCTGGGGGATCGTCGCCTTCCTCGTCGGCGTCGTTATCGCCTTGCAATTGGCCTTTCCTGCACTCAATCTCGATACCGCGGTCACCAATTTCGGACGGCTGCGGCCGTTGCACACCTCGGCGGCGATCTTCGCCTTCGGCGGCAATGTTCTGATTGCGACCTCTTTCTGGGTGGTCCAGCGCACCTGCCGGGTCCGCCTGGCCGGTGAGATCGCGCCGTGGTTCGTCTTCTGGGGCTACAATTTCTTCATCATCCTGGCGGCGACCGGTTACCTGATGGGAGTCACCCAATCCAAGGAATATGCCGAACCCGAATGGTTGACCGATCTGTGGCTGACCATCGTGTGGGTGGTCTATCTGCTCGTCTTCCTGATCACGCTTGCGCGCCGCAAGGAGCCGCACATCTATGTGGCAAACTGGTTTTATCTGGCCTTCATCGTGACCATCGCGATGCTGCATCTGGGCAACAATGCCGCGATCCCGCTCTCGCCCTTTTCCTCCAAATCGGTGATCGTCTATGCGGGCGCTCAGGACGCCCTGATCCAGTGGTGGTATGGCCACAATGCGGTCGGGTTCTTCCTGACGGCGGGATTCTTGGGGATCATGTATTACTTCGTGCCCAAGCGCGCCGAGCGGCCGGTCTATTCCTACCGACTGTCGATCATCCATTTCTGGGCGCTGATCTTTCTCTACATCTGGGCCGGGCCGCACCATCTGCACTACACCGCCCTGCCGATGTGGACTCAGGTGCTGGGCGCGACGTTTTCGGTGATGCTGTGGATGCCGTCCTGGGGCGGCATGCTCAACGGCCTGCTGACCCTCAAAGGCGCTTGGGATAAGCTGAGAACCGATCCGGTGATCCGGATGCTGGTGGTCTCTGTCGCCTTCTACGGCATGAGCACCTTCGAAGGGCCGGCCATGTCCATGCACTGGGTCAACAGCCTGTCGCATTATACGGACTGGACGATCGGCCATGTGCACTCCGGTGCCTTGGGTTGGGTGGGATTCGTGTCCTTCGGGGCGCTCTATTGTCTTGCGCCCTGGGTGTTCGGCCGCAAGCGCCTCTATTCGCTGGCCTTGGTGGAGTGGCATTTCTGGCTGTCGACGCTGGGTATTCTGCTCTACATCACGGCGATGTGGGTCTCCGGCATCATGCAGGGGCTGATGTGGCGCTCCTATGATGCCTTGGGCTTCCTCGAATACTCCTTCGCCGAGACGGTGGCGGCCATGCATCCCTACTACATCATCCGGGCGATCGGCGGCGGACTCTATCTCATCGGCGCGTTGATCATGGCCTGGAACATCTACATGACCGCCAAGGGCCGCATCCGCAGGCGCGAGCCGTTGGCCGAATTCGCGCCGGCGGCGGCCTGACGGGGCAGCGCGCACACCCGAATGTGGGAAACAAGGGAGCAGGGAAGATGGCAAACTGGTCCTTGCACGGCTGGCTAGAGCGGAACGCCTTTGCGCTGCTCATCGGGATCCTGATCGTCGTGTCCATCGGCGGGTTGGTGGAGATCGTGCCGCTGTTCTGGATGAAGAGCGCGATCGAGAAGGTCGAGGGCATGCGCCCCTATACGCCCCTGGAGCTCGCCGGCCGCGACATCTATATCCGCGAGGGCTGCTATGTCTGCCACAGTCAGATGATCCGCTCGCTGCGCTCGGAGGTCGACCGCTACGGCCATTATTCGCTGGCGGCCGAAAGCATGTATGACCATCCCTTCCAATGGGGATCGAAGCGCACCGGGCCGGATCTCGCCCGCGTGGGCGGCAAGTATTCGGACGAATGGCACCGCATGCACATGGCCGATCCGCGCTCGGTGGTGCCCGAGTCGGTGATGCCGGGCTATCCCTTCCTCGCGGATACGCCGCTCGACTATCGCCATATCGCAGAGCGGTTGAAAACGGAGCGGCTGGTCGGCGTGCCCTATACCGATGACATGATCCAGCACGCCAAAGATGATCTGTTGGCCCAGCTCGACCCGGAGGCAGATACGGACGGGCTGATCACACGCTATGGCGAGAAGGTGAAGGTTCGGGACTTTGACGGCAACCCAAAGATGGTCTCCGAGTTGGATGCCTTGATCGCCTATCTCCAGATGCTCGGCACCCTGGTGGACACCCAAGCCTTCGATGTGACGCAGGGCGACAACGATCGCTAACCGATCGCGGGAAGCCACAGAAGCCACAGGCCAACGCGAGGGAAAAACCATGTATGAGCGCCTCGTCCATTTCGCCGGCACGTGGGGGCTGGGCTTTCTGATGCTGCTGTTTGCGGTTGCGGTGGCTTATGCGCTCTGGCCCGGCAATCGTGAGACCTTCCGCCGCATGGCGGCACTGCCGCTCAATGACGATCCGCAAGAGGCCGAGACATCATCCAGCACCAAGGAGAATCAGGGATGACGGACAAGCGTGCTGTCGACGAGCTCACCGGCATCGAGACCACCGGCCATGAGTGGGACGGCATCCGCGAGCTCGACAATCCGCTGCCGCGTTGGTGGGTCAGGATCTTCTACGCCACGATCATCGGCTCTTTCGTGTTCTGGATCCTCTATCCGTCCTGGCCGGTGCCGGGCGAGGACGGTTGGACCTTCACCCGCGGCATCATCGGCACGACAGCGCGTGATGACGTCGAACGCGAACTCAAGGCCAAGGCGGCCGAACGGGTTCGTTTCGAGCGCACAATCGCGGACCGGTCGCTCAAGGCCATTCTCGCCGACCCGGAGCTCGCCGCTTTTGCCATCGCGGGCGGCAAAGCGGCCTTCGGGGACAATTGCGCGCCCTGCCACGGCACCGGCGCCCAAGGCGGACCGGGCTTTCCCAATCTCAACGACGACGAATGGATCTGGGGCGGCCGACTGAGCGATATCCATTACACCATCACCCATGGTGTGCGCTGGGAGTCCGATCCCGAGACCCGCATGAACGTCATGCAGGGGTATTTGAAGGACGGTGTGCTCACCCGCGAACAGGTGGAAGATGTCGTCCAATATGTGCTCTCGCTGTCGGGCCGCACCCGCGACGGCCAGGCGGCCGAGCGCGGGGCCGAGACATTCGCGCAGATCTGTTCCGCCTGCCATGGGCCCGACGGCAAGGGCAACCCCATGCTGGGCGCGCCGGACCTGACCAACGACATCTGGCTTTATGGTGGAGACGAGAAGACCATCTTCGAGACGGTCGCCAATGGTCGGGCGGGTCAGATGCCGGCCTGGGGCGGGCGCCTGTCTGAGGCCGTGATCAAAGAGCTCGCCCTTTATGTCTACAGCCTCGGC